>NZ_JBHYIO010000034.1:0-149320 GCF_042740095.1 Nonomuraea sp. NPDC059023 | reverse complement strand
GTGGCGCGTGTAGCCTCGGGCTCTGACACCCCCCGGTCACCCCGGGCGCGGGGGGCGCGGGGAGACACCGCTGTTCCAGGGCCGCCAGGATGTCCCGCACGGTCTCGTCCACGCTCAGGCCGCTGGAGTCGATCCAGTGGCCGATGCGCGGCGTCTGTGTCCGCAGCACCTGGTCGAGCTGGGCGACCGTCCAGTCGCCGTAGCCCGTCTTGGGCCGTTCGCGCTCGCGCCGCTCGACGGACTCCGCCGACGGCGCGAGCACCACGACGTGGAGCGGGCGGCTGCGGATCAGCTTGGTGACGGTCTCCAGATCGGGACCCAGCACGACGTCCTGCAGAACCGGTGTGAACCCCGCCTCGAAGTAGCGGTCGGCCACCTCGGCGGCGATCGCGTAGCGCAGGCGGAGCTGGCGCCGCGCCTCCTCGGACGGCTCCGCCGACATCTCGGCGCGGCCGTTGACCACCATCTTGCGGAAGACGTCGCCGCGCACGTGTACCGACCTCGGCAGCCGCTCGGCCAGCGCCTGGGCGACCGTGGATTTGCCGGAAGCGGAGATGCCGGTGATCAGGATGACCGCTCTCATGGGGTCAAGAGGGTACGCACCCGGTCGGCCCCCACGGCCAGCAGGAGGGTCGGCAGCCGCGGCCCGGTGTCCCGCCCGATCAGCAGGTGGTACAGCAGCGCGAAGAAGGCCCGCTGCGCCTGCTTCAGCTCGGGAGTCGGCTTGGCGTCCACCGGGAGACCGGCCACGAGCTTCGGCACGCCGTACACCAGCGTGGTGAGGCCCTCGACCGACCAGTGCTCGTCGAGGCCGTCGAGCAGCAGGCGCACCGACGCGGCGCTGTCGTCGTCGAGCGCGTCGAGGCGTTCGGCGTCGGCACTGTCGCGGACGCGGGTGCGCTGCTCGGCGGGCACCTGCGTGTCCACCCAGCGCTGGGCGCGGTCGAGGCGCGGACGCACCTCGTCCAGGGCGGCGACGCCGTCGACGTCGGCCAGGATGCGCAGGGTCTGGCGCTCGTCGCCGGTGGTGATGTCGGCGATCGAGGCCAGCGTGCGGTAGGCGACCGGGTGGGGCGTGGCGGGCAGCGCCGCGACGGCGGTGGAGGTGGCGCGGGTGTGGGCGGCCTTCTCGGCGGGCAGCCCGCCGCCACCCGTGATCTTGCGGCCGAGCGCGTCCCACTCGTCGTAGAGGCGCTGGATCTCCTGATCGAAGGCGATCTTGAAGGACTGCTCGGGCTTACGGCGGGCGTACAGCCAGCGCAGGACCGGGGCTTCCATGATCTCCAGGGCGTCGGCCGGGGTGGGCACGCCGCCCTTGGAACTGCTCATCTTGGCCATGCCGGTGATGCCGACGAAGGCGTACATGGGGCCGATGGGCTGCGCGCCGCCGAAGACCTCGCCGACGATCTGCTCGCCCACGATCCACGCCGAGCCGGGCGAGTGGTGGTCGACACCCGACGGCTCGAACACCACTCCCTCGTACGCCCAGCGCATCGGCCAGTCGACCTTCCACACCAGCTTGCCCCGGTCGTGCTCGGCCAGCCGTACACTCTCGCCGAATCCGCACGCGCACGTGTAGGCCAGCTCGGTGCTCTCGTCGTCGTAGGCCGTGACGGTGGTGAGGTCGCGCTCGCAGAGCGCGCAGTAGGGCTTGTACGGCGAGTAGCGCTCGACGGCCTTGGTGCGGTACTGCTCCAGGATCGCGTCGATCTTGACCCGGTGCTCCATCGCGCGCAGGATCTGCTTGCGGTAGGCGCCGGCGGTGTAGCGCTCGGTCTGGCTGATGGCCTCGACCTCGATGCCGAGCTCGGCCAGTGCGGCGGTCAGCGGCGCCTTGAAGTGCTCGGCCCAGCTCGCGTGCTCGCTGCCGGGCGGCGCGGGCACGGAGGTCAGCGGCTTGCCGACGTGCTCGGCCCAGGACGGGTCGACCCCGGCCGGTACGCGGCGGAACCGGTCGTAGTCATCCCAGGACAGCAGGTGCACGCAGGCCCGCCCGCGGCGCCGGATCTCGTCGGCGACCAGGTGCGGGGTCATGACCTCGCGCAGGTTGCCCAGGTGGATCGGACCGGACGGGCTCAGGCCCGAGGCGCAGACGATCGGTTTGCCCGGTGCGCGACGATCCGCCTCGGCGATGACATCGTCTGCGAACTTGGCGACCCAGTCTGCGATCATCGTCCCATTCTGGCAGCCGGGGGCCGCCACACGAGCGTGATCAGGAAGTACAGCAGGCCGCCGAGCACGAGCGCCACGACGACGCCCACGTTGGCGGCGCCGAACGTGCCGGCCCGCATCGACTCGCTCATGAGGAAGCCGACGACGTTGGCGATGTTCGGGTCGGCGGAGGTGATCAGGCCGAGCCCGGTGACGGATGCGGCCACGAGCGCGATCAGGCCGGGCCAGTTGAAGGCCGGTCCACCGGCGCGCAGCAGCCCCTCGTCGTACCGGCTGCCGCGGCGCCACATGTCGACCAGGAAGACCGCGACCCAGGCGGCCATGACCACCCCGATGATCGACAGGAACGCCTGGAAGGTGGCCAGGAAGTTGCCCGAGACGAACAGCAGGTAGTAGCCGCCGAGGATCATCAGCACGCCGTCGAACAGCACGGCCAGGTGCCGCTTCACCGGTACGCCCAGCGCCAGCATGGACAGCCCGGACGAGTAGATGTCCATGATCGCCCCGGCCAGGAACCCCCCGATCGCGGCCAGCAGGTACGGCAGCAGAAACCACGTCGGCAGCGCGGCGGCCAGCGCGCCCACGGGGTCGGCGGCGGCCGACTCGGCCAGCTTGGGGTCGCCGCCCGCCAGCAGCACGCCGAACACCAGCAGGACCATCGGCGGCAGCGCGCCGCCCAGCGTGGTCCAGAGCGTGATCGCCGAGCCTTTGGATCGGGCGGGCAGGTAGCGGGAGTAGTCGGCGCCGCAGTTGACCCAGCCGAGGCCCAGGAGGGTCATCGCGAAGATCACGCCGCCCGCCCAGGCTCCGGGGCCGCCGGTCGAGGGCAGGGAGACGCCCAGCTTGGGCAGCATGAGCGCCATGTAGACGACCGTCAGGACGATGAAGGCATAGGTCAGGTACCGCTGGACGGTCATGATCATGGCGTGGCCGTACACGCCGACGGCGATCGTGACCAGGGCGGCGACCACGAAGCAGATCGCCAGCGCGCTCGTCTGGCCGAGACCCGGCGCGAGCCGGGTCAGGATGGCGGCGCCGCCCTGCGCGGAGAGCGTGACCAGGACGGTCTCCCAGCCGACGTTCGAGACATAGGACAGCAGCGCGGGCAGCTTGTTGCCCTGGATGCCGAACGCGGCGCGGCCGAGCGTCATTGTCGGGACGCCGGAACGGGCTCCGCCGATGGCCACGAGGCCGACCAGCCCGAACGAGAGCAGGTAACCGAGGGCCCCGGCGGCGATCGCGGGCACCACGCCGAGCCCGAGCCCGACGATGTAGACGCCGAAGGCGATGCCGAACAGGGACAGGTTCGCGGCCGCCCAGGGCCAGACCAGGTCGAACGGCCTGCCGCGCCGCTCGTCCTGCGGCACCGCGTTGATGCCGTTGCGCTCGACGGTCATCGTCATAGGCGGAGATTACAACCGCGTGTTCTGGTCGTGCAGGAGGAGCCAGGCGTCGCCGACACGGGTGAAGACGAGGCTGACGAGGTTGCGCGCGTGGTAGTCGCCCTCGTGGTAGTCGGCCTCGTAGACCGAGACCAGGGTGCCTTCGGTCTCCTTTTCCCAAATCCGGCACATTTTCTGCGTCCAGTCAAGCTCGGAAAACCACTCACGGTGGAACTCCAGGACTGCCTCGCGGCCTTCGAGCGTCTTCCCGTTCGGGAGGACCACGATCACGTCGTCGTGCAGGGTCTCCGCGTAGGCCTCCAGATCACGGCCGGCGATGGCGGCGAGGTGCGCTTCTATCGTTTTCTGGGCAGAAATCATGATCTAAGGTTATAGATCCTTTGCAGGTGCAAGGCAATGTCAAGCCGCCTGCAGGCACCCGGGGAGACCTTGCTCACATGAAGCTCTCCACCAGTGTCACCGTCGTGGTCCCGGCAATGAACGAGGCCGAGAACCTGCCCCACGTCTTCGCAACGCTGCCCTCCTGGATCGACGAGGTCATCCTGGTGGACGGCAACTCGACCGACGACACCGTCGCGGTCGCCCGCAGGCTCCGTCCCGACCTTCACGTCGTCACGCAGACCGGCCGGGGCAAGGGCAACGCCCTCATCGCCGGTTTCGCCGCCGCCAAGGGCGACATCATCGTCATGATCGACGCGGACGGCTCGACCGACGGCCGCGAGATCGGCCTGTTCGTCGAGGCCCTGATCGAGGGCGCCGACTTCGCCAAGGGCTCGCGCTACGCGCCCGGCGGCGGCTCCAGCGACATCAGTGTGCTGCGCTCGTTCGGCAACCGGGTCCTGACCGGCCTGACCAACCTGCTCTATGGAACGCGCTACACCGACCTCTGCTACGGCTACAACGCGTTCTGGGCCAGGCACCTCGACGCGATGGCGCTCGACTGCGACGGCTTCGAGATCGAGACGCTGATGAACGTACGGGCCGCCCAGGCCGGTCTGCTCATCCAGGAAGTGCCGAGCCACGAGCACTGCCGCATCCACGGCGAGAGCAACCTGCACGCCGTACGCGACGGCTGGCGCGTGCTGAAGACGATCCTGCGCGAGCGCAACCGGGGACTGGTCGCCGCTCCGGCGCCTAGTAGCCTCGGATCATGCGCTATATCGTGATCGGCGCCGGCGCCGTTGGCGGCACCATCGGGGCCAAGCTCTTCCAGGGCGGCCATGATGTGCTGCTGATCGCCCGCGGCGCCCACTACGAGTCCCTCCGCGCGAGCGGCATGAAACTGATCTCCCCGTCCGGCGCGGAGACGCTGGACATTCCGGTGGCCGACCGCCCCGTCCCCACCGGCGACGACGACGTGATCGTCCTGGCGACCAAGTCGCAGGACACCGTCGCCGCCCTGGACCCGTGGTCGCGCGACCTCCCGGTCGTCCTGGCCCAGAACGGCGTCTGCAACGAACCTGTCGCGCTGCGGAGGTTCGAGCGGGTCTATGGCATGTGCGTCTGGCTGCCCGCCCTGCACCTGGAGCCGGGCGTGGTCATCTCGTACGGCGCGCCGCACCCCGGCATGCTGCACGTAGGACGTTATCCACAGGGTGTGGACGACCTGGCGACCCGGATGACCGACGACCTCACCCGGAGTGGGTTCGTGGCGCGGGCCGTACCGGATGTGATGCGCTGGAAGCACGGCAAACTGCTCGGCAACCTCGGCAACGCGGCCGAGGCCCTGTGCGAGCCCGGCGGCTTCGGCGACATCCACCGGCAGGCCAGGACCGAGGCGATGGGCCTGCTCGACGCGGCCGGGATCGCCTTCACCACCCAGGACGACGAACGGCGCGTGCGCGGCCACCTCGTGGACCTCGCCCCGATAGACGGCGTCGCCAGAGGCGGCGGGTCGTCCTGGCAGAGCCTGGCCAGAGGCGCGGGCAGCATCGAGGCCGACTACCTCAACGGCGAGATCGTGCTGCTGGCGCGCGAACTCGGCCGGCCGGCTCCGGTGAACGAGGTGCTGCAGCGCGAGGCCAACCGGGCGGCCCGCGAGAAGCTGCCGCCCGGCTCGATGCCCGTGGCCAAACTTCAGGCGCTCATCGACGAGCGTTCCGCAGCCGTATCCCGCTGAACTCCAGCGTGCTGGCGGTGACCTCGTTCCAGAACGGCCAGAGGTTGTCCAGCACGCGCAACTGGATCCCCGCCTCCTCGTGCAGGTCGATGAGGTCGGTGACCGGCTCGGGCGGGCCGAGCGGCCGCACGGGGACCTGGGCCACGACCGCGTGCGGCGGGTCGCCGATGGGCTCGAAGGGGTCGGCGGGCAGGCGGTAGGCGAACAACCGGACTTCCATGATCGCCTTGAGCCAGCCGTACTCGATGGCGTGCACGCGCTCGCCGCAGCCCGCGCCGATGATCCGCTCGGCGTCGCGCTCGGTCGTGCGCGGGCCCTTCCACGCCAGCGCCCTCGGGCAGGCGCGCGGGAACCAGTAGTCGGGACAGCGCTCCGGGCCGACGGCCCAGACGTATGACTCGCGCAGCACCGAGGTCTTCGCGACATGCGGCACGAACTGCTTGATCGTCGGGTCTTCCGAGAAGTGCAGCACCTGTCCTGGTCCGGGTCTCATGTCACCATCCTGATGGTCTGACCGGCCAAAAGCCGAGCGACACGGCAAGGGCCCCGCATATCGCGGCCCTGTCGGGGCAGAGCGACGGTCGAGGTGAGTTCAGATGATCGTTTTGGGTCTTGTCCTAGTCCTGATCGCCACCGGCGCGATCGTGGTCGCGTCGATGGAACCGAGCGCGACCGCCACCGACGCCTCCTTCACCGTCTTCGGCTACGGCTTCGCGCCGAACCATCTGGAGATGTTCGTCGCGGGCGCCGTCGTCGCGGCGGTCCTGCTGCTGGGCATCGCGATGGTCAACTCCGGTTCCCGCCGCGCGGCCAAGCGCCGCAGGGCGCTGCGGCACAACCGCTCCGAGGCCGTCCGACTGGAGGAGGAGAAGCGGGAGCTCGAACGCAAGCTGGAGCGCGAGCGCCACTCCGAGGATCAGTTGGTCGCCGGGGCACCTGCCCAGCGGCGGCCGGAGGATGGTCCGGCTTAGCCCCATTTATCCGGGTGTTCGGTGTATCGTGCGAGGCGCTCTCATCGTGCACCCGGAGGTCGGATGCCCCCCCAGCGTGGCCGCCCCATTGCGCTCAAGCTCCTCGTCCTGCTCTTCGTCCCGCTCATCTCGCTGGTGGGCCTGTGGGCGTTCGCCGCGGGACTGACCGGTGGCGACGGACTGCGCCTCCTGGAGATCAACAAACTGGTCACCAACCTGTCCGACCCGGCCGAGCAGGTCATCGTCCAGCTCCAGCAGGAGCGGCACCTTTCCGTCGAGCACGTCTCGGGAAAGCGGCAGAGCGCCCAGGTGGCCAAACAGCGGGGGCTGACCGACCGGGCGCTGACCCGCTTCCACCGGCTCGCCGCCGAGCAGCGGGACATCTCCCCCGAGATGGACACCCAGCTGCGCGGCCTCAACACCGCTCTGGAACAACTGCCCGACATCCGGCGCATCACCTCCGGCGGCGCCCCGCGCGCCCTCGACGTGATCATCGGCTACAACCGGATCGTGGACGCCGTCTACCGTCTGCACGACGTCATGGTCCTGGTCCCCGACACCTCGCTCTACCGGCAGGCGCACGCCGTCACCATGCTCGGCGAGGCCAAGGAACTGCTCGCCCGCGAACGGGCCGTCGTCGTGGTCGTGCTGGCCGCCGGCAAGGTCGGCAAGGCCGAGCGCGAGACGTTCACCGGGATGGTGGCGACCCGACGGCTGCTCTACACCCAGGCGCTGGCCCAGCTCGATCCCGGGCTGCGGCTGCCGTACGAGAGCCTGACCCAGGGGCCCGCCTACCGCGAGTTCCTCGAACTCGAAGACCTCCTGCGCGGCCCGGCCACCGTCAACGGCCTGCCCGCGGGCGCGGCCACCTGGCCCACCGACGCCGACAACCTGTGGGCCGCGGTCGAGCGCAACCAGACCTTCGCCGTCCAGGGCATTGTGGCCCGGGTCAACCCGGCCGCCAACGCCATCCTGATCAAGATCGGCATCGCGGGCGGCGTCGGGCTGCTCGCCGTCATCGCCTCCATCGCGCTGTCCCTGCGCTTCCGCCGCCGCCTCGTGCGCGAGCTCGCCGCCCTCCGCGCCGCCGCCGCCGAGCTGGCAGAGGTACGGCTGCGCGGCCTCGTCCAGCGGTTGAAGGCCACCACGACCCAGGCCCCGGAGCCGGTCCAGGTCATCCCGCTGGAGGTCGCGGCCAACACCTCCGAGGTGCGCGACATCATGCAGGCGTTCAACAGTGTGCAGTCCACCGCGGTGGAGGCCGCCGTCGGCCAGGCCAGGCTCCGCCACGGCGTCAACCAGGTCTTCGTCAACCTCGCCCGGCGCAACCAGTCGCTACTGCACCGCCAGCTTCTCCAGCTCGACAGCATGGAGCGGGGCGCCGAGGATCCCGAGGCGCTGGCCGACCTGTTCAAGCTCGACCACCTGACCACGCGCATGCGCCGGCACGCCGAGAGCCTCATCATCCTGTCGGGACAGGCGCCGGGACGCGGCTGGCGCAACCCGGTCCCGATCCTCGACGTGCTGCGCGCCGCCGTCGCCGAGGTGGAGGAGTACCAGCGGGTGGAGATCCTCCAGCCGCCCCCGCTCGCGCTGTCCGGCGCCGCGGTCACCGACGTCGCCCACCTCGTCGCCGAGCTGGTGGAGAACGCCACGCTTTTCTCGCCGCCGCAGACGCGCGTGGACCTGCGCAGCACGACCACGCCGCACGGGCTGACCATCGAGATCGAGGACCGCGGCCTCGGCCTGCAGCGCGCCGAGATCGACGAGCTCAACGCGCGCCTTGAGGAGACGCCCGAGTTCGACCTGGCGCAGAGCGACCGGCTCGGGCTGTTCGTGGTGGCGCGGCTGGCGGCCAGGCACGACATCAGGGTCCGGCTCGGACCCTCACCGTACGGTGGCCTGACCGCCCTCGTCGCCCTGCCCTCAGGGCTGTTGCACGAGCACGCGCCGCTGGTCAGCCGCTGAGGCCGCTGAGGCCGCTGACCTGGAGCAGGGCCGCGTCCTTGGCGCCCGCGGGCTCGGCCAGGCGGCGTACCTCCTCGCCGTTCCGGTCGAGGATGACGATCTTGCCGGCCGTCCTGACCACCATGCTGCCGTCGGGCCGGTAGAACGCGCCGGTCAGCCGGCCCTTCACCGGGATCGCCCGCTTCTTGCCCGTGGCCGTGTCAATGAGTACCGGCGTGAACGCCGACGGCCACGTGCCGTCGCCCGGCGTCTCCGGGTCGGACGGGACCTGCACGACCGCCTTGCTCCCGTCAGGCGACAGGCTCTGCACGTGGGTGATCGACTTGACGCCCTTGACCCTGTCGTCCTTGCCGGTCTTCGTGTCGAGCAGGTAGAGGGCGTCGGCCTCGCCGGTGTACCCGGCCAGGTAGCGGCCGTCGGCCGACCAGGCCAGATGGCAGACGCCCTTGGTCGAGCCGAGCTTGCGCGCGCCGGTGCCGTCGGCCCTGACCGCTATGACCGTCTCGCCCTTGACGTAGGCGACCTGCTTGGAGTCGGCCGACCACGTCGGCGTCAGGCAGGGCGTGCCGCCCTGGAGCTTCGTCGCGACCGTGGTGAGCGTGCGGCCCGCCTTCACGACCAGCTTGCCCTTGTCGGTGATCCAGGCCGCCTTACGGCCGTCGGGCGCCGCCGCCATCTGCGGCATCGCGCCGGTGCCGGCCAGCGTGCGCCAGCCTTCGCCCTTCTCGTACGCCCGCACCTTGCCGCTCTTGTCGTAGGAGAAGTAGACCAGCTTCTCCTGTGCCGCCGTGGCCGCCTGGGCCGTCACCGGCACGACCAGCGCGGCGCTCAGCACGACACCCGCCAGGACCTTCATGGAATTCCCCCGCTCAATGGAACTGTCCCCTCCTTGATGTCACAGCTGGACGAAGGGTTCGGGGAAATGCGACGTGGCGAGCAGCGTGTGTCGCGCGCGCACCCGGGCGACCTGCTCCAGACGGGTCTTGGCCGCCAGGTCGGAATCGTCGTCGTAGACGTAGCGGATCGACGGGTCGGCCAGCTGCACCGGGTGGTGGAGGATGTCCCCGAACACGGTGACGCCTTCGGTCTCGACGATCTGGTGGCCGGCCGTGTGGCCGGGCGTGAGCCGTACCCACAGGCCGGGGGAGATCTCCGTGTCGCCGTCGACGACGTGCAGCCCGTCGCGGAGAGGATCGAGCACGGCGGTCCTGATCGTGTCGGAGACGGCCTCGACCTCGGCGCGCTGGACCACGTGGCGGGCGTTGGCGAAGACGGGCCTGCCGCCGGTCACCGAGCCGCCGCAGTGGTCACTGTGCAGGTGCGTGATGACGACCGTGTCCACGTCCTCGGGCGCGGCGCCGGCCGCGGCCAGTTCGGCGAGCAGGCGGCCGGGCACCGGCGCCCAGGCCGCGGCGGGCGAGTCGGCCGCGCCGACGCCCGTGTCCACGAGCGTGAGCCGGCCGTCCCGCCCGCGCAGCAGGTAGCAGTGGAAGTGCAGGATCCACAGGCCCTCGTCGGCGTGAGCGCCGGGGAAGGTCTCCAGGAACGGCAGGCGGAGAGCCGGGCCCATGGGGCCGACGGCGTCGCACAGTGGTGTGATCTCGACGCCTGCCACGGTCGTCGATGGGTGGGGCATCCGCCCAGATTAGGGCTAAGCGGCCACCGAGTGCCTGGCGACGTAGTCGTTCTCCAGGTCCGCGGCGTAGACGGCGCGGCGGCACGTGGAGCAGCGGTACATGATCGGGCCCTCGTCGAGCTCGGTCTGACACCTCGGGCACTGGGTGCTGGTCATGATGGCGGTCCCCCTAGGACGTTCTCTCACATCTATGAAAGCCTCAGCGGATTGCAGCGGCCCTGCAGCCCGCTTGACACGTTCTACGCCGTTGTGCTTCACACCTGGGGGGCGAACAAGCGAAGACCCCCCGGGAATAGCACCGAAGGGCTAGACGTTCTGGGGATCGGAACGTGTGATACGTTTCGAGCAGCGTCGAGCTCATGGCTCCGCTGCACTCCCCTTTCGGTGGCCCCGCCCGTGTTGAGGTCCGGCCCACCGTCTATCAACACCTTAGCCGACCTGCGTCGGCATGCCCTCAAGGAGGGTCATCATGTCTGTCCAAACCATTCCCCGGCAGCGGTCACAAGCCCCCGCCCGGCAGGTCACCGGCCTGCTGGACATCCGCGGGAAGACCGCCCGCCTCGGCGATCTGCGCATCGCCGCCGACCGGGCTCAGCAGCTCGGGCTGCGCCACGGCGACCAGGTCGTCGCCGTCGCGTCCGGCGCCAAGCTGACCTCGGTCGAGAGCGTCAACGGCCGCGCCGACTGGCGCGAGCGGCCGCACTTCGCCGATCTCACCCCCATCTATCCCACGGAACGGCTCGCCATCGAGACCGACTCCCTGACCACCCGCGTCATCGACCTGTTCGCGCCCATCGGCAAGGGTCAGCGCGGGCTCATCGTGGCGCCGCCCAAGGCCGGCAAGACCATGGTCCTGCAGGCGCTGGCCGCGGCCGTCACCGCCAACCACCCCGAGGTCCACCTCATCGTGCTGCTCGTCGGCGAACGCCCGGAAGAGGTGACCGAGATGCGCACCACGATCGCCGGCGAGGTCTACTCCTCGACCTTCGACCACCCCGACCAGGAGCACACCGCGGTCGCCGAACTCGCCATCGAGCGCGCCAAGCGCCTGGTGGAGCAGGGCAAGGACGTGGTCGTGCTGCTCGACTCGCTGACGCGGCTCGGGCGGGCGTACAACAACCTCTCGCCGGGCACCGGGCGCGTACTGACCGGCGGGCTGGCCGCCGCCGCCCTCTACCCGCCCAAGCGCTTCTTCGGCGCCGCGCGCAACGTGCGCGACGGCGGCTCGCTCACCATCCTCGCCACCGCCCTGGTCGGCACCGGTTCCAGGCTGGACGACAGCCTGTACGAGGAGTTCAAGGGCACCGGCAACAGCGAGATCCACCTGACCAGGGACCTGGCCGAGAAGCGCCTGTTCCCCGCCGTCGACCTCGACGCCTCCGGCACGCGCCGCGAGGAGATCCTGCTCGACGGCCACGAGCGGCAGATCGTGTGGAAGCTGCGCCGCATGCTCACCTCGCTCGACCGGGGCAAGGGCACGGAACTGCTCATCGACAAACTCCGCGAGACTCCCTCCAACGCGGCCTTCCTCCTCCAGGCCGCCGCCTCCTGAGGTCCACAATGGACGGATGCTCGCCGACGCCGTCCCGTACCTCGTCTGCCCCGTCTGCAGGGGCGCCTTCGAACTGCTGCCGGGCACGGTGCGGTGCGCCTCCGGTCACGCCTTCGACATCGCGCGCCAGGGGTATGTGAGCCTGCTGACCGGCTCGAAGCCGCCGGGCACCGCCGACACGCCCCAGATGGTCGCCTCCCGGGAGGCGTTCCTGGGCGCCGGCCACTACGCGCCGCTCGCCGCCGAACTGGCCTCGATCTGCTCCGGCGCCTCGGTCGTCGTGGACGCGGGGGCCGGGACCGGCTACTACCTCGCGCGAGCGCTGGACTCCTCCGCCGTCGGGATCGCCTTCGACATCTCCAAGCACGCGGTGAAGCGGGCCGCTCGGGCGCACGAACGGGCCGGGGCGTTCGTCGGTGACGTGTGGCAGCCGCTGCCGATCGCCGACGGCGTCGCCGACGTGGTGCTCGACGTCTTCGCGCCGCGCAACGGGCCGGAGTTCGCCCGCATCCTGCGTGCGGACGGCCGGCTGGTCGTGGTGACGCCGGCGAGCGGGCACCTGCGGCCGCTGGTCGAGGAGCTCGGGCTGCTGACGGTCGACGAGGACAAGCGTGAGCGGGTGGCGCGCGGTCTGCCGGACTTCACTCTGGCCGGACAGAGCCTGCTCGCCTACGATCTTGAGCTGGGCCCGGACGAGGTCGCGGAAGTCGTCCGCATGGGCCCGAGTGCCTGGCATCTGGAGGATGATGTTCTCCGGGCCAGGATTTCCCGGCTCTTCGCTGAGAAAAACCTGGGGAAAGTGTCAACCCAAGTGGCATTTGAACTGTCTATCTTCGTGACAGGACCACGATCAAGGCTCGTTCCTTGACGGACATATGCGACCCGTGTTACCGATGGGGTATTTAGTCCGAAATTCCCCCACATTCCTCAAGTATTTCCGCGACACAGGCGCAATACTGGACGCCAACCGCGCCCGGGAAGCGCGCGGTGCCAGAGGGAGGGGACGCGCCGGATGAAGGCGGAGGAACGCTGGCAGGCCAGGTTCCGGGCGCCGAGAATGACGTTGCCCACGTGGGCGCGCCAGGCCCCGAACCGCTCGATCTACAGGAGCAACGCCACCGGAACCTGGGAGCTCTACGCCTGGGACCGCACCGCCGGAGTCACCCGCCAGGTCACCGAGCAGCCCAAAGGCACCGCCCACGCCGCCATCGACCCCACCGGCCAGTGGATCTACTGGTTCGCCGACCCCGAGGGCGACGAGCTCGGCGGGTGGATGCGGCAGCCGTTCACCGGCGGGCCCGACGAGCCCGTCGACCCGTCCATCCGCGCGGGCCACCCCGGCGGCATCATGCTCTCGGCCACCGGCGCCGCCGCCATCAGCCTCGCCGGCGAGGGCTCCTTCCGCATCCACCTGGTCCAGCCCGGCGAGCCCACCACGCTCATCTACGAGCACACCGAGGCCGGCTGGGTCGCCGACATCTCCCTCGACGGCTCCCTCATCGCCATCAACCACGGCGAGTACGGCGACTTCCGCCGCCCCGCGCTACGCGTCGTGCGCCCCTGCGGCGACACCGTCGCCGAGCTCTACGACGGCCCCGACAAGGGCGTGGTCGGCCTCAGGTTCGCCCCCATCATGGGCGACCGCCGCCTGCTCACGCTCCATGAGCGCCGCAGCCGCCACGAACCGCTGGTCTGGGACCCGGCCTCCGGCGAGCAGCGCGAGATCTGGCTCAAGGACCCCGGCGACCTCAACGCCGAGTGGTACGCCGACGGCCGCGCCCTGCTCATCACCCGCGAGGACCGCGCCCGCAGCTACCTCCACCGCTACGACCTGGGCGGCGGCGGCCTCACCCCGATCGAGACCCCGCACGGCGTGATCGACGAGGCGGCGCCGCGGCCCGGCGGCCACGTGGAGTACTCCTGGTCGAGCGGCTCGCGGCCGCCCGTGGTGCGCTCCAGCAACGGGCAGGTCGTGATGAACCCGGCCGGTCCGCCCGCCCCGCCCAGCGTCCCGGTCGAGGACATCGACGTCGAGGGCCCCGGCGGACGCATCCACGCGCTCATCTCCCGCCCGGAGAACGGCGCCGCGCCGTACCCGACCGTGTTCCTGCTGCACGGCGGCCCGACCGCGCAGGACCGCGACTCCTACTCGCCCGAGGTCGCCGCGTGGGTGGACTCGGGCTACGCGGTGGTGCGGGTCAACTTCCGCGGCTCCACCGGCTACGGCACCGCCTGGCGCGACGCCCTGCACGGCGACGTCGGGCACATCGAACTGGCCGACGTCGCGGCCGTGCGCGAGTGGGTGGTGGCGCGCGGCGTCGCCGACCCGGAGCGGCTGGTGCTCGCCGGCACCGCGTGGGGCGGCTTCCTGGCGCTGCTGGGCATGGGCGTCCAGCCCGACCACTGGCGGGCCGGCATCGCCGCGGTCCCGATCGCCTGCCACCAGACCTGCTACGAGGACGAGGCGGAGAGCCTGCGCGCCTACCAGCGCTCGCTGTTCGGCGGCTCCCCGGACGAGCAGCCGGAACGCTACGCGGCCAGCTCGCCCATCACCTATGTGGACCGGGTGAAGGGGCCCGTGCTGATTCTCGCCGGCGAGAACGACACACGTTGTCCATTGCGGCAGATCGAGAAGTACGTGGCGAAACTCGCCGAGCATGGGCGCGAGCACGAGATCTACACCTATGACGCGGTGCGGGGCTCACTCGTAGTGTCGGAGCGTATTGCGCAAATGGCACTCCAGTTGGATTTCGCCCGGAAACATACTCAGCATTAGGCCTGGGCATAAAAGAGAGTCAGCGCGCACGCAGGACCAGGATGGCCAGGTCGTCGGCGCTGGGCTCGGGGGCGTAGTCCTCGGCCGCGCGGCGGATGCGCTCGGCCACCGCGCGCGCCGACAGCCCCACACACTCCGCCAGCAGCTTGGCCAGCCCGCCGCCGTCGTCGAGCAGCCGTCCGCCGCTGCGGCGCTCGGTCACCCCGTCGGTGACCGCCAGCAGGACGTCGCCGTGGTCGAGGTGGATCGTGTCGGCCTCGAACTGCACCTCGGAGAAGACGCCGAGCAGCGACTGCGGCGTGGTGACCGCCTCCACGACCCCGCTCGGCTTGAGGCGCAGCGCCTCGGGGTGGCCGGCCGACACCAGGCGTACCTCCAGGCCGCTCGGCATCGGCGTGATGTCGCCATGGAGCAACGTGAGAAAGCGGGCCCGCTCCCCCTCCTCCAGGATCGCCTGGTTGAGCCGGCCCAGGACGGCGGCCACGCCGTAGCCCTCGCGGGCCAGCAGGCGCAGCGTGTGGCGGGCCAGGCCGGTGACGGCGGCGGCCTCGGGGCCGGTGCCGCAGACGTCGCCGATGGCGAAGCGCCAGGAGTCCTCGGCCGCGAACAGGTCGTAGAAGTCGCCGCCGACCTCGTTGGCCTCGCCGGCGGGCTCGTAGACGACGCCGTAGTCGAGGCCGGGCACCTCGGGCTCGTTCGGCGGCAGGAGGCTGCGCTGCAAAGCCCGGTTGGCGGCGGCCTGCTGGGCGTACAGGCGGGCGTTGTCCATCGCGAGCGCGGCGCGGCGGGCGATGTCGTCGGCGAACTGCACGACCTCGTCGGGGAATCGGTCCGTACGGCCGAGGCACATCATGCCGAGCTGACGGCCACGCGCGGTGAGCGGAACGGCGAGGACCTGCGAGCCGTCGAGATGGACGGTGGACGTGGCGCGCGTGTCGGCCTCGTCGATGCCGATCCCGGCGAGTTCCTCGCGCAGCCCGTCGATCCGGGCCTCGTCGGCGTGCCACAGGTACGCCAGCCGCAGCGGCCCGACCGCGCCGTCGGTGGTGTAGACGCCGCACCAGCTCGACAGCCTGGGCACGACGATCTGGGCGATGATCGCGGGCACCATGTCGGGGTCGAGCGTACCGGCGAGAAGGTCGCTGGCGTCGGCCAGGAAGCCCAGCCAGTGGGGGCCCCTGGAGGTGTCCTCCGACCATTCGGCCGCGACTCTCTCCGACGAACCCGGTAGCGTGAGCCTTGCCCAATGGACACGGGAATCGCCCGCGAAGGTGATCCCCCACTCCTCCACCTCGACCGAAGGACCCTTCGGGTCGGCCTGGGGAGCCGTGCGCTGCCGCAGCTCGACCTGCACCGCGTCGCCGAAATGTTTCCAGATCACCTCGAACGGCTCGTCCGCGACCTGAGCTGCAAGCTCACCGGCGATCTGCTCCGCGTCCGCCAGCACGGCGGCGACCGCCCAGGCGGTCATCACCTCTCGAGTGAACCTCCTGGCCGCGGGCACGGCTGACTCACCCGGCGCGAACGTCGCGGCGAGCAGCGCGTGGGGAGATGCAGTCATCCCACCGTGCCTACCACAATTACCGCTGACATGGGGTAAATCCAAGGACAGGACTACGAGCTACTCATCGTGACAGACTTGAATCACTCGCGGCGGCACCCCGGGAGTGAAGGAGGCCCCATGACCACGGCCAAGATCGCGCCGAATCCGGAGGAAAGGACCTACACCGAGGCGGACCTAGTACCGATCTTGGAGACCCTTTTCTCCTGGCGCGACGGCGACTTCCGGCGTCGTGTCCCGCATGCTCCCGCAGGGATACTCAGCGAGGTGCGGCTGCTGCTCAACGAGGTGGCCGACCGTCGCGAGCATCTGGCGAACGAGCTGGTACGCGTCCGCAAGGAAGTGGTCAAGGAGGGCCGGTTCGGGGAACGGCTGACGCCGGGTCCCGGCGTCGGAGCCTGGGCCGAGAGCGTCGAGTCCGTGAACATGCTGATCGACGCGCTGGTGAGCCCGGTCAGCGGCGCCGCCGACGTGATCGACGCCGTCGCCAAGGGCGACCTGTCACGGCGCATCGACCTCGACCGCTCGGCCAGAGGCGAGGTACGCAGGCTGGGCAAGGCCATCAACGGCATGGTCGACCAGCTTGCGTTGTTCAACTCCGAGGTGACCAGGGTGGCCCGCGAGGCGGGCACCGAGGGCCGGCTGGGCGGCAGCGCGAACCTGCGCGGCATGTCGGGAAGCTGGCGCGACCTCACCGAGGCCGTGAACACGATGTCCTCGCGCGTGGCCGCGCAGGTGCGCGACATCGCGGTCGTGACCACCGCGGTGGCCAAGGGCGACCTGAGCCGCAAGGTGACGGTCGACGCGGTCGGCGAGATGTTCGAGCTCAAGAACACCGTGAACACGATGGTCGACCAGCTCTCGGCGTTCGCCGAAGAGGTGACCCGGGTCGCCCGCGAGGTGGGCACCGAGGGCCAGCTGGGCGGCCAGGCGCAGGTGAGCGGCGTGTCCGGGGTCTGGAAGGACCTCACGGACAACGTGAACTTCATGGCCAACAACCTGACCTCCCAGGTCCGCAGCATCGCGACCGTGGCGACGGCGGTGGCGCAGGGCAACCTGTCCAAGAAGATCACCGTCGACGCCGAGGGCGAGATCCTGGAGCTCAAGGAGACCATGAACACCATGGTCGACCAGCTCTCGTCCTTCGCCGACGAGGTGACCAGAGTCGCCCGCGAGGTCGGCACCGAAGGCAAGCTGGGCGGCCGCGCCGAGGTGAAGGGCGTCTCCGGCGTCTGGAAGGACCTCACCGACAACGTCAACTCGATGGCCAACAACCTGACCTACCAGGTACGCAACATCGCCCAGGTCACCACCGCCGTGGCCAACGGCGACCTCACCCGCAAGATCGACGTGGACGCCCAGGGCGAGATCCTGGAGCTGAAGTCGACCATGAACACCATGGTCGACCAGCTCTCGTCCTTCGCCTCCGAGGTCACCCGAGTCGCCCGCGAGGTCGGCACCGAGGGCCAGCTGGGCGGCCAGGCCCAGGTACGCGGCGTGTCCGGGGTCTGGAAGGACCTCACCGAGAACGTGAACTTCATGGCCAACAACCTCACCTCCCAGGTGCGGCAGATCGCGGCCGTCTCCTCCGCGGTGGCCCAGGGCAACCTGTCCAAGAAGATCACCGTCGACGCGCAGGGCGAGATCCTCCAGCTCAAGGACACCCTCAACACGATGGTCGACCAGCTCTCGTCCTTCGCCGACGAGGTGACCAGAGTCGCCCGCGAGGTCGGCACACAGGGCCAGCTGGGCGGCCAGGCACGGGTGCAGGGCGTGTCCGGTGTGTGGAAGGACCTCACCGACAACGTCAACTTCATGGCCAACAACCTGACCTACCAGGTGCGTAACATCGCCGAGGTCACCACGGCCGTGGCCAACGGCGACCTCACCCGCAAGATCGACGTGGACGCCCAGGGCGAGATCCTCGCGCTCAAGACCACCATCAACCGGATGGTCGACCAGCTCTCGTCCTTCGCCTCCGAGGTCACCCGAGTCGCCCGCGAGGTGGGCTCGGAAGGCCGCCTCGGCGGCCAGGCCCGCGTCGAGGGCGTCGAAGGCACCTGGAAGCGGCTGACCGAGTCCGTGAACGAGCTGGCCGGCAACCTCACCACGCAGGTACGCGCCATCGCCACCGTGACCAGCGCCGTCGCCCAGGGCGACCTGACCCGCTCCATCGCCGTCGAGGCGCAGGGCGAGCTGGCCGAGCTCAAGGACAACGTCAACTACATGGTGGCCAACCTCCGCGAGACCACCCAGGCCAACCAGGAGCAGGACTGGCTCAAGTCCAACCTGGCCCGCATCTCCCGGCTCATGCAGGGCCACCGCGACCTGTTCGAGGTGGCCAAGCTGATCATGAGCGAGCTGACGCCGCTCGTCTCCGCCCGCTACGGCGCCTTCTACGGCCGCGCCCCCGAGGGCGAGCACGACCTCGTCCTCATCGGCGGCTACGGCGTCCGCCCCGACCGCGGCCCGAGGCAGATGTTCGCCATCGGCGAAGGCATGGTCGGCCAGGCGGCGGCCGAGGGCAGGCACATCATCCTCGACAACGTGCCGGCCGCCTTCATCACCATCGACAGCGGCCTGAGCTCCTCCACGCCGGCGCAGATCGTGGTGCTGCCGATCCTGTTCGAGAGCCGGGTGCTTGGCGTGCTGGAGCTGGCCTCCTTCACGCCGTTCGGCGAGGTCCACCTCGACTTCCTCACCCAGCTCGTCGAGACCATCGGCGTCACGATGAACACCATCATCGCCAACTCCCGCACCGAGGACCTGCTCACCGACTCCCAGCGCCTCACCCGTGAGCTGCAGGAACGCTCGGACGAGCTGCAGCGCCAGCAGGAGGAGCTGCGCCGTTCCAACTCCGAGCTGGAGGACAAGGCGGGCCTGCTGGCCAAGCAGAACCGCGCGATCGAGATCCAGAACTTCCAGATCGAGCAGGCCAGGCGGACGCTGGAGGAGCGGGCCGAGCAGCTCGCGGTCTCCAACCGCTACCGGTCGGAGTTCCTGGCCAACATGTCGCACGAGCTGCGTACCCCGCTCAACAGCCTGCTCGTGCTGGCCAAGCTGCTCACCGAGAACGCCGAGGGCAACCTGACCTCGCAGCAGGTGGAGTTCGCCCGCACGATCCACGGCGCCGGCTCGGCCCTGCTGCAGCTGATCAACGACATGCTCGACCTGTCCAAGGTGGAGGCGGGCCGGATGGACATCCACCCGGCCACGCTCTCGACGCCGAAGCTGGTCGACTACGTCGACGCGGCGTTCGCGCCGCTGGCCCAGGACAAGGGCCTGGCCTTCAGCGTCGAGGTCGACGAGGGCGTACCGCTGGAGCTGCACACCGACGAGCAGCGGCTGCAGCAGGTGCTGCGCAACCTGCTGTCCAACGCGGTGAAGTTCACGCCGAAGGGCGAGGTCAAGATGCGCGTGGTCCGCGCGCCGTCCGGCATCGAGTACGACGACGCGATCCTGCGCGAGGCCGACGACCTGCTCGCCTTCGAGGTGGTCGACACCGGCATCGGCATCGCGCCGGACAAGCGGGAGGTCATCTTCGAGGCGTTCCGCCAGGCCGACGGCACCACCAGCCGCAAGTACGGCGGCACCGGCCTCGGGCTGTCGATCTGTCGTGAGATCGCCCGCCTGCTCGGCGGCGAGATCCACGTCGACAGCGAACTCGGCAAGGGCAGCACGTTCACCCTCTACCTGCCCGCCTCCTACAACGGCCCGCTCCCGGCCGGCGACGGCGGCACGGCCCGGCGCCAGGTGCTGGCGATGCCGGTGGAGGAGCCCACGGTGACGATGCCGGAACCCCCGCTGCCCATGGACCTCCAGCTGCCCGAGCTGTCGGAGCAGGTCGAGACCAGCAAGTGGAAGGGCGACGACCCGCTGTCCGGCGCCAAGATCCTCATCGTGGACGACGACATCCGCAACGTCTTCGCCCTCACCAGCGTCCTCGAACGCCACGGCTCCACCGTCGTCTACGCCGAGAACGGCCGCGAGGGCATCGAGCAGCTGGAGCGCAACGAGGATGTGGCTCTCGTCCTGATGGACATCATGATGCCCGAGATGGACGGTTGGGCCACGACCTCGGCAATCCGCCGCATGCCACAGTTCGCAGACCTGCCGATCATCGCGTTGACCGCTAAGGTCATGCGGGGCGATCGTGAGAAGAGCATCGCCTCAGGTGCCTCTGACTACGTGCCCAAGCCAGTCGACGTGGACCGCCTGCTCGAACGGCTGCGCGGTTGGCTCAGCCGTGGGCGGGTGAGCACGACCGACTCAGCAGAAGGATCGTGATCGAGTGCCGGAACGAGCGAAGATCCTCCTGGTCGACGACCGGGAGGAGAACCTCATCGCCCTGGAGGCCATCCTCAGCTCCCTCGACCTTGTGCCCGTACGGGCCAAGTCGGGCGAGGATGCCCTCAAGGCGCTGCTCAACACCGAGTTCGCGCTCATCCTGCTGGACGTGCGGATGCCCGGCATGGATGGCTTCGAAACGGCCGCCCACATCAAGCGGCGCGAGCGTACCCGGAACATCCCGATCATCTTCCTGACCGTGGTCGACAGCGCCCCCGACTACGCCTTCCGCGGTTACGCGGCCGGCGCCGTCGACTACCTCACCAAGCCGTTCGACCCGTGGGTGCTGCGGGCGAAGGTGTCGGTGTTCGCCGAGCTCTACAACATGAACAAGCGCCTGGCCGAGCAGGCGTCGCTGCTGCGCGACCGCATGGCCGCCGAACTGCCGCCCGGCGCCTCCGTCCAGGGCTCGGTCCTGCCCGAACTCTCCCGCCGGCTGGCCGCGGTGGAGGACGAACTGGCGAGGGTGCGCGAACTGGCCCGCAAGTCCCCGGACCCGGTTCTCACCGCCCCCCTCACCGACCTCACCGAGCGCCTCGCCAACCTCCGCGCAGGCTTTGACGCGCTCTCGTAGATCTTCTCCGGAGTATTAGCCGCGCCTTTTCCGCGCCCGCTCGACGCGGCCGCTAGACCCGCTGTGGCTTGCGTCCCGGTTTGCGTCCCGGGCTTGCGGACCGGGCTTGCGGACCGGGCTTGCGGACCGGGCTTGCGGACCGGGCTTGCGGACCTCCGCCGGTTGGCCTTTCCCCCCGCCTCCAAGTTACGGCCGGCCCCCGCCCACGCCACCCGCCGACGTGGGCGGGCGCAGGTCGGGGGGATCGCTTCTCACGTCGGACGTGGTCCCCACCGTTACGGCGCTTCGCCGGCCCGTTCCCGCGGCCCCACCTCGGGCAGCGGCGCCCCTTGGCAGCACCACAGCGGTGGCCACCCCACGCCCAAGCCCTGAGGCACCACCCAGGGCAGAACCCCCGGAGGTCCGTCACCCGAGGCCAGAGTGCCCCGATGTGTGGTCAGGCGAGGGCTTGTAGGCGTTGCCGGAGGTGGTGGCTTTGGTGGTGTCCCGGGACCGACTGCCGAGGTGTGTTTGCCCGGTGGTGAGGGAGCGGCTGGGATCAAGGTGGGGGTAAAACGCGGGGAAATATCCGGTAGAGGTGGGGTTTGTGGTGGGTTGGGGTTTTTAGAGTCGGTAGTGACTCGATGCCGGAGAACGGAGAACTGCCGTGTTCGATCAGACCTTCCTCCGCGAGCTCGCCGCCATGAAGGACGAGGCGGGCGTGGTGTCGCTGTACACCACCGCCGACCCTCGCGAGGAGGCCTCCACCCGGCCCGCCCGCGGGATCCGGCTCAGGAATGAGCTGTCCGCGATTCGGGATCACGTCAACACCTGGCCGGATCGCGAACGCCGCGAGGCTGTGTTCCGCCGGCTCGAAGCGCTGGAGCCGGACATCCTCGAACTTCTCGATGCCACCGAATCCGGGATCGGACGGGCGCTGTTCGCCTCGGTCAGCGACCACGACGTCCGCACGATCAAGCTGCAGGTCCCGATCGAGGACTGCGCCGTGCTCGAATCCACCGCCTACGTCCGCCCGCTGCTCACCGCCATGGCCACCAGCGCCCCCGCCGGTCTGGTGCTCGTCTCACGGGACGGCGTGCGCCTCATCGACCTCCGGTACGGCGTCGCCGAGGAGATCGAGCACAAGACCTACGAGATCGACACCGAGGACTGGCGCCCCATGCGCGGCCCGGGTCCGGGCGGAACCGCGCAGTCCAGCTCCACCCAGACCGACCGGTTCCAACGCCGCGTCGAGGACCACCTGCGCCGCAACCTCCACGGCAGCGCCCCGGAGATCGCCCGCCAGGCCAGGTCCCGCGGCTGGACGGACGTCCTGCTGATCGGCGACGTGGAGCTGACCGAGGTGCTGGCCGGGGCGGTACATCCCCTGGACGTCGTCCAGGTGGACACCATCGTCGACACCCTCCCACCCGCGGAGGCGGCCAAGCACGTGGCCCCGGAACTGGCCGCCACCCGCGAACGCCGCGACGCCGCCCTGGCGGCAAGGGCAGTGGACGCGGCCAAGTCCGGCGGCCGAGGCTCCCTGGGCCTCAACCAAACCCTCGCCCTGCTCAACGAAGGCCGGGTAGACCACCTGCTGCTGGAGGAGTCGGCGAAGTGGTCGGGCTTCAAGGGCCTGGACGGCTACCTGTACGACCACGCACCGGCAGGCGTCCCCTCCGACCCCGAACCCGACCTGGGCGAACGCATGATCGAGGCCGCCCTGAACACCGGAGTGACCCTGACCATCCTCACCACAACCGGCGCCGAAGCCCTGGCCGACTACAACGGAGTAGCCGCCCTCCTCCGCTGGTAACACCCGACCGGCAAAGCAGGGACACCCAGTAGCCGGCGGGCCTTCCGTGGGTGGGGGCTCACGAAGGGCCGTTGCGGTGGGGCGTCTGTCCGACGTGAGAAGCGATCCCCCCGACCTGCGCCAGCCCGCGTCGGCGGGTGGCGGGGGCGGGGCTGGCCGTAACGGAAAAGCAAGACCCGCACGGAAAGCAGGACCCGCACGAAGAAGCAACGGCCCGCATGAAGAAGCAACGGCCCGCACGGAGAAGCAACGGCCCGCACGAAGAAGCAACAGCCACCAAGGAGAAGCAAAAGGCCCGCACGGTGCGTGCGGGCACCGGACGGGATGGACACGACCGGACGGATTTTTCAGCAGAAGTCAGTGGCGGGCGCGT
The DNA here is from genome assembly GCF_042740095.1 of Nonomuraea sp. NPDC059023. Taxonomy (NCBI): domain Bacteria; kingdom Bacillati; phylum Actinomycetota; class Actinomycetes; order Streptosporangiales; family Streptosporangiaceae; genus Nonomuraea; species Nonomuraea sp. NPDC059023. The sequence continues at coordinate 126,073 of NZ_JBHYIO010000034.1, read as the reverse complement.
TCCAGGGCGTCCCAGAAGCCGCGGCGGAGCGCGTGGCGGACTTCGTCGTGGAGGAGGAAGTCGATCGGGAGGGAGGAGCCCTGCAGCAGCCGGGCCTCCAGGTCGGACGGCATGCGGGGTTTGCGGGCCAGCACCGCCTCCAGCCACAACGCGGGCGCGTCCCTGGCCACCGACTCGCCGAAGTCGTGTCCCTCGCGGTGCGCGGCCTTCACCGCGTCGGCCAGCGTCGTGGCGCCCCCGGTCGCGGCCGGGGTCGGTGAGACCGGGGCTGGCTGCGGGCCCGTGTAGGGGCCGAGCTGGGACGGCTGCTGGTAGGACGACGGCGCCCCGTACTGGCCGGCGGACGGCGGCTGCGCCTGGATGGGGCCGGTGACGGGAGCCGCGGACGGCTGCGGCGGGGTCGGCTGCTGGGGCGGGGACGGGGGTTCGGGCTGGTAGGTGTAGGTGGGCAGCGACGGCGGGCGGTTGCCGGGCGAGGCGGGGGCGGCCGGGCTCGGCTGGGGCGGCGCCGACGGCTGCGCGGGGATCGTGCTCTGGGCCGGAGGCAGCGACGGCGACGGCGGCGGCGAGGGCGGCAGGGAGGCGTGCGCGGCCTGGCCGTTGCTGACCGGCTGGTGGCCGTTGGCGGCCTCGGCGGAGCCGGTCACCAGGTTGACGTACGGGCGCAGGTGGCCGCCGCCGATCTCGATGAGGTCGTCGCTCTCCTGGCGCAGCGTCCGGGAGACCGCCCAACTGCCGTCGGCGGTGATGTGCACGACGGTCACCCTGATGCCCAGGTCCTGGGCGTCGCAGACGACCTGGGCGAGGTCCTCGTCGCCGCTGACCACGACGGCGTCGCAGATCGCGCTGTTGCGGGCCAGCGTCATCAGGTCGCGGTGGACCTGCGCGTCGACGCCCTCGCGGCGGCCCGGCCTGATGCGCGACAGCCGCAGCTTCAGGCCGGGGATGTCGGCGAGCGCGTCGTGCTCGGGCGTGCGGCGGCCCTCGACGGTCGCCTCGTACCAGTAGCAACGCAGCAACGGCAGACCCGTGCGCTCGCGTGACAGGTTCGTCATGAGCTGCAGCAGGCCGGGGTAATCCCAGGAAACCGCTTCGCGATGGCGAGTCCCATGAACGGCCATCGCGCCGTCTGCCAGCAGATAGCCAGCGTCCACGAACAGCGCGCAGCGATCCACGCGACACCGCCCCTTTCTAGGTGGCCCGACCTTCTGGCTCTGCACCGTCAGAGCCGGACTCGGCGGCCCTTTACCAGGGTAATGAAGCCAATGATCGTGCGAGGGTTAATCCCGACGATTCCGCCCTCGCCCGACGTTACGCCAGAGGATTTACGCGAACCGTACCAGTCTGTCCCGTTCACGGTCACGACCGTGCGCGGACACTAACCGCCGCGACACCGAACAACACCGCATCCCTTCTGGAGACGATGCTCAGCCGCGGCCGCTCCCCCAGCTCAGCACTGAAGGTATCCACATCGACACCGAACGTGAGCCCGTTCGCCCCGTTCGACGACCCGTCGAACGTGTTGCCCGCGTCCCGCCCGCCCGCCTCCGGCACCATCGCCGCGCCGCCGAGCGAGACCTTGTCGCCGGACAGGTCCGCGTCGCCCTCCCACGTGACGAGCTCCAGCCGCGCGGGGGCCGCCGCCGGGATCAGTCCGCCCAGCGGCACGTCGAGCCGTCCCGCCGCGTCCTTCTCCCCGCCGATCTGCGTGGCCGTGTCGAGCACGACCGCCTGACTGTACGGCTGCGCCGGATCGGTCGCGATCACCACCAGGCTCCACCCGGCATGCTGCGAGATCCCCGGCTTCATGGGTGCGTCCGCCGCCCACCACATCCCCTTCTTCTTGCTGCTGCTGACCAGCCCGGTCACGTCCGCGAACGCCTGGTAGGCGGGCCCCACCGGCAGCTCGCGCGCCATGACCTGGTTCGGCCGGATCTTCACGTACCCGTCCCGCCCGGCCGGCCGGAACTTGATCGGCCCCGCCGTCTTGGTGCTGGCCGACCAGTAGAGCCCGGCCCACACGATCTGCCCGCCGGCCGGCAGGTCGAGCCTGGCCGCGCTCGACGCCTTGGTGCTCGCCACCTGGTCACGGTCGAGCGGCTGCATGGTCCACAGGTCGTTGTCGCGCCGCTGCCCCTGCCTGCGCAGCGCCTCCGGGCAGCCCTGGCGGCTGGGCGGGCAGGTGAGCAGCGCGTTGCCGACCGCCCTGACCACGACCTTGCCGTCGGTGGCGAAGCGCGCGGGCGCGCCGTCCTCGCGGACCCCGATCGGCGAGACCGCCTTGACCTGCACGCCGCCCGCCTTGATCCGGACCGCGGGCCCGGCGCCTTCCGGAGCCGAGGCGGCCACCCGTACGCGCAGGAAGACCGCCGTCGCCGACCCGCCCTTGAGCGGCCGCCGTACGCACTGGGCGCCGCTCCGGGCGACCTTGCACGACCAGCCGTCGACCGTGCCGACCGGTTTGACCGCGGTGACTGAGCTGCCCCTGCTGCCGCCGGTGGTGATGAGCGTGACCCCTTCCGGCAGGGCGACGGTGGCGGCGAGTTCGTCGCTGGGGCCTTTGCCTGCGTTGCGCAGGCGGATGCCGATGATGCCGGGCTGGGCGCGTACCAGGGAGCCGAGCGCGCCGATGGTCGCCGACAGCTTGGCCCTGCCGGGCTTGGAGGTGGTCGGCGTGGGCGTGGGGGTGGGTTCGGGCTCGGGTTTCCTGGCCGGTTTCTCGCTGGGCGGCTCGACGGCCGGGGACGGCTGGCTGGTGGGGCTCGGCGCCGCGGCCACCGGGGGCTTCTTGATCGGTTCCTCTCCCGAGACCAGGAGGAAGGCGGCGACGGCCACCGCGGCCGCCGCGGTTCCGGCGACGGCCGCTTGCTGGCTCTTGGGCGCGCGCCGGATCCAGCCGATCGCGTGGATGATGCCCGCGCCGGCGCCGCCCGCCGCCGCACTCGCCTTGGCCAGCGCGGCCAGGTACCCGGCGAAGACCGGGCCGACGAAGAGCGGTCCGACGATGACGCGCAGCCCGCGGTTGACGTCGGTGAGCTCCAGCAGCACCGAGTTGCACTCGGCGCAGCCGCTGACGTGGTCGTCGACCGACTTGGAGTCGCGCCTGGCCAGGCCGCCCCTGACGTAGGCGCCCATCTTGCCGAGCACCGGACGGCAGGCCTGCTGTGGCGAGGCGGCCAGATGCATCTGCAGGTACGCCTGCCGCAGCCCCTCGCGGGCCCGGTAGGCCAGGGCGGCGACGCCGTTGGCCGACAGCCCGAGCAGCGGGCCGACCTCGGCGGCCTTGGAGTCCTCCACCTCGGTGTGCCACAGGACGGTACGCCAGCGATCGGGCAGCGACAGGAACGCGCGGGAGATCAGCGACTTCTCCAGCCCGGTGAGGGCGGGGTCGACGAAGGGCACCCCGGGGTCGAACAGCTCGATCTCGCCGGTGCTGACCTGGCGGCTCTCGACCCGGCCGCGGTCGTAGACCGTCCGGCGCACGACCGTCAGCAGGTACGGCCGGAACCCGGCGTCGGGACCGCCGCCGCGCCCCACCAAGTCGAGGATCTTGGTGAAGGACTCGGCGACCACGTCCTCGACGTCCGTTTCCCCCCGCACGAGCTGGCGGGCGAGGGCTCGGGCGGCGACGACGTGGCGTTCGTAGAGCACGCCATAGGCGGCGGCGTTGCCGCCTCGTACCGCTTCGAGTAGATCTGCATCGCTTTGCGGCGATTCGACACTCATAGTGACCTCACGATTACGCGGGGTTGCCCCGGCGAATCATTCCGCATTCCGCGTCATGACTAACCCGAAAGCGCGTCTTTGCCTTTGAAACCCTTTCGGAGGACAGATGGACGAGGACATTCCAGGATCACTGCGCTCGCGCTGGCGCAAGAGGAGCCTGGAGGCCGGCTGGTCCCTGCCCGAGGACTGGTGGACGCCGGCGGTCGAACACGCGATCAAGGCCGTGAACAGGGGCCACGACCTGATCCGCGCGTGCGCCGCGCTCGGGGGCGCACGGGCACGGGCGGGGGTGGGCATCGGCGAGGGCATGAACGACCTCGCCGCGCTCTTCACCGCGCTCGGGCTCGGCGAGCCGCCGTTCACCGCCGCGCGATCCTTCGCCGTGGGCTGGACCGAGGCGAGCTTCGCGCCGGTGAACGGGCTCTGCTGCGAGGACCCGTTCACCGGGCTGGCCACGATGACCTACCTGCGTACCCGGCTGGCCGAGGTATACCGGGGCTCGCTCGCCGCGCAGCACCGGCTGGTGGTGGCCGAGCCGTACGAGCGGCCGGGGGACCTGGCGGGACGGCTGGCGGCGATGCTCGCGCTGGCGGGGGCGGCGCGGGAGGCCTTCGCCGGCGACGAGACGCTTGCGCAGCTCTCGCCCGCCCGGGTGGGCGCGCTGGCCAGGGCGGGACCGGCGCTGGTCCCGCGGCTGACCCCGCTGGAGGTGTTCAGGGTCTCGGTCAACCGGCTGCCCGACGGTTACGAGCAGGCTCTCACCCTGCTGCGAACCTTAAGCTTGGACCCATGACGGATCGCGAGAAGCTGCTTGCCGAGATCAAGAACAAGGCCGTGGTGCACGGCAAGGTCATCCTGTCGTCGGGACAGGAGGCCGACAGCTATCTCGACCTGCGCCGGATCACGCTCGACGGCGTCGCCGCGCCGCTGGTCGGCCAGGTGCTGCTGGAGCTGACCGCGGACCTCGGCTACGACGCCGTGGGCGGGCTGACGCTGGGCGCCGACCCGGTGGCCGCCGCGATGCTGCACGCCGCCGCGGCGCGCGGACGCACGCTGGACGCGTTCGTGGTGCGCAAGGCGCAGAAGGTGCACGGGCTGCAGCGCCGTATCGAGGGTCCCGACGTCAAGGGCCGGCGGGTGCTGGCCCTGGAGGACACCTCGACCACCGGCGGTTCGGTCATGACCGCGGTCGAGGCGCTGCGCGAGGAGGGCGCCGAGGTCGTGGCCGTGGTCACGATCGTCGAGCGCGGCGCGGCTCCCCGGCTGGCCGAGGAGGGCCTGGAGTACCGCTACGCCTACACGGCGGCGGAGTGCGGCATCTGAGTCACGGACCGCCGCGTACCGTGAACGCCTCGCGCTCGCCCGCCTTCCCGGGGGCGCGCGCCCTGCCGTTCTCCGCCACGCGTACGGTGCCCGCGTCGGAGAGCACGACCGACAGCTCGGGCTCGAAGTAGCTGACCTCTTCGCCCCTGCTCATGTCGCGGTACTGGAGCACGTCGCCGCCGGGCACCCGGACCGTGACGAGCGGGCAGGTCTCGGCCACGCACTCGATGCGCACCGTCGGCACCTGCGCGCTCGCGGTGGGCGTGGCCGTGCCACGGTCGGCGGAGACGGGCTCCGGGGTGTCGAGCGCGCCGAGCAGGGCCCGCGCGCCGACCACGACCAGCGCCACCACGAGCGCGACCGCGAGCACGGCGAGCGCGAGCCTCGCGAGGCCCATCGGGTCTGTCCTGTGGCGTCCCACACACCGGAGCGTACCCGTTGGTAACCTCGTCTTGCCCTTAGTGCTTCGTGTTGACCCTGTGGTGTTTGCCGTTGGGCGTTGGCAGCGCCTTTGCCGCCCGCCGGCCCTTCACGAACTCGACGATGATCGGGATCAGGGAGATGAAGACGATGAGGAACACGCCCGGCAGGATGTACTTGTCGATCTGCTTGGGGTCGACCTTGCTGCCCAGGAAGTAGCCGAGCAGGATCAGGCCCTCGGTCCAGACGAGGCCGCCGATGACGTTCCACATGAAGAACCGCTTGGGGCTCATCTCCAGCACGCCGGCGACCGGGTTCATGAACGTGCGCACGATCGGCACGAACCGCGCCAGCACCACGGCCTTCGCCGGGCCGAACTTCTCGAAGAACTCCTCCGCCCTGAGGACGTGCTCCTTCTTGAAGAGCCGCGAGTTGGGTTTGTCGAACATCTTCCTGCCGAACTTCATCCCCAGGAAGTGGCCGAGCTGCGCGCCCGCGATCGCGCACAGCGGCGTCCCGATCAGCAGGACCGGCAGCGAGATCGGCTCGATGCCCATCCCCACGGCCACCGAGGCGGAGCTGAAGATCCCGGCGGCCACCAGCAGAGAGTCGCCCGGCAGGAAGAAGCCGAGCAGCAGGCCGGTCTCGGCGAAAATGATCGCCAGCACGCCGACCGTGGCGAACGCCCCGAGGATGGTCAGCCACCATGTCGGGTCGAGGAGATTGAGAAGCCAGTCCACGCAGTGGAGCTTACCGGGCGGTGTCACTACCACGGGGGTTGGCGAGCCGCGATACTGGGCACCGCGAAGCCGAACGTTCTAGGAGATGAATCATGCCCATCGCCACCCCAGAGGTCTACGCGCAGATGCTCGACCGGGCCAAAGCAGGCGGATTCGCCTACCCGGCGATCAATGTGACCTCTTCCCAGACGTTGAACGCCGCGTTGCGCGGCTTCGCCGAGGCCGAGAGCGACGGCATCGTCCAGGTGTCCACCGGCGGCGCCGAGTTCCTGTCCGGCGCCACCGTGAAGGACATGGTCATCGGCGCGAGCGCCCTGGCCGAGTACGCCCGCGTGGTCGCCGCCAAGTACCCGGTGACCGTGGCGTTGCACACCGACCACTGCCCGAAGGACAAGCTCGACGGCTTCATGCGACCGCTGGTCGACATCTCGCTGGAGCGCGTGTCCAAGGGACTGGACCCGCTGTTCCAGTCGCACATGTGGGACGGCTCCGCCGTACCGCTGGAGGAGAACCTGGAGATCGCCAAGGAGCTCCTCGACAAGTGCCACCGCGCCAACATCATCATGGAGATGGAGATCGGCGTGGTCGGCGGCGAGGAGGACGGCGTCGTCGGCGAGATCAACGAGAAGCTCTACACCACGACCGACGACGCGCTGGCCACGGCCGAGGCGGTCGGCATCGGCGAGCAGGGCCGGTACATGCTGGCCGCGACCTTCGGCAACGTCCACGGCGTCTACAAGCCCGGCCACGTGAAGCTGCGCCCGCCGGTGCTGAAGGACATCCAGGACGCGGTCGGCGCCAAGTACGGCAAGGACAAGCCGTTCGACCTGGTCTTCCACGGCGGCTCCGGCTCGGCGCTGGAGGAGATCCACGAGGCGATCGCCTACGGCGTGGTGAAGATGAACATCGACACCGACACGCAGTACGCCTTCACCCGCCCCATCGCCGCGCACATGTTCACCAACTACGACGGCGTGCTCAAGGTCGACGGCGACGTCGGCAACAAGAAGGTCTACGACCCGCGCTCCTACGGCAAGTCGGCCGAGGCGGCCATGGCGGCCCGGGTGGCGCAGGCGTGCCAGGACCTGAAGTCCGCCGGCACGAAGATCGCCTAGTCACACGAGTGGCCCGGCGGGTATGACTGTTTGTATGGATAACCTTCTCGCCGGGCCGCCCCCGACCCTCCTGCCGGATCTGACCGAGGCCAGGCAGGCGCTCGAGGCCGGTGCCAAGGCCGCCGACGTGGCCGCCCGTTTCCCCGCCTACCCGGCGGCATGGGCGGCTCTCGCGGAGGAGTACTTCGCAAAGGGTCACGCGGTCACCTCATACGCCTTCGCCAGGACCGGCTACCATCGCGGTCTCGACCAGTTGCGCCGCAACGGCTGGAAGGGCCACGGCCCGATTCCCTGGGAGCACGTGCCCAACCAGGGTTTCCTGCGCTGCCTGTACTCGCTCGCGCGCGCGGCCCAGTCGATCGGCGAGAAGGACGAGGCCGAGCGGTGCATGCAGTTCCTCAAGGACAGCGACCCCGCCGCTTACGACGCGCTGGCCAAGTGAGCCTTGGGGACGAATAGCCCAATCGGGTAGTCTCTCTACGCAAGAGCCCCTGTCGCGCTTGCGCCAGGGGTTTCCGTGTCTATTGGCGTGCCCGCTCGCAGTCTCTGCGCCGCGGATCCATCGCCGTGTGCTGGGGAGATAGAACCATGCCGGCTGTCGTTGTCTTGGGCGCCCAGTGGGGCGATGAGGGCAAGGGAAAGGCCACTGACCTGCTCGGCGACGCCGTTGAGTATGTCGTCCGCTACCAGGGCGGCAACAACGCGGGCCACACGATCGTCATCGGCGACCAGAAGTACGCGCTCCACCTGGTGCCCACGGGCATCCTGTCGCCGAACGTGGTGCCGGTCATCGGCAACGGCGTGGTGATCGACCCGGGCGTCCTGCTCCAGGAGATCGACGCGCTCGCGGAGCGGGGCGTGTCCGCGGACCGCCTGCTGATCTCGGCGAACGCGCACCTGATCATGCCCCACCACAAGGCCCTGGACAAGGTGAGCGAGCGCTACCTGGGCAAGGCCAAGATCGGCACGACCGGCCGCGGCATCGGGCCCGCGTACGGGGACAAGATCTACCGGGTGGGCATCAGGGTCCAGGACCTGCTCGACCCGGGCATCCTGTCGGCGAAGATCGAGGTCGCGCTCAACGAGAAGAACCAGATCCTCACCAAGATCTACAACCGGCGCGGTCTCGACCACGCCCAGGTGCTGGAGGAGTACCTCGGTTACGCCGAGCGCCTCAAGCCGCACATCGCCGACACCTCGCTCGTGTTGTCGAAGGCGCTCGACGAGGGCAAGTTCGTGCTGCTGGAGGGCGGTCAGGGCACGCTGCTGGACATCGACCACGGCACCTACCCGTTCGTGACCTCCTCCTCGCCGACGAGCGGCGGCGCGTGCGCGGGCTCCGGCATCCCGCCGCAGCGCCTGACCAAGGTCATCGCCATCCTCAAGGCGTACACCACGCGCGTGGGCTCCGGGCCGTTCCCGACCGAGCTCGAGGACGCGATGGGCGACTGGCTGCGCACCACCGGCGGCGAGTACGGCGTCACCACCGGCCGCAACCGCCGCACCGGCTGGTTCGACGCGGTCATCGCCCGCTACGCCACCCGCATCAACGGCGTCACCGACTTCTTCCTCACCAAGCTCGACGTGCTGTCGGGCCTGGAGCGCATCCCGGTCTGCGTCGCCTACGACGTGGACGGCGAGCGCCACGACGAGATCCCGATGACGCAGACCGACTTCCACCACGCCAAGCCGATCTACGAGGAGTTCCCCGGCTGGCAGGAGGACATCACGGGGGCCAAGACGTTCGACGACCTGCCGCCCAACGCGCAGGCGTACGTGCGCACGCTGGAGGAGATGAGCGGCGCGCCCATCTCCGCGATCGGCGTCGGCCCCGGCCGCGACCAGACGATCTCGCTGCGCTCGCTGGTGTGACCTCGCGAGGGGGCGCCACCCGCGCCCCCTTCACAACCGCGCTCCCCGCAACCCTTCACGGCTGCGCAACCCTTCACGACCGCGCTTCCGCGGGCTTGCTGACGTGGCCTTCCGTCAGCGCGTGGCGGCTTTCCTGATGCGGTCCACGTCGCCGCGCTCGGCCGGTGGGAGCGGAGCGCCGACCGAGGCGCGCAGCTCGGCCGCCTCGTCCAGCAGGTCAAGGGCCCGCGAAGGCTCTCCCTCCAGAACGGCCACTCCGGCCAGTCCCTCCAGCGCGAGCGCCACCGAGCGCGGGTCGCCGAGCGCGCGTGCGGCCCGCAGCCCCTGCTCGTGCAGTTCCCTCGCCGGTACGGCGGCGCCGCGCGACTCGGCGGCGAACCCCAGCTCGGCCAGGATCAGCGTCACCCCGTAGAAGGGCACATCGTAGTCGGCCTCCAGGCGGCGGTTCCACTCCAGCGAGGCCTGGAACAGGCGCTCCGCCTCGTCCAGGTCACCGGAGCGCCGGGCCACCAGCCCCAGCCCCACCCGCGCGAACTCCTCCGCGAACCGGTTCGACTGCTCGGCCGCCAGCCGCATCCCCCGCTCGTGGAACTCCCGCGACCGCTCCAGCTCCCCCGTCAGCAGCGCGATCCGCCCCAGGCTGGACAGCCGATAGGACACGTCCGTCCACAACCGCAGATCCTCGGCGATCCGCAGACCCTCCCGGTGCAGGGCCGCGGCGCGCTCGTAGTCGCCGCCGATCTCGGCCAGGTAGCCGAGCTGGTCGTTGGCCTGAAGCCGGCCCCACTGGTCCCCCAGCTCGGTGAAGATCTCCAGGCTCTCCGCGCCGCTGCGCGCGGCCCGCGCGAACTCGCCCTGGAAGATCGCCTGCTTGGCCCGTCCCATCAGCGCCGCCGCCTCACCCCACCGGTCGCCCGTGGCGCGGAAGTCGGCCAGCGCCCCGTCGATCAGCGGCCCGGCCTTGGCGACGTCGCCCAGGTGCAGGTGGGCGTGCGCGGTGAACCACCGCGACCGGGCGCCCTCCGCACCGCCCCCTTCCCGGTACGGCAGGCCGAGCAACATCGCGAATCCCGGCTCCCAGGCGGTCCCCCTGGTCAGGCGGTAGGCCTCGGTGTGCCGCCCGCGCAGGTACAGGTACCAGGCCAGCCGCTCGCCCGTGTCCACGGCGCGCAGGTTGGTCATCTCCTCGTCGAGCCTGGCCAGCCATTCCCGCTGGGCGTGGCCGTACAGGTGGGGGCGGGCGCGGTCGGCGAGGCCGGTGTAGTAGGCGTCGCGCCGGGCGAACAGCGGGTCGTCCGGCGCCAGGCGCTCCAGGCAGTAGGCGGCGATGCTCTCCAGCAGCCGGTAGCGCGGCGGCTCGGCGACGACCATCGACCGGTTGACGAGCTGGTCGACGAGGTCGGCGCCGATCCCGGCGGCCTCCAGCGTGCAGCCGCCCGGGTGGACGGCCAGGGCGGTGAGCGCCTCCTGCTGCGGTGGGGTGAGCTGCTCCCAGCTCCAGTCGATCACCGCGCGCAGGGTTCGCTGACGGGCCGGCAGGCCGCGGGTGGTTCCCGACAGCAGCCGGAAGCGGTCGTCGAGGTGTTCGGCCACCCCTCGCACGCCGAGCGCGCGCACGCGGGCCGCGGCCAGTTCGAGCGCCAGCGGCAGGCCGTCCAGACGGCGGCAGATCGCCTCGGCCCACGGCAGAGTGTCCGCGTCCGGCGTCACGCCCGCGCGGGCGGCGAACAGGCTCAGGGCGTCGGGCGTGGCCAGCGGGGACACCGGGTACACGGCCTCGCCGGGAATGGCCAGCGGCTCCTGGCTCGTGGCCAGCACCCGGAGGCCCGGAGCGGTACGCAGCAGCAGGTTCACCAGCTCGGCCACCGGCTCGACGAGGTGCTCGCAGTTGTCCAGGACCAGGAGGAGCTCGCGGCCGCTCAGGGCGTCGGCCAGGCGCTCGGGCAGCGCGGCCCGGCCGGAGCGGGCCACCGCCTCGTCCCGCACGTCCAGAACGTCGGCCACCACCTCGGCGACGGCCGCCGGATCCTCGGCGCTCAGCCCGGCGAGCTCCACCAGCCAGGCGTTCTCGCGGGATGCGGCGGCGGCCAGCGCGAGCCGCGTCTTCCCCACCCCGCCGGGCCCCGTCAACGTGACCAGCCGTGACCCACCGCCACCCCCAGAAGACCCCACACCTCCAAAGGACCCGGCACCCCCAGAGGCCCCGGCGTCCCCAGAGGACCCGGCACGCCCAGAAGAGCCCGCACCCCCAGAAGAGCCCGCACCCCTGGAAGACCCGGTGCCCTCGGACGGCGCGGACGGCCCGGATAGCGCGGACGGCGCGGCACCCACGTCGCCCAGGAGGGCCCGGATCTGGGTCACGGCTGTCTCTCGGCCGATCAAGGGGGTGAGGGGGGTGGGGAGGTTGGTGCGGGGGCGGGCGGAGGAGGTGGCGGGGGTGGGGGCGGGGGCCAGGGCCGGGTCCTGACGGAGGATGGACTGGTAGAGCTCCACCAGCTCCGGCCCGGGGTCCACGCCCAGCTCGTCGGCCAGCCGCTCGCGCAGCGCCGTGTAGCCGGCCAGCGCCTCGGTCTGGCGCCCCGCCCGGTACAGGGCACGCAGGTGGACGGCACGCAGCCGCTCGCGCAGCGGATAATCGGCGACCGGCTCGGACAGCTCGTCGGCCAGCCGGGTGTGCTCGCCCAGCGCCAGCCGTACCTCGGCGTGCTCTTCCAGGGCCGTCAGGCGCTGCTCGTCGAGGCGGGCGGCGGCGGCGCGGGCGAACTCCTCGTCGCGGAAGTCGGCGTAGGCGGGACCGCGCCACAGGGACAGGGCGTCGGCCAGCAGGGCGGCGCGGGCGCGCGGGTCGTCCTCGGCGCGGGCGCGCGTGAGCAGGCGGGCGAAGGCGAGGGCGTCCACGTCCGGGGCGCGCAGGACGTACCCGGCGGGCTCGTACCGGACGAGGTCGCGGCCCACGACGCGGCGTAGCTGGGAGACCTTGGTCTGCAGGGTGTTGGCGGGGTTGCCGGGCGGGTCCTCGCCCCACAGGTCGTCGGCCAGGCGGTCGGCGGGGACCGGGCGGCCCTCGTGGACCAGCAGGTCGGCCAGAAGCGCGCGCACCTTCAGCTCGGGCACGCGGACCGGTTCACCGTCGTCGGCCCACACCGAGAGCGGGCCAAGCACACCAAATCGCACCAGGTCACGCTACCCCCAGCGGACCCCCAGGCGACCCCCAGCCGTCCGTGCGGGACCCGGCGCACAGTGGACCCACAGCGACACGGGAGAGGAGGCGGAGATGCGGGTCGCGATCATCATCGGGAGCGTACGGCAGGGCCGGTTCGGGCCCACGGCGGCGAAGTGGATCCAGGAGCGCGCCGGCCGGCGGTCCGGCCTGGAGGTCGACGTGATCGACCTGGCCGAGGCGTGGCTGCCCACGGTGCTGCCGGAGGAAGGGGGTCCGGAGCCGCCGGCCGTACGGGATCTGCGGCCTTGGCTCGCGCGGGCGGAGGCGTTCGTGATCGTCACGCCCGAGTACAACCACAGTTATCCCGCCTCGCTCAAGAACGCCATCGACTGGTACCGCGAGGAGTGGCGGGGCAAGCCCGTCGCGTTCGTGGCCTACGGCGGCGGGTCGGGCGGACGGCGGGCCGTCGAGCACCTGGAGCCGGTCTTCGCCTGCCTCGGCGCCGTCCGCGCCGGCGAGCCGGTGCTCTTCCGCGACCACGAGAACCCCGAAGACAGCGAAGCCGAGCGACTGCTCGACACCCTTGAGGAGAATGTCATGAACCGCGAGATCCGCCTGGCCGTCCGTCCCTCCGGAGAGCCGGAGCTGCGTGACTTCGAACTGGCCACGACCGACGTCCCGCAGATCGGCGCGGGCCAGGTCCTGGTGCGCAACACGTGGATGTCCGTGGACCCCTACATGCGGGGCCGCATGGACGACGTGGAGTCCTACATCCCGCCGTTCCAGATCGGGCAGCCGCTGGACGGCTCGGCCGTGGGCGAGGTGGTGGACTCACGCGTCCCGGAGATCCCGGTGGGCGCCACCGTGGTGCACTTCCTGGGCTGGCGCGAATACGCCGTGGTCGACGCCGCGCAGGCGACGGTCGTGGACCCGTACCTGGCCCCCGAGGAGGCCTATCTGGGCGTGCTGGGCACCACGGGCCTGACCGCCTACGTCTCGCTCACCGAGGTCGCCCCGGTACGGCCCGGCGACACCGTCTTCATCTCCTCGGCCGCCGGGGCCGTGGGCAGCGTCGCCGGCCAGCTCGCCCGCAAGCTGGGCGCGGCCAGGGTGATCGGCTCGGCGGGCGGGCCGTTCAAGGCCAAGCGGCTGGTGACCGACTTCGGGTACGACGTCGGGATCGACTACCGGGCCGGCTCGGTGGCCGGGCAACTGGCGCAGGCCGCGCCGGACGGCATCGACGTCTACCTCGACAACGTCGGCGGCGACCACCTCGTGGCCGCGATCGACGCGCTCAAGGTCGGCGGCCGGATCGCGATGGTCGGCGCCATCAGCGGCTACAACGCGACCGAGCCGGTGCCGGGCCCGGCGAACCTGTTCAGCCTGGCGCACAAGAGCGCGACGCTGCGCGGCATGCTGGTCAGCCACTACCTCGACCGCTTCCCCGAGTGGATCGGCAAGGCTGCGGGCTGGCTGGCCGACGGCTCGCTGCGTACCGAGTCGACGGTGGCCGAGGGCATCGAGCGGGCTCCGCAGGCGTTCCTGGACGTGCTGGGCGGCGGGAACGTCGGCAAGATGCTGGTCAGGCTGTGACCACGGCGGCGGTGACCACGGTGTGAAGACGCCAGCCGAGTGTGGAGTAGAGGGCCCTGCCGTCGGCGGTGGCCAGCAGGACGCCCGTCGTGGCGCCCCGCTCGGCCCCCGCGGACGACAGGGCCTTCATCACGACGCTGCCGAGCCCGCGGCGGCGGTGGCCGGCCGCGGTCTCCACCTGGTCGACGACGCCGGTGGCGCCGGTGAGCGCGAGCTGACCGCGGGCGGCGACCTCGCCGTCGCCGGTCAGCAGCCGGGCGGTGACGACCTGGCCGCGCTGGACGACGGCGAGCGTGTAGCCGCCGGGCGCGGCCACCTCGGTACGGCGCAGCCGCGCCGTCATCATGAACTCCGGCACCTGGACCGACCAGGCCGGGGTGAGCGAGGGCGCGACCTGTTCGGCGGGCGCGCACACCTTGAGCCACGTGCCGGGTGCGTCGAGTGTTCCCGCCAGGTGGCGCAGAACCGCTGGTGAGGCTTTCGGGAGGATGTGGCGTACGACGTGTCCCGGCAGGCCGACGTCGACGCGGAGACCCCAGAGCTCCTCGACCGGCTGCTTGGTGGCGCGTGAGACGGCCCAGCCCCGTGCCCAGGCCCGTACGATGTCTACGCTCATGACAGACCAGCTTAGGTTGATATATCCGCTTTTCTGGCTCGGAAGTTCCTGGTGCGAGCAATCTCACCGGCGCGGCGTGGCACCGCCTGACCGGCACGGGCGGAGGGTATGGTCCCCGGTGTGCGCGTCGAGATTCATGGACACAGGGGAGCCAGGGGACTCTGGCCCGAGAACACCCTGCCGGGGCTGAGCCGCACGATGGAGCTCGGGGTCCATGCCCTGGAGCTGGACGTGGCGCTCACCTCCGACCGGCGGCTGGTGCTCACCCACGATCTCACCGTCTCCGCCGTGACCAGCGCCGACACCCGGCCGCTGACGGCCGGCGACCCCGACTTCCCGTACGTGGGCAAGCCCATCAACGGCCTGAACCTGGCCCAGCTGCGCATGCTCGACGTCGGCGTACGGCTGCCGCGCCACCCCGACGACCCCTTCGCCCTGACCCAGGTGGCCGTCCCCGACACCAGGATGCCCACGCTCGGCGCGGTCCTCGGCCTGGTCAACGCCTACGAGGCCGACGGCGTCCGGCTGCACGTCGAGCTGAAGTCGGACCCGACGCGCCCCGAGCTGACCCCCGACCCCGAGTTGTTCACGGACCTGGTCCTGGACGAGCTCGACCGGCACGGCCGCCTGGACAACGCGGCGATCCTGAGCTTCGACTGGCGCATCATCGCCCACGCCGCGAAGAAGGCGCGGGACACCAGGCGCTTCGCGCTGATCGAGCTCGACACGCTCCACTGGCACGGCTGCCTGGGCGACGACCTCCCCGCCGCGGCCTCAGCGGCCGGCGCGACGACGCTCTCGCCCGAGCACGTGATGGTGGACGAGGCGCTGATGGCCCAGTGCGCCGGCGCCGGGCTCGACGTGGCGGTCTGGACCGTCAACGACCCCGCCCTGGCCGCGCGCATGCTCGACCTGGGGGTGGCCGGCGTGGTGACCGACTACCCCGACAGGATGCGTACGTTGTGGGCCGAGCGTGGCCTGGACCTGCCGGAGCCGGTCAGCCCGCTCAAGCCCGTCGCCGTCTGACCGGCTCCTCACCGGCCGATGGCCAGGTAGACCGCACGTACCGCCAGGGCCCGCTCGATCTTGTCGATGATCGGCGCGAAGAACTGCCGGCGATGGTCGCTGTCGCTCATCGAGGTGACGACGAAGTACATGCTGCCGAACCCGGCGAACAGCGTCGCGATACGCAGCAGCGCCACCGGCAGCAGGGGGAACAGGGGCGAGGGGACGGGCCGCGAGCCGATCCACTGCTCGGCCGTCTCCGGAGTGACCATGAGCAGGCCGAGAATGAGAAAGAAGCCGAACAGCACCGCACCCAGCACCGCCGCCTGCACGAGCTGGCGGACGGCGAGCATCAGCAGCACGTTGCGTTCCTGACGGCCGCTGAGCGGCACCGCGCGCAGCGGCCCGTCGTGCGTCAGCTCCTCGAACGGCGCCCCGGCCAGCGGCGTGTTCCGGCAGGCCGACGCCAGCCTGGACGCGCTGAAGTCCTGCTCGACCCGGCCGATCTCCTCCCGCAGCCGTGAGGCCGAGGCGAGCACCGCGACCGAGGCGAACAGGACGACGACCAGGGCGAGGCGCCACCACTCCAGGCGGTTGACGGCCTGCCACAGCTCACCGGTGAAGAACAGGAACAACGTGACGAACAACAGCGCGGGCAGCGCCCGCCCCAGCAGGTGAACGCTGTTGCCCAGGTCGGAGAGGGTACGCCGGACCGCCCTGCCCAGCAGCGCGCCGAAGCCGTACGTCGTGCCCAGCACGGTCGCGGCGAAGGCGGCGGCGAAGAAGAGCACGAACCCGAGCACACCGAGCCAACGCCCGGCCGGCGGGGTGACGTCGCCGTCCACGACCACCTGGAGCAGCGGCACCGCCACGGGCATGAGCGCGTAGACGACCAGGATCACGACGGTGATCCTGGGCGAGAAGCGCGCCGGCCTCCGGGCCGAGACCACCCCGGCCAGGCGTACGGCCGCCGCCACGACGACCACCCAGCCGAGTAGCAGCCACAGCCCCGACCCCATGGTCTTGAGCGGCACCAGCCACAACAACGAGACCAGGGCGACGAACGCCAGCGGCGGCACCATCCTGGGCAGCACGTCACGCCGGAAGGCGTAGCCCTCGATCATCGTGGGAACACCGTGGCGGACGAACCAGCGCTCGGTCTGGACTCGCTGCACTGACACCGGCAACAGGTTAGCTCTACAACCAGCCGTTACGCCGGAAGCCGCGGTAGAGGAACGTGCAGACGGTGACCATGAGCGCCACGATCGCCGGATAGCCCCAGATCTGGTCCGAGCCCGGCAGGAAGTCGAAGTTCATGCCGTAGATCCCGGCGATCATCGTGGGCACGGTCAGTATGGCGACCCATGAGGAGATCTTGCGCATGTCCTCGTTGGCGAGGGTGTTCGAGCGGGCCAGGGCGGCCTGGAGGATCGAGTTGGCGAGCTCGTTGGAGGACTCCACCTGCTCGCACACGCGGGCGAGGTGGTCGCTGACGTCGCGGAAGTACTCGCGCATCTCCGAGGGGATCACCCGCCGCTGGGGCAGCGCCGCCATGGGCGACTGCAGCGGGGTGACCGCCCGCTTCATCTCCAGCATCTCCCGCTTGAGCTGGTAGATCCGGTTGATGTCGCGGGAGCTGACGTCGGCGAAGACCGTGGCCTCGACCTCCTCCAGCTCCAGCTGCATCAGGTCGGCCACCTGCAGGTAGCGGTCCACGACGTAGTCGGAGATGGCGTGCACCACACCGGCCGGGCCGCGGTCCAGGAGGTCGGGGCGGCTCTCCAGCTTGTCGCGTACCTCGGTCAGCGGGCAGTGCTCGCCGTGGCGCACGGTGACCACGAAGTCGGCGCCGAGGAAGACCATGATCTCGCCGGTGGCGATGATCTCGCTGGTCGCGGTCAGCTCGTCGTGGTCGAGGTAGGCGATGGTCTTGAGCACCAGGAACAGCGAGTCGCCGTAGCGCTCGACCTTGGGCCGCTGGTGCGCCTTGACGGCGTCCTCGACGGCCAGGGGGTGCAGGCCGAAGACCTCGGCCAGCCACTCCACCTCGGGAGCCTCCGGCTCGTGCAGGCCCACCCAGACGAACGCCCTGGACCCGGTCTTGTTGTGCTCGCGCACCAGCTCAAGGGACTCGACGATGCCCGGTGCGACGACCTTCTCGCCGCCTATGTAGGCGCCGTACTCGACGATGGAGTCGACCGGTGGCACACAGGCCTCACGCACGGGCTTGGTGAGCTGGCGCGCTACGTGGGGCTTCTTGACGGGGTGGCGGTTGATACGACGGAAAAGGGTGGACGAGCGCATGGCAGTCCCTTTCCGCCCGACCTGGGCCTGCCCACGCGTAGTGAAGAGTCACCTCAATCAAGGAAATGGCGTGGTGGCACGATCAGGCTGCCGGATTGGAGTGGTCGGGGGTATGCACGGCGTACGTGGACGAGCACGTACTGCTGGGATCACCAGGATTCATCCCGGACCACCTCCAATCACAAGAGACGCCGCAAAGCCGCCCTAACTTACCACAGGGGGGTCAACTCAGCTGACGATACTCGCCAACGATCCAGGGGAACCGGCAGAACTCCACAAAACTTCCCCATGCTGCCGCCTAAGTCTGCCCTCGGCGGTCAGGACGGCGCGGGCCTGGGACAATGGGGTTCGTGCGCGTTCTAGTCATCGGCTCCGGCGGGCGTGAGCACGCCCTGTGCCGTTCACTCAGCCTCGATCCCCAGGTCAGCGACCTTCACTGTGCCCCCGGCAACGCGGGCGTCCAGCAGGTCGCCACCACCCATCCCGTCGCCGCGACCGATCCGGCGGCGGTCACCGCGCTGGCGGTCCGCCTCGGCGCCGACCTCGTCGTGATCGGGCCGGAGGCGCCGCTGGTCGCGGGCGTCGGCGACGCCGTCAGGGCGGCCGGCATCCCCGTCTTCGGGCCTTCGGGCGAGGCGGCGATGATCGAGGGGTCGAAGGCGTTCGCCAAGGAGATCATGGCCGCGGCCGGGGTGCCCACCGCCCGCTCGCGCACCTGCGCCACGCCGGAGGAGGCCGCCGCCGCGCTGGCCGAGTTCGGCGCGCCGTACGTGGTCAAGGACGACGGGCTGGCCGCGGGCAAGGGTGTGGTGGTGACCGGCTCGCTGGAGGCGGCTCTGGAGCACGCCGCCTCGTGCGAGCGGGTGGTGATCGAGGAGTTCCTCGACGGGCCGGAGGTCTCGCTGTTCGCACTGTGCGACGGGCGCGACGCGGTGGCGTTGCGGCCGGCCCAGGACTTCAAGCGCGCCTACGACGGCGACGAAGGGCCCAACACCGGCGGCATGGGCGCCTACACGCCGCTGCCCTGGGCGCCCGACGACCTCACCGAGCAGGTCATGCGGGAGGTCGTGCACCCGACGATCGCGGAGCTGGGGCGGCGCGGCCTGCCGTACCGGGGAGTGCTGTTCGTGGGTCTGGCCCTGACGGCCAAGGGGCCGAAGGTCATCGAGTTCAACGCGCGCTTCGGCGACCCGGAGACCCAGGTGATCCTCGACCGGCTGGCCACGCCGCTGGGCGGGCTGCTGCTCGGCTGCGCCACCGGCGCGCTCGGCGCGGCCGGTGAGCTCGCCTGGCGCGAGGGCGCGGCGGTGACCGTGGTCGTCGCGGCCGAGAACTACCCCGCCGATCCGGTCAAGGGCGACGTGATCACCGGGCTGGAGCCGACCGCGGACGCCTACGTGATCCACGCCGGCACCGAGCTCGTCGACGGCCAGGTGGTCTCCGCGGGCGGCCGGGTGCTCAGCGTCGTCGGCACCGGCCCCGACCAGGCGAGCGCCAGAGCCAACGCCTACGACCTGGTCGCGCGGGTGAACCTGCGCGGCTCGTACTACAGGACGGACATCGCCCGATGAAGCACGTGCACTCCGGCAAGGTACGCGACCTCTACGTCACCGACGAAGGCCTGCTGATGATGGTCGCCTCCGATCGCGTCTCCGCCTATGACCACATACTCGAACCCGAGATCCCGGACAAGGGCGCGATCCTGACCCAGCTGTCGCTGTGGTGGTTCGAGCAGCTCAAGGACGTCGTGCCCAACCACCTGGTGACCCACGGCCCGGACGCGCGCAGCGTGGTGTGCAGGCCGCTGGAGATGGTGCCGGTCGAGTGCGTGGCGCGCGGCTACCTGACGGGCTCGGGCCTGCTCGACTATCAGCGCACGGGCGAGGTCTCCGGCGTACGGCTGCCGCCCGGCCTGGAGGACGGCTCCGAGCTCCCCGAACCCATCTTCACCCCCACCACGAAGGCGCCGGTCGGCGAGCACGACGAGCCGATGACCTTCGAGCAGGTCGTGGAGAAGGTCGGCGAGGAGACCGCGCACGAGCTGCGCCGGATCACGCTGGACGTCTACACCCGCGGCGCCGAGATCGCCCGCGAGCGCGGCATCATCGTGGCCGACACCAAGATCGAGCTGGGCCGCGACCACGACGGTGTTCTCACGCTCGCCGACGAGGTCCTGACACCCGATTCCTCGCGATTTTGGCCGGCCTCTGAATGGAAGCCCGGTGGTCCTCAACCGTCCTTTGACAAGCAGTATGTCCGTGATTGGTTGACGTCACCCGATTCAAGCTGGGACAAATCCTCTGGAAACCCTCCCCCCGCATTGCCGGACGAAGTAGTCAATCGCACCAGAGCGCGTTATCTCGAGGCATACGAGCGGCTCACTGGTACGCCATTTAGCGGGTGATTCGGCCGGGGCAGGCGTGGCGAGCGGCTACTGTTGGCCCGTTCAAGCCCGACCCATAACTTCCCGAGGAGCCGCACGGATGGTCCGATACCGCGTGCGCGGTGGCAACGCTTTGCGTGGAACCGCCTTCATCCAGGGCGCGAAGAACGCCGTGCTGCCGATGATCGGTGCGGCTCTTCTCGCCCCCAAGGGCCGTACGGTCCTGCGCAACGTGCCGATCATCGAGGACGTACGCCGGGCCGTGGAGCTCGCGGAGGCCATCGGCGCCTACGTCGAGCTGCACGAGTCCGAGCGGACCCTCGTCATCGACGCCTCCAGCCTGGCCAGCCCGGTGCTCCCCGCCGAGATCGCGCGGCGCTTCCGCGGCTCCGTGCTGTTCACCCCGGCCCTGCTCCACCGGCTGGGCGAGGCCATCGTGGAGGGCGTCGGCGGCTGCAACCTGGGCAGCCGCAACCTCGACTTCCACTACCTCGGCTACAAGCGCCTGGGCGCCATCGTGGACGAGGGCGAGACCGTCATCCACGTCAAGGCCTCCGGCCTGACCGGCGCCACGCTCTACCTCGACACGCCCTCGCACACCGGCACCGAGAACCTCATCATGGCCGCCGCCCTGGCCAAGGGCACCACCGTGATCGAGAACGCGGCGCTGGAGCCCGAGGTGCTCGACGTCATCGACATGCTCACCAAGATGGGCGCGAAGATCAGCGGCGGCGGCACCGGCTTCATCACCGTCGAAGGCGTCGAGGAGCTCCACGCCGTCGAGCACACGGTCATGCCCGACCGGCTCGACGCGGGCGTGTTCGCCATGGCCGCCGCGCTCACCGGCGGCGACGTCAGCCTCGTCGGCACCGGCCTCGAC
The DNA here is from genome assembly GCF_042740095.1 of Nonomuraea sp. NPDC059023. NCBI lineage: Bacteria > Bacillati > Actinomycetota > Actinomycetes > Streptosporangiales > Streptosporangiaceae > Nonomuraea > Nonomuraea sp. NPDC059023. Next base: position 104,933 of record NZ_JBHYIO010000034.1, on the reverse strand, counting down.
CTGGGCGTCGTGCGCTACAAGCTGGAGCAGATGGGCGTCGAGTTCGCCACGCAGGGCGCCGTGCTGCACGTGCGCTGCGACCGCCAGCCGCTACGGCCGATCAACATCATCACCGACACCTACCCGGGCTTCGCGACCGACCTGCAGTCGCCGATGATGACCGTCGCGTGCCTGGCCGAGGGCGTCAGCTACATCCACGAGCGCATCTTCGACGGCCGTTTCGCGCTGGCCGGCGAGCTCAACAAGATGGGCGCCGACGTCGAGGTCGAGGGCAGCAGAGCCATTGTGCGCGGCGCCACTCCGCTCAACGGCGCACAGGTGACCGCCCATGACTTGCGCTCCGGTATCGCCCTGGTTCTCGCCGGACTGGCCGCGAAGGGCGAGACGGTCATCGAGTCCGGATACCTCATCGACCGCGGCCACGCCCATCTCGCCGAGCGAATGCGGGCCCTGGGAGCGGACATTACGCGAGAGATTTCAGGACGCTGAAAAAGCCTGTGAAATACGCTGTGAGCTGCTAAAACAGCCCACCGGGCGGTCAACCAGAACGGCTTTCCGGAAAAGTCGGGCGTGACATTACGGCCCCCGCGAGCGATCGTTCCAAAAGAGAGCACTGCAACGGACGGCAGGATGGGACGAACATTGGTCGAGAGGGCCGAAGAAACTCCCCGAGTGTCACGCCCGGGCGCCATGACACCGGATCTGACCATTGGCGTGGTCGGCCCGCACGATCTGGTCGAGCGGGTCATGCTGATGGGTCACGCAGCCGCGCCCTTGCCGTGCCGCCTTGTGGCCGCCGCCTATCGAGATGAGCAGGAGGCGCCCGACAAGGTGACACGGCTGGGTCCCGGTGTGGACGCCTGCCTGTTCGCCAGCCCGGTCCCATACGACCTGGCCCGGCGATCAGGTGTGCTGACCATGCCGGCGACCTACGTGCAGCTTGGCGGCAGCGCGTTGGTGGCTGCTTTGGCCAAGGCGGCGCTGGACACTCGGATCGACCCCAAACGGGTCAGCATCGACGTGGTCTCACGGGCCGAGGTCGAAGAGGCCTACACCGACCTCGGCATCGCAGCCACAGATGTGCACAGCCGCGACGAACCCGGAGCCACCGGGACGATCGCGGCCTACCACGAGCGTCTGCTGCGGCAGGGCGCCACCACAGGCGCCCTGACCTGCCTGCCCACAGTGGCCGAACGCCTGCAGACAGCAGGCGTCCCGGTCATCAGGATCAGGCCCACCTCGGGCGCGGTGCGCACAGCGTTGCACACCGCCGCACTCCTCGGCGCGCACCACCGCCTCGAGGAGTCGCAACTGACCGTGGTGCTGGTGGAGGTGCCTACGCTGCGCGAACCCGTGCGGCGCGCGGCACCCCGCTACTGGCGCGACGAGCTACGCCTGTCACTGCACCGGCTGCTGGTCCAGGAAGCGAACCGGATCAACGCCACCGTCTGGCCGATCGACGATCACGCCTACCTGGTGACCGCCACCAGAGGCTCGATCACGGCCGCGACAGACGGATTCAGGGTGCTGCCGTTCGCCTCCAGGATCCGCGAGGAACTGGGGCTGGCGGTAGAGGTGGGCGTCGGGATGGGGCGTACCACGCATGACGCCGAGTCGCACGCCAGGGCAGCCCTGGCGCGCACGCAGGCGGGCAAACAGGCACAGGGATTCGCCGTGGACCGCGAGGGCCGCGCGCTGATCCCGGCGCCCAGGATGCCGCCGCAGGGATCCACCACGCTCAAACCCAAGGGCGTGGAGGTCCTGGCACGGCTGGCGGCCAAGCTGGAGGGCGGGGACACAGTGGTGGACGCGGAGGGGGCCGGGCGCATGCTCGGCGTCACGCCGCGTACCGCCCGGCGGTTGCTGCGCACGTTGGTTGACGAGGGGCTTGCGTGGCCGCTCCCGCCCAACCGCACTCCACAGCCTGGCCGTCCCCGCCAGCTTTACCGGCTGATCGTGGAAAAGCTCGGTCCCCGCTGAACGGTCCGCCGTCCCCCCTTCCCCTTTCGCGGACGGCGGACCCCGACGATCTTCTGGAGGTGTCTTTCTTCCTACTCTGAGGTGTTCGGTGCGGCCTGCCCGTGACGGCCTTTTCCGTCACGGGGCCGCTTGGCGTTCTGTCCGTGACGGGCTCTTTCCGCTACGGCGCCGCCACCGCCCACGCCACCCGCCGACGTCGGCGGGCGCCGATCGGGGGGATCGCTTCTCACGTCGGACGTGGTCCCCACCGCAACGGCCCCCGTCACCAGCGGACCGGCCCTAACCCGATCCCGCCTCCCGGCTCATCGGCCAGGAGGCGGGATCGGCCTTTTCCACCCGGCTCTGCCCCCAAGCCCGGCCCATGCCCCGGGTGAGGAGGAGCCGACGCAAGGGCTTGACGGGAGGCGGAGCCCCTGTCCACGGGCTTGGGAGGCGGCGACGCCCGGCCCACAGGCTTGGCGGGACACGAACCCCGGCGCGTGGGCTTGATGGAGGCGCAGCCCCGCCCATCGGCCTCGCGGGAGGCGCAGCCCCGCCCATGGGCTTGGCCGGAGGCGAAGCCCGGTCCACGCGGGCTTGGGAGACGGCGGAGTCCGGCCCGCGGGGCCTGGCGGGGGTTTCGGGGTGGGGCGGGTTGGGAGGCTTGCCTGGTGGTGGGGTTTTAGGGGTTTGGGGTGAGGGTTTTGGCGACTCGCCGGGGGGATGATCGGGGTTGATTGCGGCCGGGTGGGGTATGTTTTCTTCGCCCCCGATCGACTGATTCGGACGGGGGCACCAAATCCTTCTCCGCCCGTCTCAGCAGGCGCAGGCGATGCCCGAGACCGGTGCGGTCAGCGCGTCCACGGGGTTGCGGACCACCCCATCGGACGTCTCCACCGGGAAGCCCTCGCGGGACCAGTACTCGAACCCGCCGATCATCTCCTTGACCCGGTACCCGAGCTTGGCGAACTCCAGCGCGGCCCGGGTGGCGCCGTTGCAGCCCGGTCCCCAGCAGTAGGTCACGACCGTCACGTCCTCCGGGATCAGGGTGCGGGCGCGGGTGGCGATCTCGGCGGTCGGCAGGTGGAGGGCGCCGGAGATGTGGCCCTGGTCCCAGCTCTCCCCGCTGCGGGAGTCGATCACGACCACGCCCGGGGCCCCCGACTCCAGGTCCGCGGCCACGTCGGAGACGTCGGTCTCGAAGGCCAGGCGGGCGGCGAAGTGGGCGAGGGCGGCGGCGTTCGGGGCGGGGGCGACGCTGGTGACGGCGGACATCTCCGGGGTTCCTTTCTCGGGGCGATGTCCGAAATCCTGCCGGTCCGCGCGCGACCCCACGAGTGGCGTAGATGCCTCTTATCGCTAATATCCCGCCAAGGCCGAAAATGTCGGTCGGCGGCGCTATTGTCATGAGCTATGCAAGCAAACGCCACTGACCGGCGTGCCTCGCTCCTGGTGTGGGGCGCACTCGCGATTGTCTACGTGGTGTGGGGATCCACCTACCTGGGCATCGGCATCGCGGTCGAGTCTCTTCCACCCATGCTGAGCGGCTCCATGCGGTTCATCACCGCGGCGGTGCTGCTGGGCGGGTTCCTGCTGCTGCGCAAGGGCAAGAGCGCGTTCCGGATGACCGGGCGTGAGTTCACCGGCGCCGCGGTCGCGGGCCTGCTACTGCTCACGCTGGGCAACGGCATGCTGGCCGTGGCCGAGCAGTACATCTCGACCGGACTCGCGGCGCTGCTCGTCGCCTCCGTGCCGTTGTGGCTGGTGGTGTTCAGGTTCGTGGTGCGCGACCGGCCCAAGGCCCTGACGCTCGCGGGCGTACTGGTGGGCCTGGGTGGCGTGGCGGCGCTCTCGCTGACCGGCGGCGAGGCGGCCGCGACGGGCGGCATCGTGATCGTGCTGCTGGCGTCCGTGTCGTGGGCCATCGGGTCGTTCCTGTCCAGCCGGATCGCGATGCCGGCCAACGCCTTCGCCACCTCCACCGTGGAGATGCTCGTGGGCGGGATCGGGCTGGCGATCCTCGGTACCGGGCTCGGCGAGCGGCTCGACGTGAGCGCGGTCAGCTCCCGGTCGTGGCTGGCGCTGGTCTACCTGATCCTGGTGGGGTCGCTGATCGGGTTCACGGCGTTCTCGTGGCTGCTGGGCAACGCGCCGATCTCGCTCGTCGCCACCTACGCCTACGTCAACCCGGCCGTGGCCGTCGCGCTCGGCGCGATCGTGCTGGGCGAGGTGATCACGCCCCAGATCATGATCGGCGGCCTCGTCATCCTGGTCGGCGTCGCGCTGGTGATCTCAACCGAGCGGAAGCGACCGCAGCGCGCCGTCAAAGGCCTCGACGGTGAAGGCGAGGTCGGCCTCGGTGTGCGCGGTGGACAGGAACCACAGCCCCCTGGGGACCATGTTGACCCCCCGCTCGAGCAGCGCCGCGTGTAGGAGCGCCATTCTGGCGCGGTCCGTGCGGGCGAAATCCCGATAGTCCCGTACGGCCGGCGCGTCCGTGAAGTACGTCTGGAAGACCGGGCCTGGGCCGTCCACCAGCAGCGGCACGCCAGCCTTCTCCGCGACCTCGCGGATGCCCTCCATCAGCGCCCGCCCCCTCGCGTACAGGGTGCCGTAGACCTCCTCGCGCCGTTCGTCCAGGATGCGCAGGGTCGCCTCGGCGGCGGCGATGCCGACGGGCTGGGAGTTGAACGTGCCGGCGTGCGCGACCTTGCCGCCGGAGATGGAGTCCATGACGAACGCGCGCCCGGCCAGCGCGGAGACCTGCATGCCGCCGGCCATCGCCTTGCCGAAGACCGACAGGTCGGGGGTGACGCCCAGGTACTCCTGCGCGCCGCCGGGCGCCAGGCGGAAGCCGGTGATGATCTCGTCGAAGATGAGCAGGCTGCCGTGCCGGTCGCACAGCTCGCGTACGGCCTCCAGGTAGCCGGGCTCGGGCGCGATGGCGCCGGTGTTGCAGAGCACGGGCTCGCAGACCACGGCGGCGATCTGGCCGGCGTGCGCGTCCATGATCCTGGTCAGGGTCGCCAGGTCGTTCCAGGGGGCGATGACCAGGTCGGCGGCTTCGGGCTGGCCGGCCGTACCGGAGACCGGGACGGGCGCGTCGGCGGGGCCGGCGAGATCCACGGCGGGGTGCACGCTGTAGAGGACCGGGTCCAGCCAGCCGTGATAATGGCCCTCGAACTTGAGGATCTTCCGGCGGCCGGTGTGGCCGCGCGCCAGGCGCCAGGCGGCGTGCGCGGCCTCCGAGCCCACGGTGTTGAAGCGGACGCGCTCGGCCGAGGGGATCATCGCGCACAGGCGCTCGGCCACGCGGACCTCGGCGGCGTGCTGCGCGGAGTAGACGATGCCGCGGGCGACCTGGGCGCCGACGGCCTCGACGACCTCCGGCGGGCAGTGTCCGAGCAGGGCGGGGCCCTGGCCGAGGACGTAGTCGACGTACTCGTTGCCGTCCACGTCCCACAGCCGCGAGCCGGCCGCGCGCTCGACGTAAAGGGGTACTCCCGAGGTACGGCGGGCGTCGCTGGAGACACCTCCGGCGATGTACTGCCGGGCGGTGGCGTAGAGGTCGCGGCTGGCGTCCAGGGTGCGGCTCATGCCGACCATCAAAGGGGATGCTCCCCCAGACCACCAGCAAGAGGGCAAGAAGCGGGTCGTCACCGCAAATTTCGGTTCTTGTGGGCGGCCAATGGGCTTGATGAGGTGAGAACCATGTTCCTTGGACGCATCCGGCGGACCGCCTCCGCCCCCGTCGAGCTGGTCGCCCAGCGCGACGGCGCCCTGATCAGCCTGGCCGACCTCGGCACCGACGACCCCGTCGCGCTCCTGGACTCCTACGGCCTCGACCGCCTCACCGAGGAGGTGGCACGGCGCCGGCCGGTCCTGGACGAGGCCGGAGTGCTGTTCGAGCCGCCCGTGGCCACCTGCACCAAGATCTGCTGCCTGGCGCTCAACTACGCGGCGCACGCCGAGGAGAGCAACATGGAGGTGCCGCCGGAGCCGGTGCTGTTCCTGAAGCCGCCCTCCGCGTTGACCGGGCACAACCAGCCGGTGATCGCGCCCGCCCGCACCCGGCACCTCGAACACGAGGTGGAGCTGGCGGTGGTCATCGGCCGCCGGACCCGCGACCTGCCGGCCGAGCGCTGGAAGGAGGCGGTCGCCGGATACACCGTGATCAACGACATGACCGCGCGCGACCTCCAACTGGCCAACATCTCCAGGAACGTCCCCTGGGACCAGTCGAAGGGGTTCGACACGTTCGCGCCGGCGGGGCCGTACCTCGCGACCGTGGACGAAGTGCCGGACCCGCAGGCGCTGGAACTGACGCTTGAGGTGGACGGCGAGGTCAGGCAGCGGGCCAACACCAAGCAGATGGTCTTCGGCATCCCGCGGCTCATCGCCGACCTGTCGGACGGGATGACGCTCATGCCCGGCGACCTCATCGCCACCGGGACGATCGCCGGCATCGCCCCGCTCAAGGACGGCGACACCATGCGGGCCACGGTCGAGGGCGTCGGCACGCTTGTCAATACGGTCAAATTTCGGTCCGCCTAAAGTAGGGGCATGACCTACGCCGTCGCAGCCCTGGTGGACATCGACGACTTCATCGCCTCCGAGCAGGCCCAGGGCCGGCCATGGGCGCAGGGCCAGCTACGGCGGGCCTCGCGGGCCGTGGCCGAGGCGGCGACCTGCCGTCCGGGCGTCACGTGGCGCCCGGAACCGCCGGAGGAGTGGCTGGTGCTGCTCACCGGCGCCGACCCCGACGCGCTGATGTCCGAGGCGGCGACACTGGCCGAGGAGGTACGAGCGCGGATCGTCCGCGAAACGGCCTGGACCGCCACGGTGAGCATCGGGCCGCCCCGATCGGGTCCGCTGGAGGCCGAGCGCGAGGCCAGGCGGGCCAACGACTACAAGCTCGTGCTCGGCGGCGACCGCGTCATCGAGCTGCCCGGCGCGCACACCCTCCCCGCGGCCCCCGCGCCGCCGGTGCGCATCGAGCAGGAGCTCACCCGCAGGGTCCGGGCCGGCGACCGCGACGGCGCCGCCGGGCTGCTGGCCGGGTGGATCGACCGGTGCGCCCGCGAACCCGGCGTGGACCCGCGCATTCTGCGCAACTGGCTCATCGGCCAGCTCCTGTTCGTGGTGGACGTGGCGGGGCCGGCGCGGCTGGCCGACGGCTCGACCGACTGGGTGGAGGCCAGCGCGCGGCTGCCGATCGAGGACATCGTGACGGTCGGCGACATCCACGAGCGCTCCTACCTGCACATCTGGCTGAAGGAACGGCTCGGCAGGCTGCTGCCCGCCACCCCGAGGCGCGACATCCTCGGCCTGGCCGAGGCCTACCTCGCCGACCACTACACCGATCCCGGGCTGCGGCTGGCCGACGTCGCGGCCGCCGTGTGCGCGAGCCCGTTCTATATCTCGCATCTGTTCGCGGAGGAGCGGCAGACCACGTTTCTGCGGCATCTGACCGGGTTGCGGCTACGGCATGCGCGGCGGTTGCTGACCAGTTCGGGGCTGCCTGTCGAGGTCATCGCCTCGCATACCGGGTATCCGAGCACGAAGGCATTGCGCAGCGCGTTTCGGCGGCATGTGGGGTGTTCGCCCACGGAGTATCGCAGGGCTAGATTTCGGCCTGGACCGTAACTAGGGTGGGGTGTCATGGACTTGGCGATCGACGGCGGGCAGACCGGGCTGCGGGTCGCACTGGCTTCTCGCGGGCGGGTGCGCGAGGTCAGGGAACTGGCCGGGCTCTCGTACGCCGAAGGGTCGCCTGTTGACGCCGTGCTCGCCCGGCTGGAGGTGCCCGAGGGTGTCGACACCGTCTGCCTGGGGCTGACCACGCTGCTGGACTCGCCCGATCGGCTGGCTCGGCGGTTGCTGGAGCGGTCGCGGCGGGTGATCATCACAACGGACGTGGTCACTTCGCACGCGGGCGCCTTTCCGGCCGGGACCGGCGTGGTCCTGGCCGCCGGAACCGGCGCGATCGCCCTCGGCATCCCACCAGCTCGGCCAGAAGGGCCTCAGCGGCCGGGTGGCGGCTCGGCTGTGCAGGTGGATGGGTGGGGGTTTCTGTTCGGGGATGCCGGGAGCGGGTTCTGGATCGGGCGGCGGGGGCTGGATGCCGCTTGCCGGGGCTTTGACGGAAGGGGACCGGCGGGGCCGTTGACGGTGCGGGCGCGGGAGGTCTTCGGTGATCTCGCCACGCTGCCCCACCGCCTCTACCTCGCACCCGACGCGGTGGCGCGGATCGCCCGCTTCGCCCCGCACGTGTTCGAGCTGGCCACCACCGACGCGGCGGCCGGCGAGATCGTAGACGCGGCGGCCACGGAGCTGGCGGGCACCGTGGCCGCCGCCGCACGCCACTTCACCGGCGAGGTACCCGTCGCCTGGACCGGACGCCTGCTCCGCGACGAACGGCTGCGAGCAGGGTTCGAGTCGGAGCTGAGTGCCCGTCTGCCCCTGGCTCGCATCGGCCAGGCGGCGGGTGACAGCCTGACCGGCGCCGCCCTCCTCGCCGCCGCCCCCGGCCTCGGCCCCTACGCGCCCCTGGCCACCGTCACCCACCAGGAGGCGGCCCGGTGAGAGTCGGATACGGCCTCGCCGAACTACCCGTGCCCGACGGCACCCCCATGGGCGGGTACATCGACCGCCCCGGCCCCTCCACCGGCACCCTCGACCCGCTCGGGGTCAGCGCGGTCACCTGGTCCGACGGTGACCGCCGCTTCGCCCTGGCCGTGGCCGACGTGATCTGCATCAACACCGACCTGGCCGAGTACGCCCGCCGGGCCGTGAACCTGGACGAGCACGCGGCTCTCGCGCGGGAAGAACACGCGGGACCTCCGGCCGGGCGGGACGGGGATGTCCCGCCGGTGTGTGAGCTCTGGCTGGCGGCCAGCCATACCCATGCGGGTCCCGAGACCGGGTGTGTGCCCGGGGGCGGGGTCACACCCGGGCCGTGGTTGGAGCGGGTTTCCGGTGCGGTGCGCGCCGCCGTACACAGGGCTGTGGATAGTGAGCGGGCTGCGGACGGGACGGCTCATCGCGGTGAGTTGCACGGCGTCGGCGCCGACCGCAGCCGGCCCGACGCGGCCAGGACGGTGCCGCTGGACGTGATCGCGGTGCGAGGGGACGGCGGGCCGGCCGGGGTGATCGTGGTGCTGCCGGTGCATCCGACCGTGCTGCCCGCGAGCAACCTCCTGGTCAGCGCGGACCTGGCGGGGGCGGTGCGGAGGGCGTTGCGGGCGCGGCTCGGGGACGGTGTGTGGGTGGTGGTGGCGACCGGCGCGGCCGGGAACGTCAGCACCCGCTTCACCCGCCTCGGCCAGGACGCCGCCGAACTGGACCGGCTCGGCGGACTGGTCGCCGACCGTTGCGTCGAGCTGCTGGCTCAGCCGGGCGACCGGGCCTGGGCGGGTACCGACCGGATCGGGACGGCTCGGGCACGACGCGACCTGCGCCGGGCGCAGCGGGACGCCGACCTCGGCTCGCTCGCCGCCGACTACGAGCACGCCACGGCCGCGGGCGACCCGGTGACCGCCCGGCTGGCGCGCAGCAGGCTGGAAGGCGTACGCGCCAGAGCCCTCGGTACCCCGTCAATCACCGACACCATCACCGTGGACGTGAGCGTGGCCAGAGTCGGGGCGCTGGGGCTGGTCGGGCTGCCCGGCGAGCCGTTCCTCGGAGTGGCCGAGAACATCCGGAACGGGCGCGGCCCGATCGCCGTCCTCGGCTACGTCAACGGCTATCCCGGCTACCTGCCCACCGCCGAGGCGTACGGGCGAGCCGACTACGAGGTGCTCGTCAGCGCCGTCGCCCCCGGCAGCGCCGAGACGCTCGCCGACACCGCACGACAGCTATTGGAGGAAGCGTGATCGATCAGGACGCGTACGCGGAGGTCGCCAGGTCGGCCGTCGACCGGCTGGTGACCAAGGAACGGGACACGATCGCCCGCGCCGGCGCCCTGATCTACGAGTCGTTGCGGGCCGGCGGCGTACTCCAGGCGTTCGGCACCGGCCACTCCCGCTCCGTCGCCCTCGAACTCGTCGGCCGGGCCGGCGGCCTGGTCCCCGCCAACCAGCTCGGCATCCGCGACGTGGCCTACTACGGCGACGCCTCCCCCGCCGACATCCTCGACCCGAAGATCGAACGCGAACCCGGCCTCGCCGCCCGCATCTGGGCCCTCGCCCCCATCCAGCCCGAGGACATCTTCGTCATCATCTCCAACTCCGGCGGCAACGCCGCCATCGTCGAAATGGCGCAACTGGCGGTGACCCACGGCCACCAGGTCATCGCGATCACCTCCCGCGCGCACACGTCCCGCCTGCCGTCCGGCCCACGCCTCGCCGACCTCGCCCACGTCACCATCGACAACGGCGCCCCGTACGGCGACGCCGCCCTCCCCCTGCCCGACGGCACCACGATCTGCCCGATCTCCAACCTCACCGGCGTACTCGCGGCCCAGATGCTGGTGGCCGAAGTCGTCGGCCACCACCTGACCGCCGGCGAGACTCCCCCGATCTTCCGCTCAGCCAACACACCGGGCGGCGACGAACACAACGCGGTGTTGCTGCGGAAATACGGGCCCCGCGTCCGCCTCGGCGACGCCTGACTCCTACCGGACGGCCCTGATTGCTGACGCGCGCCGCGCGAGTCCATTCCGGACGAGAGCCGATCAGGACCCTGGGCCAAGAGACGGGCGAACGGTTGGATGCGGACGTTCATCCGTGAGTGCCACATGATGTGCTGGGTCGTCGCAGCCAGTGGCGAACGGGCCTGGGTGCTTGGCCGCGGCGGAGTGGGCCGGGCGGCTGAGGCTGGATAGGTGAACTGGGCTATACGCCATTCGTAGGACGGCCCACTTGCCTGCCGTATAACGTCCGTGTTATGACTTGGGGAGAGGTGGAACTGGAGCCGGAGGTCGACACGTGGTTCGACACTCTCAGCCAGGACGATCAGGAGACGGCTGTCTTCTATGTCGACCTTCTGGCGGAGCGGGGCGTGCTGCTCGGCGAGCCGTACACCAGGCAGTTGCAGGGCAAGCTCCGGGAACTTCGCTTTCATCTCTCTCGCGAGGCCGTGCGCATCACGTACTGGATCGCCTCGGGTAGGAGGATCATCCTGCTCACGGTGTTCAAAAAGCAGCGGATGCGTGAAGCTGGTGAGATCGAGCGGGCGATGCGGGCCATGGGGCGGTGCATCGCTGAGGCGCACACGGCAGATAAGGAGTAATGGCCATGGGGGAGCGCAAGGCGTGGGCCGACAAACGTGCCGAGATTATGAGCCGTCCAGGCGCCGGTGCCGCATATGAGGCCGCTCGCCTCCGGTTCGAGTTGGGGGAGGCGGTACGGCAGCGCCGCGAGGAACTCGGGCTCACGCAGGCTGAGCTGGCTGAGCGGGCCGGCCTTAAGCAGCCGGCGGTCGCCCGTTTCGAGGCGGGAGGCACTATGCCCACCATTCCCATGCTGGAACGTCTCGCCCAAGCACTCGAAGTGCGGCTCAACGTCCAATTTCAGCCGCTCCAGCAGGCTTGCTAACCCCGGCCCACGCCGATAATGAGACCTCGACACCGTCGGCGCTGGCCGGCTGCTCCCGTCACCTTCGCATGGTCAGTCGAGGTACGGCTCGCGCCGCCCGCCGACGACCCAGTCGCACCCTCCCCTGGCTACCGACTACGTGTCCGGACAGGGGTACCAGGGTCGCCTCTCGACAACCTCCGGTGACGCATGGTGACCGCCCGTCGTCTTCAGGGCGATTCGATGTGGCTCCGGTGGAATCTGCGGTGCCTTACCACACGCGCAAGCTCGATCAAGGCGCCCGAGCGGAGCGAGGACCATTGTCCGGGGTGGGGTCCAGCTGGCTGACCACCCAGATGGGCAACGGGTGGGCCAGACGAAGCGCCCGAGCGACAGCGAGGACCTTTAAGGGCGGACCAACCGGTACGGCTGGCGGGGGCGGCCCGCCTGGGAGCCCTTCACCGGTGGCATCGGCCAAGCCAGCCCCTCCTCCGCCAGACTCTGCAGAACCCGGCGAGCCGACCGAGGCGCCACCGCCAGCACGTCGGCCACGATCTCGGCATCCACCACCAGCGCCTCCGGCCCATCGCCCAGCCCCGCCACCAGGCGTTCCAGGAGCTTGGCCCCCTTGGTAGCGGTAACCGGCTCGCTTTCGGCCCGTCTACGCTGCCGTAGTGGCAGGGAAAGGACGGTCCCGTCTCCGCTGACCATGTAGGCCGCCGCCGCCCCGGCATTCCGGGCTTTCTCCACGGCGACCAGCGCGTTGGCGTCGGCGTCCCGCGCGGTGGTGCCGAGCCCGATCCCCACCTCGACCGGCACCCCCGCCTCCGACCGCACCCGGTCCATGAACGGGGCGACCCGGAACCCGTCGGTGGCCTGTGCGAGCGCACCGACCGTGGCGGTGACGACGTAGCTGTTCTCGTCGCGCGGCACCACGGTGGCCCCCATCACCCGGGCGTCGGCCAGAAGCGACTGGTGAAGGGAGAGCTTCAGTTCCTGCTGCCAATAGTTACCGGGCCCCGAATAGCTGGGCCGCGCGGATGCGGCCAGCTCGACCACGGCGATGGCGATCTGCCCCTCCTCCAGCCGGCTCCCCGTACCGAGCAGGGCGGCGGTGTTCAGCGCCAGCCGCAGCGTGTGGGAGGTCGGCAGCATTCGCAGCACCGGCACCCCGGCGGCGGTGAGCGCCTTGGCCACACTCCTTATCGTGGTCAGCGCGGCCGTGGTCACCCCCTGCCGATGAAGCTGCTCGTGAAAGCCGATGAACCCACGGGCGGACTCCGGCTGGTCGTACTCGGAAAGGTGCACTCCCGCGGTGCTGACCCCGATCTCCCCGTAAGCCTCCTCGACATCGGCCGCGGGCAGCGAGTCGATGCTGACCCTGGCCGGATCGATGCCGTCGGCGAGCACTCCACGCAGCAGAGCGGCATAAAGGCTGGCCCCGCTCATGGGTACGAACGTGGCCGGCATGGGCAGTTCGCCGCCCTGCCGGGCGAGGTCGTACTGGAGCGGCCCGGTGAACAGAGCCACGTCGATACTGTCGGCGATCTTGGAGAACTTCTCGTAGGTCTCGTGCTCACCGGCCAGCGGCGCGCCCACCAGCCGCCAGTCGGCGGCGGCGGGCAGGTCGGCGCCGATCATCATGATCTGCTCGACCAGGTCAGGCGGCCCGACGACCCCGATGGCCACCCTCGACCGTGTCTCGGATCGCAACCGATCCATGATCGTTATCTCTCCAGTCCGGATCGCCACTGCAGGAGTCGCGTCATCGTCCCGCCGAGGACCGCCGCACGGTCCTCCTCGGCGAGGCCACTGAAGATTACCCGGCCGAGCGACATGCGAAGATCGATGAACGGGAAGTCGGAGCCGTAGACCACCCGGCCCGCTCCGACCTCCGACACCATTCTGACGATGTCGGGCCCGCTGTTGAAGGAGCCGCAGACCTCCAGGATGAGTCCGGGCTGTCGCTGCGCCGCCTCGATCGCGAGGTCGAAGCCGAGCGGCGTGGCCCCGGCATGCCCGGCCAGGATGGTCGCCCCGGGATGCCGGGCGGCCACCTCCTCCACCTGCCCGAGATCGTTGTACGGCGAGCCGTCATAGCTGTGCGTCAGCACCGGGCACCCGGTCCGCTGCGCGAACTCCCACACCGGCGCGTACCGCCGCCCGGTGAGCGGATAGTCGTGCAGGTCAGGATGGAGCTTGATGCCCCCGAAGCACGGATCGTCCCCCCACCGCGCCAGTTCCCCCACGGGATCCTGCCAGGGGTTGACGGTCAGGTACCCGGTGAACCGGTCGGGCGCGCCCCGGACGATCTCGGCGGTCTGCGCGTTGCCCTCGGCGGCGTCGAGCTGGATGGCGAGGTGGCTGGACAGGACCGCGTGCGCCACCCCGCACCGGTCCATGACCCGCACCATCGCCTCGGGCCCGGCCTCGGGGATGAAGAACAGGCTGTACGGCCCGGCGTGCGCGTGCGCGTCCACGATCCGTACCCCGGTCTGGGGTCGGCGGCTCCACACGGCGGTCTCGATGCTCACGCGGCCCTCGCTTCCTGACGCAGCAGGCCCAGCACGTTGCCGGAGCCGATGGCGACCACGCTCTCGTCGTCCAGCTCCGACCAGAGGAGCCGGGTGAGCGCCTCGGCCGGGTCTCTGGCGGGGGCGCCGGTGCCGAAGACGAGGCGGCGCGGGCCGTACCTCTCGACGAGCCATTCGAGGCCGCAGTGGGAGGAGAGGTTGGCCAGCCCGAGATGGACGTTGGGGGTGCGGGCGAGCACGCCCGCTGCCTGCCTGAGCAGGCGGTATCCGAGGCCGCCGACGACGACGGCGAGACCGGGGCGGGCGGCGGCGACGGCCTCGACGGTGGGCCAGCCGACCTGCGGCGCGTCGAGCAGCAGCGGCAGCCCGGCCTCGGCGACGGCGTCGAGCAGGCGGGCGGTGTCCTTGCCCGCGAGGTCGTAGCCGTGGTCGGCGGGGTAGGCGCGGACGGCGGCGACGCCGTTGTCCAGGGCGGAGGTGACGAAGTTCGCGGTCTCGTCGCAGGTGTCGGGCAGCATCACCCAGCAGGGGCGCAGCCTGGGCTGTCCTTCCGTCAACTTGACGATCTTGAGATTGCCCTGGTGCGGGTCGTGCAGCCACGACCAGCTGTGGCTCACGAGCGCCTCGGCGATGCCGAAACGGTCCATTCTGGCCAGCGCCTGCGTGACCGTGCCCTGGCCGACGTCCCTGCGGGGGTGTCGGCCGAGCATCGCGTCAGCGTCGATCAGCATGAACCGTCCAACCGTCGGGGACCGTGGGGGGCTGGTCGCGGAAGGGGAAGAGGCCGACGGTGAACCGGCCGTCGGCGCGGCGCAGTCCGAGGGTGTGGATCTCGCCGTATTCGGCGGTCCTGGCCTCGGGGTCGGGGATGCGCGCGGGACCGTTCCCGTGCAGGACCTCGTCGGGCTCCTCCAGGGGTACGGCCAGCAGCCCGGGACCCTTCTCCGTCACGAACCCGTCCCCGTGGCGGCGCCAGGGCGACAGGCCGTGGAGCTGCCAGATCGCCTCCGCGTCGATGCGGTCGGAGACCACCCAGTAGCCGGGGTCGGGCACGAAGACGATCCGCCGGTCGTGGCGCTGCTCGTAGCCGCGATGATGTCCCTCGAAGACCTGTTTATCAGGAAAAATCCGGAACAGGTCGCATGAAGCCCTTCGATCCTCCACATACTCCTGCCCCGGCACCAGCAACGTGTTGTGCGCCCTGGTCGCCTGGTACCAGTCGTAGTAGCCCGGATCGTCATAAGACGGCGGCCCGCCGCCCTCCCACGCCAGCGGCACGCCCCATCCCTCGATGACGAAGTCGAGCGCCGCGTGGTGGCTGTGCGGCTCCAGCTCGTGCCCGACATAAGGCCCATAGTTGATCACCGTGTGGAAGCCGCCGCCCCGCAGCACCGCGTACCCGCTGGCCTCAAGGTTGACCGGACCGGACAGCGGCTCGATGTCCACCGGCCAGACCACACCGCTGTCCTGCAGGTGCGGCACCCAGCCGCCCGACGTGGTCAGCGCGGCCAGCCAGTCGTGCATGAGCGGGTAGCGGGGGTGGGCGGCCAGCGACGGCTCGACGGCGGCGGCCCGCTTGAGCGCGTCCAGGCACATGCCGTGGTAGCCGGGCGAGCGCTCGTGGTGGCCGCCGTCGGCGCATACGTCGTGCTCCAAGTGCTCGTGGATGCGGGCCAGCGCCACCTCCGCCCACGACCCGGCCTCCGGCAGGTCGGCGAAGACGCGGGCCAGGTGCAGGAGCTCACAGACGGTCGCGAACTGCCAGTTGCCGTGGCGGAACTCGTCGTGCTCCTCGGCCGACCAGCGCGCGCCGCCGATGACGGTCTTCAGCATCTCCCTCCGGCACCGCTCGCTCAGGGTCGTGCCGAAGACGTGCAGGGCGTGGGTGAGGTACATGCCGCGGGCGCACACGCCGAGCGAGTACCAGATCACGTCGAGGCCTGGCCAGTCGCCCTCCACCCGGTCGCGGTCGGCGTACCACTGCAGGAAAAGGCGCTCCCAGGTGTCGGCGTAGCGCTGCTCGCCGGTCTCGGAGTAGGCGGCGATCAGCGGGGTCATCCAGCGCAGGTAGTGGAAACCGTACAGGCGGGAGCGGCCGTGGCCCTTGTCCAGGAAGTCGACCTCGATGCCGATCAGGTCGTCGGCGGCGTCCGCCGGCATGCCCGCGGGGACGGGCGCCCGCCACCTCCACGTACGGCCCAGCTCCGGCAGATCCTCGTCGGGGATGTGGCGCATCCGGGTCGGGTGCACATGCGGCGGCTTCTCCACATAGGCGGTCATGCGAGCCTCACCGGAAGCCCGGTGCGGGCGGACTCGTGCGCGGCGGCCAGCACGGCGGTCACGTCGCGCGAGCTCTCGACGCTGATCAGCGGCTCGGTCCCGGTGCGCGCGCAGTCGACGAAGTGGTGGATGGCGTCGCGGTAGGCTCCGGCGGGCACGCCGTGCACGACGCGCTGGAGCATGTTGCGCGGGTAGGCGTAGGCCTTGGCGGTGGCCACCTGGATGTTCTCCTTCTGGCGGTCGAGCTGGATGACGCCGTCCTCGCCGACCACGGTGACGTAGCTGTCGACCATGGTCGGGAAGGTGTTCGGGTAGATCCAGGCCGACTCGAAGGTGGCGACGGCGCCCCGGCTGAAGCGGGCCTGGATCTGTATCGCGTCGGGGGTCTCGATGCCCATGCCGCGCAGCTTGCCGTGGCGGGCGGTGGCGAAGACCTCCACCACGCGGTCGTCGTAGAGCCAGCTGAGCAGGTCGATGTCGTGGCTGGACAGGAACCAGGCGCAGCTCGTCTGGTCGGCCCAGCGGATCATCTCGGTGGGCACGTAGATGGTGTCGTCCTTGCGGGCGTACCCCACGACGGGCTCGCCGACCAGCTCCATCTGCTGCTTGGCCTGCGCGTACGCGGGCACCCAGCGGTGGTTGAACAGGCACATCGCGATCACACCCGCCTCGCGGATGGCGGCGACCGCGCGGTCGGCGTCGGCGACCGTGGTGGTGAACGGCTTCTCGACCAGGATGTGCAGCCCGGCCCGCGCGGCGGCGACCATCATGTCGGCGTGCAGGTGGTCGGGCGTGGTGATCGAGACGGCGTCGACCGTCCCGGAGGCGATCAGGTCGCGGTAGTCGGAGTAGACGGCCGCCTCTCCCAGGGGGCTGCGCGAGACCGCGGTGAGCTCGACGTCGGGGTGGGCGGTGAGCACCTCGGCGTGCCCGCGGCCCATGATCCCGGCGCCGATGATCCCTACTCTGAGCTTAGGCAAGTGCGTCATTCCATCGCTTCTCTGCAGTGTCGAGCGCTTCCTTCGCGCTCTTGGTACCCGTGAGGAAGGCCCGCACCTCTTCGGAGAGCAGCTCGCCCAGCTCCGCGTCCTTGTTGGTGCCGATCGGGGTGTACTTCAGCTGGGGCAGCCCCTTCACGATCACGCTTCTGGCCATGGCCATCGGGTCGTCGCCGGAGACGTCGGTGAAGAACGTGTCCTTGGTCGAGGAGACCGTCGAGGGGTAGATCGGCACGATCTTGCAGAAGGCCAGCTGGTTGGCGCCGTTGGTGAAGTACTTGATGAACTCCGCGGCGGCCTTCTTGTTCTTGGACGCCTTGGGGATGGAGAAGGCCTGCTGCGCCAGCAGCAGGTTGCCGCCGGTGCTCATCTGGACCGGCGCGGTGACGAGCAGGTCCTTGTAGACGTCGGGCGCGTTCTTCTGCACGTTGAGCAGCTCGGCGGCGTTCGCGTGCGCCTTGAAGGCGACCTGGCCGTTCTCCAGCGTCTGCGGGAGGTTGCGGATGTCCTTGGAGACGGCGCCGGGCGCGATGCCCTTGGCCGCGTAGCTCTTCTTGAACTTCTCCAGCACCTCGGTGGCCTGCGGCGTGTTGAACACGGCCTTCTTCTTGTCGGGGCTGAGCAGTTCGATGCCGTAGTAGCGCAGCGTGTTGTGGTCGGGGAGGGCGTTGAACCCGTTGACCTTGGTCTTGCCGAAGACCTTGTCGGCCAGCGCGAGCGCCTCGTCGTAGCTGACCGGAGGCTTGCTGGGGTCGAAGCCGACCTTGTCCATCACCGACTTGCGGTACATGGCGACGGGCGAGCCGCCGTTGTACCAGGGCACGGCGTAGAGCTTTCCGCCGGTACGCAGCGGCTCGACGAGGTTCGGCTGGAAGTCGGCGAGGTCGCCCTGGGTGAAGTAGGCGTCGAGCGGTTCGAGCGACGGCGTGAAACGGCCCAGCTCGATCGAGCTGACGTTGACCGCGTCGGGCACCTCGCCGCTGGCCACGGCGGCCAGCAGCTTCGTGGCGCTCTCCTGGCCGGGCACGTCGACCCACTTGACCGTGACCTGGGGGTGCTGCTTCTGGTAGTCGGCGATCAGGCCGTTGATGTAGTCGCTGTAGTTCTTCTTCAGGTTGATCGTCCAGAACTCGACCTCGCCCTCGAAGGGCTGGTCGTTACCGCCTTCCGCGGCTCCGGAGGTGCCGGCGACGCAGCCGGTCGCGAAGAGGGAGAACGCGAGAGCCGCTACTAAGAAGCTTCTGCTTGACATGTGGCCGTCCTTAATCGCTACTTTCGGCACAATGACAGGACGCGCTCTTGCCGTCAATCCCTGGGCTATGTACGCTGCAGAAAATTCTGGCCCGCCGTTATCCATCTTTAGGACTACCAATGCCCGGACAGCGGTGGTACACCCCCTACCTCTTCGCCCTCCCGGCCCTGGCCTTGTTCGGGGTCTTCTTCGTCTGGCCCGCCGTCACCGCGATCCAGCTGTCGTTCATGCGGTACGACGTGGTCTCGCCGCCCGCCTTCGTCGGGATGGACAACTTCGTGCGCCTCCTGGGCGACGAGAAGTTCTGGACCGCGACGCTCAACTCGGTGCTGTTCCTGATCGGGCTGTTCCCGCTGCTGGTCGTGCTGCCGTTGCTGCTGGCCGTACTCGTGAACCAGAAGCTGCCGGGGATCAGGACCTTCCGGATGCTCTACTACCTGCCGGTGGTCACCTCGATGGTCGCGGTGGCCGTGGCCTGGGAGTACGTCTTCAACCAGCAGGGCGTGCTCAACTGGATCCTCACCGGCGCCGGCCTGCTGGACCAGCCGATCCAGTACCTGCTCGACCCGTTCTGGGCGCTGCCCGCGCTCATCGTGGTCGAGGGCTGGAAGAGCATGGGCTTCTACATGATGATCTACCTCGCGGGGCTGCAGACCATCGACACCTCGCTCTACGAGGCGGCCCGCGTCGACGGCGCCACCGCCTGGGACCGGCTGCGGCGCATCACCGTGCCGCTCATGATCCCGTACATCGCCGTCGCGTTCACGATGGAGATGCTCGACGCGATGCAGGCCTTCACCTCGGTGTACGTCATGACCCGGGGCGGACCGCAGGACGCGACGCTGACCCTCGGCTACTACATCTGGTCGGCCGGCTTCGAGCACTACGAGATGGGCTACGCCAGCGCCATCGGCCTCGTGCTCTGGGTGGTCATGATCGCGCTGGCGATACTCAACCACCGCCTCACCAGGGGGAAGTCGTGAGAACACGCAACATCGGGATGTACGTCCTGCTCACGGCGATCGCCCTGGTCTTCGTGGGCCCCTTCCTCATCCTGCTGTCGTCGGGGCTGAAGCCGTCCGACCAGGCGGTCTTCGCCTTCCCGCCCGACATCATCCCCCGGCCGCCGGTCCTGGACTGGGTGAGGGAGGCGTGGACGGCGATCCCGTTCCCCCGCTATCTGCTCAACTCGGTCATCTACGTGGGCGCGATGGTTCCCGCGTACGTGCTGGTCTCGGCGCTGTGCGCGTACCCGCTGGCGCGGCTGCGCTTCCGCGGCCGGAACCTGATCTTCCTGGCGATCCTGTCCACGATGTTCCTGCCGGGCGAGGTCATGCTCATCCCGCGGTTCCTCGTGGTCTCGCAGCTCGGCCTGGCCGACACCTATGCCGGGGTGATCCTGCCCGGCCTGCTGTCGGCGTTCGGGATCTTCCTGCTGCGGCAGACGTTCGCCGGGGTGCCGCGCGAGATCGTGGACGCCGCGCGCACCGACGGCTGTCACGAGCTGCGCATCTTCTGGCACGTGATGCTGCCCGCCGCCCGGCCCACGCTGGCCATCCTCGCCATCTTCGGCTTCATCTCGGTCTGGAACAGCTTCATCTGGCCGCTGGTCGTGCTCAAGGACTCGGCCAAGTACCCGATCGCGCTCGGGATCGCCTATCTGGCCGGGATCACCGGCACCGACGTCAGGACCCTCGCCGCCGGGACGATCATCTCGATCATCCCGGTGGTCGTCGTTTTCATGCTCATGCAACGCCACGTCCTCGAAGGCATGCGAGGCGCAGTGAAAGGCTGACCGCGATGTTGACCCGCAGGCAGTTCGGTTTGGGCGCGATGGCTCTGGGGTTACCCCTCACCGCGCGCCCGGCAGGCTACGACTACACCACCCGGGAGACGTTCGACCTGTTCGACAAGGTCTTCCACGACAGCGGGCTGACCGGGCAGCCCACGCACACCAACGAACTGGGCGCCCTCGGGTGGGGTGGGGCCAGTCGTACGTGTTGTGCGCGTTCATCCGGATGTACGAGGCCTACAAGGACACCCACTACCTCGACCGGCTCATCCACAACGCCGACCTGGTGCTGGCCGGGCGTGACTCGGTGCGCGGCGTGACGGACTACCGGGGGCTGTCGCTGCCGGGCTGGCGCAACACCAGCTACACCGCGGGCGGGGTCATCCTGCTCGACGCCGCCGGCACGCCGGTCCTGGAGGTCCGCAGCGCGCTCACCAACGTCAGCGACGCCGTCGTCACCGTGAAGGCGGGCAGTTCGGCCGAACGCTTCACGATCGTGGTGGACAACCCGAAAAAGAAGCGCGTCTCCACCTTCACCGACCTGACCGTGGACGACACCGTGGACAACGCCGTCGAGCGCGTCCTGGCCGCCTACCCGACCCCCAACATGGTCACCGCCAAACGGCTCGCCCCGGGCGCGCCCGCGCACGGCACGTTCCCGATGGCGGCGGCGCCCGTGCACTTCTCCGTGCACACCGGCATGATCACGTATCCCATGGCCGCCTTCGTCCGTCTGGTCCGTCAGAGCCCCAGGCTCCAACGCATCACGAAATATCGGGACAAGGCGCGTGAGTACCTCCAAGCCGTCCGCGAGGCTGCGGCCATCCACGACCGCGAGTGGCACGACGGCGGCTACTTCATCTGGCCCAAGCACATGCCGGTCCCCTACGACGGCACCGAGCAGCCCCACAACCAGTCGCTCGGCCTCGGCCAGACCTATGCCGAACTCGCCGCCGCCACCGGCGAGCACCGCTACCGCGAGCGCACCCGGGCCATGGCCCGCACGTTCGGCCGCGACCTGCGGACCAACGACAAGGACGCCTACGTCTGGCCCTACTGGCCGGCGTCCGGGGTGATGTACCGCGGCTACACCCAGGCCGACGACGTCTCGGAATGGACGCCGTCGTACGGCAGGCCGCCCGTGGGCGCGCAGCAGATGGAGGACCTCAGCCACGCCGGGATCGACGTCGAGTTCGCCGGCGCCGCCCACCGCGCCGGCCTCGGCTTCCGCGGCCACGACATGGTCCGCCTCGCCCGCACCTACACCCGCAACCTGGCCACCAGCGACAACGGCGTCGCCACCACGTTCCTCTACGTCGACGGTGGCGGCGGCCTCGCCCCGGCCGGGCAGTACCTGCAGGCGCCCCGCTTCATGCCCGTCGCGCAGTGGGACCCCGGCCTGTTCACGCACGCCCGCAAGGTCTACGACGACCACGCCGTGGAGTCCCAGGCGGGTTCCACGCTCCTGAGCGTCGCCTATCTCAACTGGTTCGCCCGGAGGTCCTGATGCGTCTGTCCCGCCGCCAGTTCACGCTCGGCGCCCTCGCTCTCTCCGGCACGGCCGTTCTCCCTGGTTTTCCCGGTACGGCACGCGCCGCCTCCGCCCACGACTACACCGCCCGCGAGACCTTCGACCTGTTCGACCGGACCTTCCACGAGAGCGGCAGCGCCGGCCAGCCGTCCGGCACCAACGAGCACGGCGGCCTGGCCTGGGGCCAGTCGTACGTGCTGGCGGGCTTCGTCCGCATGTATGAGGCCTACCAGGACACCCACTACCTCGACCGGCTCATCCACAACATCGACCTGGTGCTGGCCGGGCGCGACTCGGTCCGCGGCGTCACCGACCACCGGGGCCGCTCGCTGCCCGGCTGGCGGGCCATGGCGCCCTACACGGTCGGCCTGGTGACGCTGAAGGACGCGGGCGGGCAGCCGCTGATCGAGATCCGCACCGCCCTGACCTACGCCGACAACGCGGTGGCGACCGTGCGGGCGGGCAGCTCCGCCGACCGGTTCACGCTGGAGGCGCGCAACAACCGGACGAACCTGGTGGCGACCTTCACCGACCTGTCGCTGGATCCGGCGGCGGCCGACTACGCGGTCCGGCGGATTCTCGACGCCTATCCGACGCCTACGCTGGTGACGGCGCGGGAGCTGCGGGCCGCGCCCGCGGGGAACGCGGTGCCCGCGCTCGGGGCCACGGCGTTCGTGTCGCAGCCGGTGATCTTCACGGTGCACACCGGGATGATCACTTATCCGATGGCATCGTTCGCCAAGATCGTGCTGCGGAGTCCGCGGCTGCGGGCCGTACCGAAATATCGGCACAAGGCGGTGGAGTACCTGAAGGCGGCGCGGGACGCGGCGGCCGTCCACGACGACGAGTGGCGGCAGACCGAGGACGGCCGGGGGTATTTCGTGTGGAACAAGGGCACGCCGCTCGCCTACGACGGCACCGAGCAGCCCACGAACCAGAGTCTCGCGCTCGGCCAGACCTACGCCGAACTCGCCGCCGCCACCGGCGACCCCTTCTACGCCGACCGGGCGCGGCGCATGGCCAGGACCTTCCTGCGCGAGGTCGAGGCCGACGCCGACGACGCCTACGTGTGGTCGTACTGGCCGTCGTTCGGGCGGACCTACAACGGGTTCGGCAAGGCCGACGGCGTCTCGGAGTTCACGCCTTCGGGCGGACCCGCGCGGCAGATCGAGGACCTCAGCCATGGGGCGATCGACGTCGAGTTCGCCGCCGCGGTCTTCCGCAACCGGCTGTTCTACAAGGGCGCGGACATGGCGCGCTTCGCGCGTACCTACAGCAAGAACCTCGTGGCGCCGCCCGGCGCGGACGGCATCGCCACCGCCTGCCAGCGCGTCGACGGCACCGGCAGCACGACCTCCGCCGGGCAGTATCTGCAGGCGCCGCGGTGGATGGCGGTGGCGCAGTGGGACGAGGCGGTGTTCACGCACTCGCGGGCCATCTATGACGGCCGCGCCGTACAGCCGCAGCTCGGTTCTTATCTGGGCTGTGTGGCCTACCTCAACTGGCACGCCCGAAGGGGGTCGTAGTGTTACTCAACCTGGTCGTGGCGGGGACGCTCGCGCTGAGCGGCGCGCACTCCGTGGAAAGCCCCTGGCTCACCAAGTACAGGGCGCTTGAGGCGCAGATCGGCGCCTCCGTCTACAACGACCGCAGCAGCGCGACCCTGGCCTGGGGCGAGAGCTACATCATGCGCAGCTACCTCGACGTCTACCGGGTCACCCAGGACACCGCCTGGCTGGACAAGCTGGTCACCCACGCCGACACGGTGATCGCCAACGCCGACGACGTGGACGGTGACGGGTTCCTCGGGTGGAGCACCGAGCGGTACTCGCCGGTCGAGATGGCCAACACGGGGTTCGAAAGCGGTGACGGTGCGCTTCCCACTTCGTGGACTCGCTTTCAGGACACCGGCAGCCATGTCTATCGCACGACCGACGCGGTCGCGGGCACCCAGTCGGTGCGGGTGGTCTCCGACCAGACCAAGTGGAAGAAGCTCTACCAGAACGTCAACAGCGCCTACGAGGGCGGATCCACCTACGTTCTGCGCGGATGGGGCAAGAAGGCCGGGTCGGTGACCGGGCGGATCGTGCTGCGCAACGGGTCGACGACGATCTGCGCGCTCGACTACACCTCGACGAGCTGGACGTTCAAGCAGGTCGAGTGCAAGCTGCCCACCGGCGGGCCGCAGCTTCGGGTGTGGCTGGAGCACGCCTCCTACACGGTGGCCGGATCGGCGTCCTTCGACGACGTGAAGCTGAGCGGCCGCTTCCCGTACATGGTGCACGATGCCATGATCGGCAGCCCCATGGCCGAGTTCTCCAGGCTCGTCGCCCAGACCCCCGCCTTATCCGGATATAACGCGAAAGCGGCGGCGTATCGTGGCTTTCTGGAGACCGAGATCGTGCCCCGCTGGGAACAGAGCGCCTACCTCGGCAACACGTGGAACGGCACCACCTGGCGCCAGCCCCCGAACGTCGACACCCTCTCCCACACCGGCACCGGCAACGACCTGCCCTTCAACATGGCCCTCGGCTTCGCCAACCTGCTGACCGTCCTGCACAGCCTCAACGGCGACCCCGCCTACCTCCAGAAAGCCAACTCCACCGTCCAGTGGGCCAAGTCGAACCTGGTCAGCTCCGGCGGCGCGTACATCTGGAACTACGGCACCTACACCACCATGAAAGAGGACCTCTCCCACGCGAACGTGGACCTGTCGGCGTTCCTGGAGTCGTACCGGCGCGGGCAGGTGATGACCACCGCCGACATGATCGCCCTCAAGAACACCCTCAAACTCAAAATGTGGAACGGCTCCACCACGGCGCCGGTCTTCAGCCTGCGGGTGGACGGCACCGGAGCGGCCAATGGGACCGACTACTTCCTGCACTCGTGGATCGAACTCACGGAGTGGGACACGCAGGTGAAGGCGCTGGTGGCAGCCAAGTACACCAACTTCACCCCCACCAACTCCTCCCACCTGATCACGTTGTCCCGCCTGCTCGCCCACGGCTAAGGGCGAGGACCTCCCTGCGGTCGGGCGCTTTACCGACGGCCCACCCCTTACCCACCTAAGTGGTTGGGCCGTTGGAGCCCGCCCCGGTCAACGGACCTCGCTCCGCTCGGGCGCCTTGATGATGCGCGCCTGCGGCGCGGCTCGCGCGTACGGAGGCAGCGCGCTCATGTCCGCCAAGTCACCCGCGACGAGTTGCCCTCCCTCCGGCGGCTGGAAGATACCCTCGATCAGGAGCGGCGCGAACCCTACATGGGCGGGGATCGGAAATCTTCCTACCCATGGTAATACTGCACGGGTATACTCCGAGTATGGCCATGGAGAAGACCTCAGTCAGCATGGACGCGTGGATCCTCAACGCCGTTCGCAAGCACGCAGAGGAACGCGGGCTCAGCGTCTCGGCCGTCCTGGCGCGCGGCGCGCTGCGCGAGATCGCCGCCGACCACACGCCGACAGCCCGAGCTGCGGTGTACGGCGCCGGCGCTTTCGCAGCCCAGGAAGCTGACGAGCGGATCACGACCGAGGATGTCACGCGCGCCGCCGACGAGCACCGCTCGGGCGAGGCGGCGTGAGCCATCGCTTCGGCGAGCTGTGGACCGTCCAGCTCGGCGACCGGAACGAGGTTCGCCTCATCGTCTCCGGCGACTTCTACCACACGCTGTACGGCGACAACGTGCTCACCGCGCATGTCGAGGCCGCTGACATGGCACGCGCCCTAACCGCGTTCGTGGTGGACGTCGGCGAGGGCCGCGCCGCCATGGTGGATCGCATCAGCACGGTGGCCGCAGTCCGGCTCAAGTCGAAGGTGGGCGACCTGCCGGACGAGCAGGTTGCCGCCGTGCGCGGCATGATCGCGACCATCTTCGGCACCGCCTGATAGCCCAACCCGCCGTAGGGCGCTGAGCGTGGCGACCTTCTTGACGTTCTTGTAGCCGATGCCGCCCAGCTTGCCGTTGAGCTCGCCGCAACTGGAGAAGCCGGCGGCTTCTTCGGTGGTGTCGGGCGGCTCGCTGGCGTGCGCCGCGATTAGGGCCAAGGCTAGAGCGCCTGGGCGAAGCGAGGACTCACAGGGGCAACGACCCGGCTGGAACCACGCGCTGAGCGAGGCGGGGCACCTCAGGCGTTCGATGGTTCTCACGCCCTAGTCGTATGCCGTGGCCTGGCGCACGGCCGTACGGTGGATGCTCACCCCGGTATGGAGGTCACGGTGTCCACCACGCAACACGACGGCGAGGCGTTGCTCCCACGTCCACCGCTGACGACGGCTGCGTTGCGGGCGGCGGTGGCGCAGATCGCACCGGCCTACCTTGCCCAGTTCGTCGAGCACCTCGACCAGGCGACCGAGCAGGCAGCGCGGCAGAGCACCGTGGCACCCCTGCACGCCTTCCTACGCCAGTGGGGCGAGTTCGTGGCGATCCACCGCTACCCCATCAAGGCCGCACGCCTGCGCGAATTGGAACAACAGGTCGCCGCCGCCGACGAGTGACGCCTAGGTGTACTGACCACAGAGGCCAGGCACAGGGGAAGGGCTTCCGGGTTCGGTGTGGTGCCTCAACTCGATGGTGTACGGGTGGCCGCCTGAGCTGAGTGCGGGCTGCGGAGCCCGTCCAGCACGAGGGTGATGAGACTGTCGGCCTCGGCCCGCCAGCCGGGGCGGTCGTGGGCCGCGCCGATGCCGTGTAGCGCCATCATCACGGCACCGGCGTCCACGTCGTCACGGACGGCGCCGTCCCGTACGGCGGCGGCCACCAGGTCGGTGACGGCCTGCTCCAGCGACCGGCTGCCCTCGGCGAGGGCGCCCGAGCGATCGGCCATGAGCGTGGCCAATGTCCGGGCCAGGCCCTCGTGGGCGTCTATGTGGTCGACCATGCCGCGTAGGAAGGTCGCCAAAGCCTCCGCCGCGGGCAGCGTGGCCTGTAGCTCGCGGGCGCGGTCGCACAGCGCGGCGACTTCCCCGTGGTAGACCGCCTCGGCCAGCGCCTCCCGGGTGGGGAAGTGGCGGTACAGCGTGCCGGTGCCCACCCCGGCCAGCTGGGCGAAGTCATCGAAGCGCAGGTCGAAGAAGTCCCCGGCGTCGAAGACCTCTCGTGCCTTGGCGATCAGGACATCGCGGTTGCGTTGGGCGTCGGCCCGCAGCGGCTTGTCGGCGGTCATGCGCTACCTCGCGTTGACAAATGGAGATGATCTCCATATCTTGAAAAAGTGGAGATTGCCTCCAAATCGATCGTACCCCACGAGGTGCAGTGTGAAGATCCTGATGTTCGGCCGAGGCGTGATCGCCACCATCTACGGCTGGGTTCTGCAACAGGCGGGACATGACGTCGAGTTCTACGTACGGCCCGGCCGCGCGGCGACGTACGGGGACGCGGTGGACCTCGACCTGTTCGATATGCGGCGCCGGGTGTGGGGGCAGCGTGTCGCCGAGAAGTGGCCGGTGCGCTACCGCGAGGCGCTGGAGCCGGACCACGACTTCGACCTGATCGTGCTCAGCGTGCCGCACCACCGCCTCGCGGAGGCGACGGACTTCCTGGCCCCGCGTGTCGGCCAGGCCACGGTGCTGATCTTCGGCAACCTCTGGACCGAGCCGCTCGCCGCCATCGGCGCACTCCCCACCGGCCAGATCGCCTGGGGCTTTCCCCAGGCCGGTGGCGGTTTCGGCGCGGACGGCGTACTCCACGGGGCACTGCTGCCGTCGGTCATCTTCGGCACGCTCGACCGGCCCCCGGCCAACCGGGAACGGGCCGTGCGCCAGGCGTTTCGCGAGGCCGGGCTCCGGATCAAGGAGCGGCCCGACTTCCGCGGCTGGCTGTGGGTCCATTTCGCGTCGGATGCCGGCATGTTCGCGCAGGGCCTGCGGCTGGGTTCGCTGTCCAAGCTGGCCGGGGCAAGGGGCGACCTGCGCGAGGCGCTGCTGGCCGGCCGCGAACTGCTGCCGCTCCTCCAGGCGCGCGGCCTCGACCTGCGACGGCACCGGGGCGCTGTGCTGCCGTTCCGGGCGCCCACCTGGCTGACGGCACCCGTGCTCGCCTGGCTGACCGCTCATGTCGCGCCCGCGCGCGTGAGCCTCACGGCGCACTCCGACCCCGACGCCGAGGAGCCGCGCGAGGTCTGCCGGGACACCCTGGCCGAAGCACGACGGCTGGGCATCTCGGTACCGCGACTGGAAGCGGCGGAACCGAACTTCGCCCGCGAGGGGACGGGTCGAGGCTGAATGTGCCGATCATCCCAGAGCCAACCCGGTCACACCCGGCCTTCGCTGTCCAGCCTCTATCGCCTGTCCGTGACGTCGTGGAAGGAAATGTCATGACCACCACCGAGAAGCATGAGTTCCCCATGGCCCGTACGTGCCCGTTCGCGCCGCCGCCGGCGTATGAGGAGATCCGCGAACAAGAACCGGTCTCGCGGGTTCGTCTGCCCGACGGCGGGTGGGCGTGGGTGGTCAGCCGCCACGAAGACATGCGAACCGTGTTGAACGACCGGAGGTTCAGCGCCGACCGGCAGCATCCGGACTTCCCAGCGCTGGTCGAGGGCGAGGCGGCGTCCCGGCGGCCGGACGAGGAGCGCTTCCTGATCGCGATGGACCCGCCCGAGCACGGGCCGGCGCGCAAGGCCGTACTCGGCGAGTTCACGGTACGCCGGTTGGAGGCGCTGCGGCCGCGGATCCAGGAGATCGTCGACGGGCGGATCGACGCGCTGCTGGCCGGGCCGCGGCCCGGTGACCTGGTGGACTCGCTGTCGCTGCCGGTTCCGTCACTGGTGATCTGCGAGATGCTCGGTGTGCCCTACGCCGACCATGAGTTCTTCCAGAAGCACACGGTGGCGGTGATCAAGCAGTCGACGCCGCCCGAGGAGCGGTGGGCGGCCATGAGCGCCATCCAGGGCTACATGGCCGACCTCGTCGCGGAGAAGGAGAAGAACCCACCGGACGACCTGCTCGGGCGCCAGATCGTCAAGCTGCGCGCGGACGGCACCTACCGGCGGACGGCACTGGCCGGCATGGGCTTGCTGCTGCTCGTGGCCGGCCACGAGACGACGGCGAACATGATCTCACTGTCGACCGTGGCGTTCCTGCGCAACCCGGAGCAGCTCGCGATGATCAAGGCCGACCCAGGCAAAACGCTCAACGCGGTCGAGGAGATGCTGCGGTACTTCACGATCATCGACGTGGCGACGGCCCGGCTGTGCGTCGAGGACATCGAGGTCGGCGGGCAGCTGATCCGCGCCGGAGAAGGAGTGCTGGCGCTCGGCCATTCGGCCAACCGGGACCCGCGAGCGTTCGAGAACCCGGACGAGCTCGACATCGAGCGCGGCGCGCGCCACCACGTCGCGTTCGGGTTCGGGCCGCACCAGTGCCTGGGCCAGAACTTGGCCCGGATGGAGCTACAGATCGTGTTCGACACGCTGTTCCGCCGCGTGCCCACGCTGGAGCTGGCAGTGGATGTCGACGAACTGCCGTTCAAGGACGATGCGAACATCTATGGCCTGTACGAGCTCCCGGTGACCTGGTAGCACATCCCCACCTCAGGAGGAGAAGGCCATGAAAATCATCGCGGACACCGGAAGGTGCGTCGGCGCCAGCCAGTGCGTGCTCACCGAGCCCGCGCTGTTCGACCAGAGCGAGGACGACGCCACCATCATCGTGCTGAACGAGACACCGGACGGCGAGCTGGTCGAGAAGGCCCGCGAAGCGGTGCACGTGTGCCCCAGCCAGGCCCTCTCCCTGGAGGAGTGAGTCAATCCGTGGATGGCCTCACAGCCTGAAAGGATCACGCTGAACGGCGCGGCACCAGGTCGTCACTGACGTGTGACATGTGCGCCGGTCCGACTCGGATCATGCTGACGTCGTGGCCGGGGCGTTGATGGAGCTTGTCTTCCAGCTCGGCCTCGGCAGGCTTGTGCCAACGCCAGGTCCCTGATCACACGAAATCGATGTTGAAGACGATGAACACACACAGGAGTACCGCCAGGCCCAGGACAGCGAAAATCGCCAGCATGATGGCGGTGACCATCACTCTGTCCTTCCACGGCTTCGATGTCACTGCCGCATGATTCCATGGGACGAGTTCGTCTGGATGACGACATCGCGTGTAGCGTCCCTCATCGGCCCGCACTCACGAACCCGATGAGCCTTTCCGGTCACAGCACTTGGGAGCACGGTCGGCTTGCATTGGCCCGCGGGTCTACCAGGATGGCGATGGCGTCCTGGTAACCCACACCGCGCAAGCCGTGCGCCGAAGGCGCACGCAATGTCAGGCAGCCCGAGCGAAGCGAGGACCGACAGGGGCCGGGGCCACGGCCCGGCTGGAAACACGCGCGGAGCGAAGCGGAGCACCTCGCGTTCCGGGCGGGCTCCAACCGGCCAACCACTTAGCTGGGCAACGGGTGGGCCGGAAGACGCGCGGAGCGCCTTGCCCTTGTCAGCGGAACGCCGCTGCCGCCTTGAGGAAGGTGTCGTTGGCCTCCGGGTCTCCGATGGACACCCGTGCCCCCTCCCCCGCGAACGGCCGGACGGCCACGCCCTCCATCCCGCAGGCCGAAGCGAACTCCAACGTCCGCTCCCCCAACCGCAGCCACACGAAGTTCGCCTCGGTGGGCGGCACCTCCCATCCCTGCGAGATGAGCGTCTCCCGTACCCGCGTACGTTCCTTGACCACCGCGTCCACCCTGGCCAGCAGTTCGTCTTCCGCCTCCAGCGAGGCGAGGGCGGCGATCTGGGCGAGGCTGTTGACGGCGAAGGGGATGGTGACCTTGCGTACGGCCGCGGCCACCGGCTCGTGCCCGATCAGGTAGCCGACGCGCAGCCCGGCCAGGCCGTACGCCTTGGAGAAGGTGCGCAGCACGCAGACGTTGGGCCGCTCGCGGTAGATGTCGAGCCCGTCGGGGACGTCCTCGTCGCGCACGTACTCGCGGTAGGCCTCGTCCAGCACCACGAGCACGTTCGAGGGCACCCGGTCCAGGAACGCCGTGAGCCGGGCCCGCCCGATGGGGACGCCGGTCGGGTTGTTCGGGGTGCAGACGAAGATCATCCGGGTCCGGTCGGTGATAGCGTCGGCCATCGCGTCCAGGTCGTGTTCCTCGTTCACCAGCGGCACCCGTACCGAGACCGCCCCGGCGAGGTCGGCCAGCAGCGGGTAGGCCTCGAACGAACGCCAGGCGTAGATCACCTCGGCCCCAGGTTCGCTCACGGTCTCGAACAGTTGCTGCGCCACCGTCACCGAGCCCGGCCCCAGGGCCACGTGCTCGGCGGGAACCCCGAAGCGCCCGGCGAGCGCCTCGGTCAGCCGTGCCGACGCCGGGTCGGGGTAGCGGTTGATCTGCCGCGCGCCTTCCGCGATCGCCTCGACGACCGAAGGCAGCGGGTCATAGGGGGATTCGTTCGAGGACAGCTTGTGGGACCGGCCGTCGGCGCTGACGACGGCCTTGCCCGCCTTGTACGCGGGCATGGTGTCCAAAATGGCGCGGAAACGAGGCATGGCCACACTGTAATCCCCGGTCCGCGCCTCTTGCGCTACGCCTGCCCGTCTCCTAAGTTATGGGCCATAACTAAGGTTAGCCTTACCTATAGGAGTGAGCGGTGCGGACTGGTGGGCGGACAGCCACGTTCAGCCACGAGGACGTGGTCGCCGCGGGCGTACGCATCGGGCTGCCCGAGCTGACGGTCCAGGCGGTCGCGGAGGCGCTCGGCGTCACGCCCACCGCCGTCTACCGGCACGTGCCGAGCCGGGCGGCGCTGGAGACCCTGGTCGGCGAGGCCATCCTGAACGAGCTCACGCTCCACGACGACCCGGACCGCCCCACCACCGCGCACCTCGTGGCGTTCGGCCGACAGTTGCGGCAGTTCACGCTCGCCCACCCGGGCACCGCCCAGTACCTGCAACGGCTGTTCCCACGCGGCCCGTCCGGCGTCCGGCTGCTCGAAACGCAGATCAGAGCCCTGGCCGGGCGCGGGTACGCCCCCGCCGCCGCCACCATCCTCAGCTCCGCCGTGGCCACGGTCACCATCGGGATCGCCGCGGCCGAACAGGCCCAGGACGCCCAAGCCCGGCTCGACCCTCCTGGCACCGAGGAGAGCACCCGCGAGGCCCTGGCCGCGATGGCCGGTTCGCCACTGGTGCGGGCGGCCACCCTGGGCATCCCCGCCCATACCGCCGACGACTACTTCGAGCTGGTCCTGACCTCGCTCGCCGAAGGGCTGGTGGCCAAGCTCCCACCCGGGCGCGACGTGGCCGACCTCGCCGCCGCACTACGAGAGGAACACTGAGATGGCCCGCGGCTACGGCGGGGTGGTGATGAAGGCGTTCGGCGCCGACGAGCACACGCTCACCGTCGTGTCGTACACCGACATCACCCCGCACTTCCGGCGCATCACCTTCCACGCCCCGACGCTGTTCGACGGCCCGCCGATCGAGCCGGCGAGCTGGGTACGCATGTGGGCCCCCGACCCGGACCGCCAAGGCCGCGAGCACCAGCGCGGCTACACCCTGGTCGCCCCCGACACCGACACGTGCGAGGTCAGCCTGGAGTTCGTCCTGCACGAGCCGGCCGGCCCCGCCTGTATCTGGGCACGCCAGGTGAAGATCGGCGACACGGTCCAGGTGAGCCGGTGGTCCTCCGGCCAGTTCACCGCGCCCACGCCGGAGCCCGACGGCTACCTCCTGGTCGGCGACGCGGCAGCGCTGCCCGGGATCAACGCGATCCTGGCGGCGGTGCCCGAGACGACCCCGGTCGAGGTCATCCTGGAGCGCTTCCACGACGACGACCTGGACATCCCGCTCACCGCCCACCCCCGCGCCCGGGTCACGTGGGTGCAAGCGACCGGCGACGACTCCGTGCTCGCCCGCGCCGTGGAGGATCGCGACTGGTCCGACTGGTACGCGTGGGTGACCACCGAGTCCGCCGCCACCAAGCGGGTACGCGAACGGCTGAAGGAGCTCGGCTTCCCGAAGGCCGAGGTGAAGTCGCGGGCGTACTGGATCAAAGGCAAGGCCATGGGCGTGGACCGCCCCACCGAAAGCGAGGAGCGGCCGCGGACGCCGCCCGCCCCCAAGCAGACCGGGCAGTGGCGCTCGCGGGCCGGCGCCCGGCTGCTGGCGCCGCTGAAGTCGCGGCTCATCCTGGCCGGTGCCTTCCAGGCCGTCGTCTCGCTGCTGCAGCTCGCGCCGTACCTCATCCTGGCCGAGCTGTGCCGCCGCCTGCTGGCCGGCGGCGCCGTGGCCGCGGGCGTGACGGAGCTCGGGCTGCTCGCGCTGGTACTGCTCGGCGTGGGCACGACGCTGGCCGGGGTGCTGGTGCTGGCCATGCACGCGCTCGACGCCGGGTTCGGCCACCACGTCAGGGCGAGCGTGGTGCGCAAGCTCGCACGGGTGCCGCTCGGCTGGTTCACCGACCGCACCTCCGGCAAGATCAAGCAGGCCGTGCAGGACGACGCGGCCAGCGTGCACTACCTGGTCACGCACGCGGTGCTCGACATCGTGGCGGCGGTGGTCACGCCGCTGGCCGTGCTGGGCTACCTGTTCTCCGTCTCGGCTGGACTGGCCGCGATCCTGCTGGTGCCGCTGGCCTTCTACGGCGTCCTGACCGGGCGCATGGTGGCCGCCTCCGGCGCGGCGCTGCCGAGGTTCTCGGTCTGGGAGACGCGGGTCGCCTCGGAGGCGGTCGCGTACGTGGACGGGCTGGCCGTCGTGCGCGCCTACGACGCCGGGCCCGCCGGCGGCTTCCGCGCCACGCTGGAGGAGCGTGCCCGCTTCCTCGACGCGTGGCAACGCCCGCTCGGCGGCCGCAAGACCGTGGTCGACCTGGTCACCCGGCCGCTGACCTCGCTGCTGCTGATCATCGTGACCGGCGGCCTGATGGTGGCCGGCGGGGTGCTGAGCGCCGCTGATCTGCTGCCGTTCCTGCTGCTGGGGGTCACGTTCGGGGCGCAGCTCCTCGCCGCGGGGTACGGGCTCGGCTCGGTCCGCGAGGGCTTCGACGCCGCCCAGCGGATCGGACTGCTCCTCGACGAGCCCGAACTCCCGGAACCCGACGCGCCCCGGCCACTCCCGGCCGGCGAAGGACGCCCGGTGCGCTTCTCCAGCGTCTCGTTCGGCTACACCCCGGAGCACGAGGTCCTGTCCGGCATCGACCTCGAACTGCGGCCGGGCACCGTCACCGCCCTCGTCGGCCCGAGCGGCGCCGGGAAGTCCACGCTCGCCGCGCTACTGGCCCGCTTCCACGACGTCACCGCCGGCCGTATCACCATCGACGGCGTGGACCTCCGCGAACTCCCCCTCACCGACCTGTACCGGACGGTCGGCTTCGTCTTCCAGGACGTCGCGCTGATCCGCGGCAGCGTCCACGACAACATCGCGCTCGCCCGCCCCGACGCCACCCGCGAGGAGGTGGAGCGGGTGGCCCGCGCCGCCCAGATCCACGAGCGGATCGCCCGGCTGCCCGGCGGGTACGACACCGTGCTCGGCGACGAGGCCCGGCTGTCCGGCGGCGAGGCGCAGCGCCTCACGATCGCGCGGGCGCTGCTGGCCGACCCGGGCGTGCTCGTGCTCGACGAGGCCACCGCCTACGCCGACCCGGAATCGGAGCACCAGGTTCAGGAGGCGCTGAGTCACCTGGTGGCCGGCCGTACCGTGCTGGTGATCGCGCACCGCCTGCACACCGTGGCCGGCGCCGACACCATCGTCGTGCTGGACGGCGGGCGGATCGTCCAGCAGGGCGCCCACGCGCGCCTCGTCACAGAACCCGGCCTCTACCGCGAGCTGTGGCAGGCCACCTCCATCATCGAGCAGCCGAAGGCCTCCGCATGATCCTCCAGACCCTCCGCCTGGCCGGCGACCGCGGCGCCGCCGTGCGCTACGCCTGCCTGCTCACGCTGAGCACCCTCCTGCGGGCCGGCGCCATGCTGAGCCTGGTGCCGCTGCTGTCCGCCCTCTTCTCCGCGAACCCCGCCGGCGCGCTCCCGTGGATCGCCGTCCTGGCCGCGCTCGTCGCCGCCGGATGGGCCAGTGACTACGCCGTCACCGGGGCCGGTTTCGCCATCGGCTTCGGCCTGCTCGGCAACCTGGAAACGCAGATCGTGGACCGGCTCCAGCGCATCCCGCTGGGCTGGTTCACCGGCGAGCGGCGCACCGGCGCGCAGCGCGCCCTCACCTCCTCGGGCCGCGAACTCTGCCAGGGCATCACGCACCTGCTCACCCCGACCGTCAACGCCCTCGCCCTGCCGGCGCTGATCGGGGCCGGACTGCTGTTCGTCGCGTGGCCGCTGGGCCTGGTCGCGCTGGCCGCCGTCCCGCTGCTGCTGGGAGCGCTGTGGCTGAGCGGGCGCTGGCTGCGCGCCGCCGACTCCTCCTATGACGCCGCCTCCGGTGAGCTCGCTCAGCGCATCATCGAGCTGGCGCAGTCACAACCGGCATTGCGTACGGCCGGCCGTACCGGCGTGGAAGGCACCGCGATCGGACGGGCACTCACCCGCCAGCGCAAGGCCGCACTACGGCTGATCGGACTGGGCATCCCCGGCCAGCTCGTCTTCGGATTCGCCACGCAGGCGGCGCTCCTGGGGCTGGCCGCCACCGCCGTCACCCTGGGCGTCTCCGGCGAGCTGAACGCGGCCGAGGTGGTCGCGGTGATCATCGTCATCGTCCGGTTCATCGAACCGTTCACGACGCTGGCCGATCTGTCCCCCGCGTTGCAGAACATGCGCGGCACCCTCACCCGCGTCCACGCCATCCTCGACGCCCCCGCCCTGGACCCGCTCCAGGGCGACGCCGAGATCCTGCCCCGCCACGACGCCGCCGCGCTGGAACTGCGCGACGTCCACTTCGGCTACGAGCCGGGCCACGACACGATCGCCGGAGTCTCCTTCGCCGTCGAACGCGGCACCACCACCGCGGTGGTCGGCCCCTCCGGCGCCGGCAAGAGCACCCTGCTGGCGCTGATCGCCCGCTTCCACGACGTGGGCGCCGGCGCCGTCCACGTCCGCGGCCACGACGTCCGCCACTACGACCCCGCCGTCCTGATGGGCCAGCTCGGCATCGTCTTCCAGGACGTGTACCTGTTCGACGCGAGCCTGTACGACAACGTCCGCCTCGGCAACCCCGCCGCCACCGAGGACGAGATCCGCGCCGCCGCCACCGCCGCCCAGCTCGACGAGGTCATCGCCCGCCTCCCGAACGGCTGGGAAACCCGCGTCGGCGAACGCGGCACCTCCCTGTCCGGCGGCGAACGCCAGCGCGTCAGCATCGCCCGCGCCCTCCTCAAGAACGCGCCCCTGCTCCTGCTCGACGAGGCCACCGCCGCACTGGACACCAACAACGAACGCGCCATCATCGGCGCCCTGGAATCCACCGGCCGGGACCGGGCGACGCTCATCATCGCCCACCGCCTCAGCACAATCGCCCGCGCCGACCAGATCGTGTTCCTGGAGGCCGGCCGCGTGGTGGAGTCGGGAACCCTGCCCGAACTCCTCGCCCTGGACGGCCGCTTCGCCGGCTACTGGCGGCAACGCGAGCAGGCGGCCGGCTGGACCCTCGTCCCCGCCCCCGCTAGAGCAGGCTGAGCATCCGCCGCGCCGGTGCTTCCGCGCGCGTGCGCAGCAACCAGAACAAGGCGAGCAGCCGACGACACTCGATGAGCCTGGCGGCCTCCCCGGCCGTCAGCTCCAACCGATCCAGCACGCCATCCATCCCGCCGACGCCGCCACGCCAGACCGAGACGTGCTCCAGCACCTCGGCCAGTTCGAAGGCGCGGTCACCACGACCCGCGTACTCGAAATCGACCAGGCGGATCCGGCTTCCGTCCCACAGGTAGTTCGCAAGATTCCCGTCACCGGTACCGAACACCGGGGTGCCCGGCCGCGCCAGCCGTTCCGCCAAGTCCGGCCGCCGCACCCACGCGTCCGCTCGCCGAAGCGCGTCCGCGACCACCCCCACTTCCTCCCCCGCCGCCAACCACCCCCGCACCCGCTCAAGCAGAGCGACCGCATCACCAGCCCGAACAGGCACTTTCTCCAGTACGGCCGGCGGCACCGCCCGCTGCACCCTGTCCACAGCCTCGGCCAAAGCGTCTGCCAGGACGCCCTCGACAACTTCGTCCACAGCCGACCCGGCGACCCGGGACATCACCACACTCGGCGGTTCGCCGTCCAGATCGGCACTCACCGGCACGGGCGCCAGCCCGGGCGCGTACCGATCGAGCAACCCCAGCGCCCGCCACTCCCGCTCCGGCTGCCCATGCTCGACGGACCGGTAGCGCTTGACGACCACGCCAGGTCCCATCTCGATGGCGTGCGTACTCCTCACGCCAGCTTGGCCCGCACGATCTCCCCCAGCGGAACGTCCGCCACCTTCCGCCACTCCTTGGGCCGCCGCCGCCCGACACGCAACTCGACCTGCTCCTCCACGACCTCGTCCACGGCGCCGATGGCGGCCTCCAGGATCTGGTGGGCCCGGTGCCTGTTGGCCCGGTGGGGGGTGCGCTTGTTGCGGCGGATG
Source organism: Nonomuraea sp. NPDC059023 (assembly GCF_042740095.1). Lineage (NCBI taxonomy): Bacteria > Bacillati > Actinomycetota > Actinomycetes > Streptosporangiales > Streptosporangiaceae > Nonomuraea > Nonomuraea sp. NPDC059023. The sequence goes on along the minus strand of NZ_JBHYIO010000034.1, from coordinate 67,583 downwards.
TTCTTGCGAGAACTCTTGTCATTCTCGCCGTACGCGTTGCGGCGGTCCTTGGCGTAGCTCAGAAGCTTCTTCTCCTGCGGCGTCCTCTGCACGATCACGACGATACCCCAGCCACGTCATCCGTTTTAGTTCGCAGAGAGCTTTTGGCAGGTCAAGGGGCGCTCCCATGCGGAGCCCGACAGTCAAGCAGTGGCCACTTCTTATTCGATAGTCGTGTTCCGCGGGCGTTGCCAGGGTACTCCATCGTCGGACGAGCAACGAAAGGAATTCCATCATGACCTCGGTTAACCTGACACATCTCTCGTGCCTTCGCACGGAGGACAGCGAAGAAGACGAAGTCTACATCAAGGTAAACGGCTCGCGCGTATGGCCGAACTCCGATGCGGTCCCCATTTCACCGGGGCACACGGTTACGATCTCAAAGAGCTTCCATTTGGATCAGGACACCATGACCATTGAACTGTTCGACGAAGACACCGAGCCCATCGATCCCGACGACAGCCTCGGAACGCACACGGTCAGAGCATCCGAGCAAGGCCATGGACAGCTGGAGGCGAAATTCAACGGCTCTGGCTCGCAGTACTCGCTCTTCTATACAGTCACATAAACGCGACACACGTGATCGTCGGATCGCTGCGGTACTCGCCGTCGAGCGTGGACCTGAAAATGATCTCCGGACGGCGCAAGTCCCCCCACCTGCTCATCGAGAAACTCGGCAATCGGACACAGCCCCGCTGTTACCCGCGGATGTCGGCAGATGACACCTCAATCCTTGCCCTCCAGACTCCACAGGAACTTGTACATCCCAGAAGATGGATTGTTGTGCGAGAAGACTGTTCCGTTCAGATCATGCCGGACGTCAAGCCTCTCGGCATGACGCGCAGCCTTCTTCCGCATGGGCATGTACGCCTCGGCGTCGATGCTCTTACCGGGCCTCCCATCCAACCTGCGCGATGACCGTTCCGCCGACTCGGTGTCCATGAAGGCGCCGCAAGCTTGATGGTGCAGCATTAACCAGATCTCGAAGCACGGATTGGATATCGCGAGGTTGATGTCGTTGGACTTCGCCAGATTGACGGCCTGCGCGAGGTTCGGATGATTCAGGGGCCATTCAACATCAAAGAGGCACCAGCATTCATCCACTTCCGGATCTTTCTTGTACCCCACTGCCTTGCGGACCAGCGTCAGCGGAACGCCATGATCGAGATGGATGTGGATGCTCAGCGCGGGTGTTCTCGGCTATGTGTGCAAGCCTTTTCAGGCCGTTGATATAGTCGGGCTCCGAATTCCGGCCTTCGCAGAAGACCACGATGGTGCGAAGCTCAGGGCGCTTTTCCGCTTGCCGCCGCAGTGGCCTGCCGCCCTTTGGCCGCCCTTTCGCGCCCATCAGCCGATCAGCCCAAGCGCGCGGAGCAGCGCGGACTGATCCACTTGGGGAAGCGCGCCAAACCTTCCGTGCAGATAGGCGTTCTCGAGGTTCTGCGACTTCCGTACTCGCTCGCCCGCGAAGTCGGCCAGCGCGCCGAGACGAGTTGAACCGTCCGGGCGTTTTTCCGTCAGCCAAACCTCGTCTCTGTTGAGAGAGTTCAACAGGCTGGCATCGTGAGACGTGAAGACGAGCTGGGCGCCGCGCGGATTGGTCACCGGGCTGTGGAAGATGCGGAGCAGCTCGGCAGACAAAGTCGGATGCAGGCTCGCATCAAGTTCGTCGAAGAGAACGGCAGTGCCCGTCCTGAGCGCCGTCAGAACCGGGCCGATGAGTGCGAACCAGGTCCTGGTGCCTTCTGATTCGGCATGCCATTCGAACGGCATGGTTTCATTCAGTGTTCTGTGGAGCAGACGAAACCGGCGTCGAGCGCGTCCCTTGGGCTCGGAATAGCTCTCGTCCTGGTCCTCGATGATCACGTCCTCGATACCTAGATCGGCGAGCCGCAGCAGCGACAGCGCTTGTTCGCGACCTCCGATGATCCCGGCATCAAGCTCGCTCTCCCCGAACAGCGAGAGCTGATCGCCGGGCTGTTCGAACCATCGAAGCGTCGAGAGCGGAGCCTCACCGTACGGCAGGCCACGCATTCGGTGCCTGGCCGTTTGCCCAAGCACGTGCATTCTCATGAAGCTCGCGGCGAAGTCCGTGACGAGCGGCTCGTCGAACCTCCGCGCGACCGAGAGCGCCAGGGTGCGCTGCGTCATCAGTTCCCGCGTACCGGACAGGCCCCCGAGTCCTCGCTGGAGCTTCAGCTCCATTTCCTCCCGCTCGAAGATTCTCCGGCGCTTCTTCTCCGGGTAGTGGAAGAGCCCTTCGTATACGACCCGCTCGCGATCCAGTTCAAGCAAGTACTCGAATCGCACACCCTTGATCGCGATCTCGACGCTGAAGCTGCTCGGGGTGACCGGGCCTTCTCCGAAGGCGAACGGCTCGATCGGGATCTCGTCTTCCCAGATGCGTAGAGAGTGCCGCACGGCATCGCGCAACCACACGAGCGCGTCGATCACGTTCGACTTGCCTGAGGCATTCGGCCCGTAGATCGCCGCTATCGGCAGAAGGCTCTCCCCGAGCAGCGAGACCGGACGCGCTTCTTCGCGATCACGATCGATCGCAACCATAGAGAGCTCGATGGGTTCACTGATCGAACGGTAGTTGGCAGCCGCGAACCTGATCAACACATTCACACCTTACCTTGCGTCATTGGCGTTGACACAGGGTCAGTATCGTAAAGATCGCACGAAAACAAGGCTCTGTCGGCAGGCAGACCGCAATCACTATGGCTCACCGCTTGATCCTTGCAAGACTTGAAGGGCGAGGTCCAGCCACCGCGCCTTGCACCGTTTCCTCCCGCCGGCCTGACTTCGTAGACGGGAAGTAGATCCACATGCCGGCCAGCGAGGGGACCAGCCCTCATCGCGCGGAAGCGATGTCAGCTGCCGCCTCGCCCGTCGCGATTGGCTCCATACAACCCGTTCGTCGACCACATGCTCCGCGTCGATCTGAACGCACCAGCAAAGCAGCGCCACCACACCCAGCCCGCTCTACCTAAGATCGCACCTTCTGTCCTCAGAGGTACGATCGCGCCATGGGGTTAGATCACTGGGTCGGATGGTCAGTGTTCCTGCTGAGCCTCGTGAGCGTGGTGCTCATGGTGATGCTACGACGCCGCCGCCGATCGGCCCTTTCTCCAGGACGGGGACCGGATCAGTGGCCCTGGCAGCGGTTGGGACTTCCGATGCCGCTGCCGGAAGAGACTCGCGCTCGTGCGGCCGTCCTCCTCAACGAGGGTAAGAGCGCAGATGCGGCTCGAACCATCCATGAAGACACAGGGCTCGGGCTTGAGGAGGCGGAATGCCACGTCGCCAACATGCTCGCCGCCGCACACATCCGCGCGAACGACACCCTATGGCCTGACGATCAGCTTGCCGACCGTGTAGGTGAGCTGATCGCGGCAGGACGATCGGAGCAGGCAATTCTTCTCATCCGTGGCGAGACGGGAATGAGCCACGCGGACTCCGAAAGCTTGATGAATGAGCTGAAAGCCCGGTATATCGGCCAGGAAGCGGGGGGTCGCGATCCTGCGATGTAGACGTTGCGGTGGTGAACTTCGGAACCGCGCGAGCTCTTTGGACCGCTTGCCGGGATGATCCTGGCCGCTCAACAGCGGAGATCACATCCACCGGGCCAAGCCATCCCCTTCTACCTACCTGGGAAGACAGGATGGACCTGTCACAATGCCGAACTTCCACGACCCGGCTTCATGGGCTGGACCTCAACGAGTCATCCGCGTCGAACGCACGACGATCGCCGACTGGCAGATCCCCGAGAGCCGCTGGCTCTGGTAACCGCCCAGGCATTCGGACAGTTCTGATATCCGATGGTGCCGTTCCAGCGGCTGCGCCGCCCCGTCCGGGGCGGCGACCGGCCCGCTTCCAGGAAGAGAGCCCCTGACCACGTTCAGGTGACGCCAAACTGCACGGGTTCGGCCTCTTTCGAGGCACCATGAGAGGTGATCGGTCAGTGCCCCTCTGAGATCATGGGCGCGCTCTCTCTTTGCGGGCACCGCCCCTGCCGCAGTGTCAGCACAAGTACCGGACTCATGTTGTTGACCTGGAGGATGGCATGGTGCTGACCGAGGCTGCCCCGGAGGCGTTACCGAAACGTCGAAGCAGGTGGCCGTTGTTCGTGTGCCTTGCGCTCCTGGCCTTCGTCGTCGCCTCCGTCCTGATGTTCAAGATCCCCGAGGGGCGGAACGACGAGAGGCTGATCCGGCTGCAGGAGCGGGTGAGCAGGCTTTCGCTTCCACCTCAAACCGAGCCTGATCAGCGTGCCAAGGCGAGCATGGTGGGTCTTTTGTCGGGCAACAGCAATCATTGCGATTATCTGGTCCACCTGGCCCTGGTCACGAAGCTGCCAGACGCCGAGATCGCACGCTACTTCCAGTCCGTCACAGTCGAAGGCGTCGAAGGTCGCGAGATTTCCGGCACCGTGTATGTCAACCCGAGCGGATCATGGCGGGGAGATGGATACAAGGGCGTCATCGTGGAGTTCTTCGACGGAGGCCACGAGGCCGGGTTCGATCTGCGCTGCCACTGAGCTGCAACGTCTCATGCTCATATTTCGGGTACGCGGGGCGAGTCGACGTGATCAGCGAGATAGATCATGAGCCCTTCGGGGTGCATCCCGAATGCCGCGGCGACAAGCTCGGCATTCATGGCATTGACCAGTTCAATCAGCCGGGCGGCGAGACTACGGCCGGGTCCAGGACGTGGTTGACATAGGCGACGGAGGCTGGGCTCCTGCCCGCTTTGGTGACCAACAGATTCGGGTTGCTGGTGCGCTCGGTTTCGCGGTGAGCCGCACATCCCTGTACGACAGCCCAAGTGACTGGGTCCAGGGGGCACCGAGCGGGGGCGTTGTCCGAGATGGAGGGTGCGATGTCGTCCAGGCGGCAGCTCGTGTCCCGCCCGGCCAAACCTGGGCTTGCCCCTTGAGGAAGCGCCTGAGCGAAGCGAAGTCCACCAGGGGTCGGGCCTCGGCCCGACTGGAGAAGCGCGGGAGCGAAGCGACCACCTTTGTGGCGGGGCGGGTGTCAGCCGGTCAACACCCCAGTTGGGCAACGGGTGGGCCGGGAAGGGCGTCTGAGCGGCAGCGAAGTCCTTGCCCTTAAGAGCGGAGCATAGGCGGGTGGAGGAGTTCGGCTGGGCCGCGTTTGTAGAGTTTGGCTGGGCGGCCGCCGTCCCGGGTGGTGGTGGATCCGGTTTCCACCAGGAAGCCTTCCGCCTTGGTGACCTTCCTGTGGAAGTTGCGGGGGTCCAGCAGTCTGCCCCACACGATCTCGTACACCCGCCGCAAATCCGCCACCGTGAACTCCGGTGGACAGAAGGCCGCGCCCAGCGACGTGTACTCCAGCTTCGCCCGTGCCCGTTCGATGGCGTCCAGCATGATGCGTCTGTGGTCGAAGGCCATCACGGTCAACTCTGCCGCCGGGATCCACGCCATGTGCGCCTTCTCCGACGCGGGCAGATCTGGCGCCAAACCCAGATAGGCCACGCTCAGCACCCGCTGCCTCGGGTCCCGGTCCGGGTAGCCGTACGTCTGCAGCTGTTCCAGGTGCACTGGCGCGCCCGGCAGGCCCGCGCGTTCGGCCAGGATCCTGCGGGCCGCGTCCGGCAGGTCCTCATCCAGCTGGATGAAGCCGCCGGACAACGACCATCGCCGGAGAAAGGGCGGGTTGTCCCGGCGCCAGACCAGCGCGCTCAGTGCCTGGCAGCGCACCGTGAGCACGACCAGGTCCACGCTCACCGGGACGCTCGGCACCATGCTCCGCACGTTACACGCTGATCCGGACCCGGAGCGGTTCCGTCGCCGCCTGTCCGGAGGGGAGCTTCACCCCGATGCGGATCCATTCCCCGGGCGGCACCTGCGACCAGTCGAAGGGTACCCATGCGGTCTGCAGGCCCTCGGCGAGGCTGGGGTCCTGGGGGACCTTGTCCAGCCAGCCGACGCCGGCGATGTCGAGGTCCTTGGTGCCGCCGCTCCATTCGACGGTGACGCTGCCGCCTTCGAGGTTGTAGCCGCGTACCTCCATCCCGTCCTGGATGTCGCGGTTGCGGCGGATGGCGTCCACGACGATGGGGCGGGCGTAGTCCTTGATGATCTCCTTCTCCAGGGAAGGATCGCCGCAGGTCATGAAGTCGCTCCACATGTAGGAGACGACCTTCTGGACGTAGCGGCCGGCCATGGTCACGGCCTGGTCGAGGCGTTTCTTGTCGGTCTTGCCGCGGGTGCCCTGCGGGGTGCAGGGCTGGTCGCCGGAGGGTTCGAAGGCTTCGACGTTGGCCCAGAGGTCCACCTTGAAGCCCTCCGCGAGCATCTGCTCGCGGGCGATGGACATCTCGCGGTAGTAGTCGCGGCTGGAGCCGTGGTAGGTGTCGCCGTACGTGCTCTCGCCCACGAGCGGCCGCAGGCGGGGGTCGACCTCGTCGCCGCGCTGGTCGGGCCAGAAGAGGCCGACCTTGCCGGTGCCCCGGCTGTCCTGCGGGGCGATGATGCCGACGCCAGTCCTGGCCAGTGCCTTGAACGCCTCGGCCACCTGCAGCGGTGTCTGGCCGAACCCGACCCGCTTCCTGGCGTCCATGTAGGGGCTGATCAGGATGGGCTTGTCGGGAAGCTCCTGTTCGACGATCTCGTGCTGGTCGGCGTACACCTGGAGTGTGGGGTTGCCGGCCAGCGTGGCGCCCATCTGCACTTCGAAGGGCTGGTAGACGCCGCCGAGCGCGTCGCGGCCCTCGAAGCGGGCGCCGTAGTCCTGCAGGATGCGGCGGGTGAGCGTGGTCAGGGCGCCGATGTGTGCGGGGTTGGCCCTGGTCGGGGTCTTCTGGTCGCGGGGGGCCAGCGGCAGCGCGGGGAAGACGCGCACGCCGAACTGGTCGCCCAGCGTGAGGAGCTGGGTGAGGCTGTCCATCTTCGACGCGGCGATGAGGATGAGGTCGTACTTGCCGGCTTCCTCGAAGTTGCAGCTCGCGTCGTCGGAGCCGTCCATGGGCGCGATGAGGCGGAAGTAGACGCGCTTGCCGACCTCGATGGTCCGTTCCACGTCGGTGCAGCGGAAAATGCTCGTGCTGTACGACTCGTCGGTCCGGTAGACGAAGGTCCTGGCGATCCGGTTGCCCGGGTTGAACTTCTTGAGGTCGTCGTCCGCCGCCTGCCGGCAGGTCCTGCCGTTCTCGACGCAGCCGGCGTAGAGGTCGTCGACCTGGTTGTTGTCGCGGCGCAGAATGCGGCCCTGGTCGTCGATCGGCCGGTACTGCATGCCGTACCCGATCCTGATGACGGTGTCGCCGCCGACCCGGTGGATCTCCTGGAACTGGTGGCGCCAGGTGCACGGGTTCGACTTCGGCATGATCCAGTAGCCGGTGACGGCGTAGGTGTACTTCTCGTCGGTGTCGAAGGTGCCGCACGGGTCGCTGAACTCGGAGACCTGTGGCGTCGGCTGTTCCTTGGTGGGGCTCGCGACCGGCTTGCCGCTGGTCTTGATCGGTTTCTCCGAGGAGGAGGGCAGCACGATGACCACAGCCGCTACCGCGGCGAGGACCGCTACGCCCAGGAGGACGAGGAGCCAGCGCACGTTCAGGAACCTACCGCCCTCGTGATGTGCCGGAAATAAACAGCCAGAGCTACTTCTTCACCCCGGCCCACGCCTCGAGCTGGGCCACGAACCGCTTGGCGGAGTTCGGCCAGTGGTGGTTGGCGCGGGCCGCCGCGTAGCCGCGGGCGCCCTGGCCCTGCCGTTCGCGCACGTCGTCGCGGAGCGTCAGCACCGCCTGGGCCACGGCCTTGGGGTCCTGCCACGGCACGACGACGCCGCTGTCGTATCGCTCCACCAGCTCCACCGCGCGCGGCGACGGGGTGGTGATCACGGGGATGCCGTGCGCCATGTACTCCACGATCTTCGTGGGCATGGAGTGGCGGTAATTGGGCTCGTCGTGGAGCAGCGAGAGCCCGGCCAGTGCCCCGTCGAGCCGCTTGAGCGCCTCGTCGTTGGGCATGAAGTCGCGCCATTCGAGCACGCCTTCCGCCACGGCCTCGTTGAGCATGGGACGGCTCTGCGGGTCGGCGTAGCCGATCAGCTCGACCGCCACCTTGTACGGCTGAAGGATGCGGGCCACCTCGACCGCCTCGCGTACGCCGCGTGCCCACGACAGCCAGCCGAGGTAGACGACCCGGTCGTCGCCGGGGGCGGTGACGGTGTCGGGCACCCACGTCTCGTTGGGCACGATCAGGTGGGCGTGCTTGAACCGGCCCGCGTACGCGGTCTCGGCCAGCAGCAGGTGAAGGTGACGCTCCGCCGTACCCTCGAGGAGTCTGGCGAAGAAGCGGACCGGCGGGCGCAGGAACGACGGCAGCCAGTGCTTGAGCGAGAGCGTCGCCGGCGTGTCCTCGTGCACGTCCCAGACCACGGGCGGGCGTTTGCGCACGCCCCAGACCGCGAACAGCAGTTCGGGGTCGTGGATCAGCACCAGGTCGACCTTGGCCCGCATCCGCTTGAACAGCTTGCGGGCGGCGAGCACGGCAGAGATCCGCTTGCGCTCGGCGGCGCGCGGCAGGTCGACGCTGTTCACCCAGGAGCGGGGAACGACTCCGCGCGCCGTGTACGGCGCGGCGTACGTGACCTCATGACCGGCATCGACGAGCGCACGGATCTGCCGGTGCAGGATCCTGGCGTCCTCGGGGTGATGCACCACCGTCATGACGAGCACGTGCACTGCGCGCAGCCTCCGTCGCTACAGCCGCTCGACGCGTTCACCCTCGGTGAGCACACCGCGGGTGTCCAGCACGAGCCGGGCCTTCTCCTCGATCATCCCGAGGTCGAAAGCGGCGTGCTTCTGCAGCAGCAGGGTCACGTCCGCTTCCACTACGGCCTGGGCCAGATCCTCCTCACGCGGCACCGGAGTGCCGTCCACGAGCCATTCCTTGACGTGCGGGTCGACGTAGGAGAGGTCGGCGCCCAGTTCCAGCAGGGCTCTCGCCACCGGCAGGGCCGGCGTCTCCCGCTCGTCGGCGATGTCTTCCTTGTAGGTCACGCCAAGCATGACGACCTTGGCGCCGTTCACGGCCTTCTTATGCCGATTCAGCAGGCGTTGCGCGCGGGCCACCACGTAGGACGGCATCCGCTCGTTGATCTCCTGGGCCAGCTCGACGAACCGGAAGGGGTAGCCGAGCTTGCGTACCGTGTACGAAAGGTAGGACGGGTCGACGGGGATGCAGTGCCCGCCGACGCCCGGTCCGGGCAGGAACTTCTGGAACCCGAACGGCTTGGTGGCCGCGGCCTCGATGGCTTCCCAGAGGTTGATGCCGAGTTCGTCGCAGAAGATCGCCATCTCGTTGACGAGGGCGATGTTGACGTGCCGGTAGGTGTTCTCGAGCAGCTTGGCCATCTCGGCCTCGCGGGTGCCGCTGACGGGCACGACCTGCTCGATGAACTGCGCGTAGAACGCGGCGGCGCGGTCGCGGCACGGCGTGGTGTAGCCGCCGACGACCTTGGGGGTGTTCCGCAGGCCGAACTTGGGGTTGCCCGGGTCGATGCGCTCGGGCGAGAAGGCCAGGTGGAAGTCCTGACCGGCGATGAGACCCGAGGTTTCGAGCAGCGGGCGGGCGACGTTGTCGGTGGTGCCCGGGTAGGTCGTGGACTCGAGCACGACGAGCGTGCCCTTGGTGAGGTTGCGCGCGACCGTGCCGGTGGCGCCTTCGACCGCGGACAGGTCCGGGCGGTGGTCCTCGTCCAGCGGGGTGGGCACGCAGATGACGATGGTGTTGCTCTTGGCCAGCACGGACTCGTCGAGCGTGGCGCTGAAGCCGTTGTCCAGCATGTGCTCGAGATCGGCGTCCGTCAGGTCATCGATGTAGGACTGACCGGCGTTGAGCGCGTCGACCTTGCGGGGGTCGACGTCGACGCCGACGACCCGCAGTCCAGCCGCCACGGCCTCCTTGGCCAGTGGCATGCCGACGTATCCCAGGCCGATGACAGCCAAGTCGATTTCTGTCACAGCTGTACCTTGGCGAGCCGGAAACAACACTTCATGGTCGCAAAGGTTATCTCAAGTCCACTCAGCTCACGCCTAATGCGAGCGAACCCGTCACAACCGGCAGGCAAATCCCGGGTCATCGTTCGTCTAGGGATCGGTAGAGCGTTCGATAAGTCTCGGCAACGCGGCTCCAGGTCCGCTTGGCGGCCACTTCAGCCCGTCCGGCCTCACCCATCTCAGCACGTCTGGCGGGGTCCTCGCGGAGCGCGGCCAGCGCCTTCGCGAGCTCTTCCGGGTCTCCGGGCGGCACGAGCAGACCGGCGCCGTCCGAGCCGACAAGCTCCGACAGAGCGGGCAAATCACTGAGTACGACGGGCTTCCCGAGCGCCATCGCCTCGACGGGTTTCAATGGCGTAACGAGTCGGCAAACCCGCAGGTCCTCCCGCGGGCAGACGAAGATGTCGATCGCCGCCTGAGCTTTCAGCGCTTCTTCAGGATCGACCCGGCCGGGCAGGATCGCGCTGTCCAGGCGCAGCTCCTTGACCAGCTCGAGGAGGTTCTCCCGCTCGCTGCCGTCGCCGACGATCAGCGCGCGCACCGGAGTGCCCTGGTCGCGCAGGTACGCCGCCGCCCGCAGCAGAGTGGCGAAGCCCTCATAACCGACGATGCTGGAGACCGAGCCGACCACGATCTCGCCGTCGGCGATCCCCATGTCCCGGCGGAACGCGCCGCCGTCGTAGGAGACGCTCAGCAGCGAGTCGTCCACGGCGTTGGGCGCCAGGTAGATGTTCTCGCGCGGCACCCCGCGCTCGACGATCTCGGTGGCCATCGTCTCGGCGAGGGTGACGACCGCGTCGGCCTCGCGCATGAGGAACGCCTCGCGCTCGCGCTGCAGCACCGCGCGCTGGCTGCCGGTACGCACGTCGGGGTCACGCGAGACCCAGGTCTCCTCCAGGAACCCGCGTACCTCGTAGACGAAGGGCGTGCCCGTCCGCTGACGTACGGCGTGGGCCACCGAGCCGTTGCGATGGTCGGTCGCCGCGTGCAGAACCTGGGGCCGCAACTTTTCGGCCAGCCGGGTCACCTCGTCGGCGCCCCGGATGATCCGCCCGGTGGTCTCGAACGGCATCTCGCCCCGCCCGTCCGGCAGAAGCCGGTAGTAGGGGATGCCGTCGACCTCCTCGAACGGCGTCGCGTCCGCGTGTCCCTGCAGCATCGGCCAGCCCCAGCTGGTCACGACGTGCGGGTCGAGCCCGGCGGCCTTCTGCGCGGTGACGATGCGGTGGGTCCGCACGGTGTATCCGGCCTGCGTGTACGGCAGGGCGTTGGTGACGCAGTGCAGCACCCGCCCGTCGACCCGCTCCCCGATCGCCACGGCCGGCTTCGGCGGGATCGGATCGGGGCTGATCGCGGCCAGCTCGCCCCGGTAGTAGGCGGCCCTGCGCTTGACGAAGGGGTATTTGACGTGGGGATCGAGCACCTGGGCCGCTTCGGTGATCCGGCCGGCGTCCCAGTGCGCCTTTGCCTCGTTCCACGGGGCCTGGACCGCGCGCATGCTGATCTTCCGCACCGCCCAGCGCACCTTGCGCGCGGCGGGCCAGGCGACCTTGCCCACGATGGGACGCAGCACCGGCGGAAGCGCGTCCGCCGCGGCCTGGGCCACCCGCACCGGATCCGACTTCACCTTCGTCACGACGACGCGGGAGACGATGATCGGGTGCTGGACGAAGCCTTTGAGTAGTCCGCCGACGCCCGCTCGGGCCGACTTGGCGGAAACCTTGCGTCTGGCGTCGGATACCACGCGGTGACCGTACCATAGGCAACGTTTTTCCCTGTTTCGCAATGAAAGGCGAGGTCAATGCGGGAGAACCCCCTGGTCCTTCACGTTCTGGGCGCCCGGCCCAACTTCGTGAAGGCCGCCCCGGTGGTCCGAGCACTCGGCGAACTCGGTGTGCGTCAGGGCATCATCCACACAGGTCAGCACTACGACGAGTTGATGTCTGACGTCTTCTTCCGCGACCTCGCGCTGCCCGACCCGCTCGCGAACCTGGCCGTCGGCTCCGGCACCCACGCCAAGCAGACCGCGGCGCTCCTGATCGGCCTCGAAGAGGTCTTCACCGAGCACGATCCCGACCTGGTCGTGGTCTACGGCGACGTCAACTCCACGCTGGCCGCGATCCTGGTGGCGGCCAAGCTCGGTATCAAGACCGCGCACGTCGAGGCGGGCCTGCGCTCGTTCGACCGCGGCATGCCGGAGGAGGTCAACAGGATCGTCACCGACTCGCTGTCGGACCTGCTGTTCACGACCTCGCCGGACGCGCTGCAGTTCCTCGCGCGCGAGGGCGTCGCGCCGGAGAAGGTGCACTTCGTCGGCAACCCGATGATCGACAGCCTCTTCTCCGCGCTGCCCAGGCTGGACCCCGCGCCGATCGTGGCGCGGCTCGGCCTGCCCGAGCGCTACGCCGTGGCCACGCTGCACCGCCCGGCCAACGTCGACAGCCCGGCCGCCGCCAAGGAACTGGTCGACTCCGTGTTGTCCGTGGCCGAGCGCATCCCGCTCGTCGTGCCGATCCACCCGCGCGGGCGTACCCGGCTGGCCGAGGCCGGCCTCGTGGACGGCCCGGCGGTCAAGGTCGTGGACCCGCTCGGCTACGTCGAGTTCCTGTCGCTGGTACGCGGGGCCGCGCTGGTCGTGACCGACTCGGGCGGCGTGCAGGAGGAGACGACCATGCTCGGCGTCCCGTGCCTGACCGTGCGGCCCAACACCGAGCGCCCGGTCACCATCACCCACGGCACCAACCGCCTGGTCACCCCGGCCTCGCTGCCGGCCGCGGCGGACAAGGCGCTGGCCGACGGCGCGGCGACGCCCTCGGGCGAGCTGCCGCCCCTGTGGGACGGCGCCGCCGGCCCGCGGATCGCCCGGGTCGTGGCCGCGTGGCTCAAGGGGGACAACCTGTCTCCGGCCGCGCAGGGCACTCGGGGCGAATAACCCCACAAACCCGGACAAGGGGTACGGCGCAGCCGTACCATCGACTGACCCCCGCGAAGCGATAGGCGAGCACCATGGCCGAAACCCCAGAAGAGCCGACCTACCAGCGGCTCGGTCCCGTCAACTGGCTCCCGGAGGAGCGCAAGCTCGTCGAGCGCTACGAGGCCGACATCAGGGAGCTGCGGCGACGGCTGGAGATCGCCGAGGCCAAGGCCGCCTACGCCGGATGGAAGCTGGAGGCCACGCAGGCCAAGCGGACGTTCAAGCTGGGTGAGGCCCTCGGCGCCAAGAGCCCGGGGCAGATCATCAAGGCCGTCCGCTCGCACGACAAGGCGCCCAAGGCGCCCGAGCAGGCGGTGACCGAGATCATCGAGCAGGCGGGCAAGCGCCCGCCGCTGGTCGACGTGCCCGCGATCAAGTGGCCGGCGGGGCCGGTGAACCGCCCCGACCTGCGCGTGGCCGTGATCCTGGACGACTTCTCCCGGATGGCCTTCCGCTACGAGTGGGACCAGATCGAGTTCGGGCTCAAGGACTGGCCGGAGATCTTCGCCGAGAAGCGGCCCGACCTGCTGTTCTGCGAGTCGGCCTGGCACGGCAACCAGGGCCGCTGGCGCTACCAGATGACCGGCACCAACGCGCCCAAGGACCCGCTGCGCGATCTGGTGGCCTGGTGCAGGCAGGAGGGCATCCCCACGGTCTTCTGGAACAAGGAGGACCCGCCGAACTTCGACTTCTTCATCGACACGGCCAAGCTGTTCGACTACGTGTTCACCTGCGACGGTGACATGCTGCCGAAATATCGGGAAACATTGGGACACGACCGGGTGGACGTGCTGCAGTTCGCCGCCCAGCCCCGCGTGCACAACCCGATCCAGCAGAAGCAGGGCCGCCTGCACGACGTGGTCTTCGCCGGCATGTACTTCCGCGACAAGCACCCCGAGCGCCGCGAGCAGATGGAGACCGTCCTCGACCCGGTACGCGAGCTGGGCCTGCACATCTTCGCCCGCAACGGCGAGGTCGACGAGAAGTACGCCTGGCCGGAGAAGTACCGCCCGCACATCGTCGGCGAACTCCCCTACGACCAGATGCTGGCCGCGTACCGCATGTACAAGGTCTTCCTCAACGTCAACTCCGTGCTCGACTCCCCGACCATGTGCGCGCGCCGCGTCTTCGAGCTGTCGGCCTGCTCCACGCCCGTCGTCACCGGCTGGTCGCGCGCGATCGAGGAGACGTTCGGCGAGCTGATCCCGATCGCCCGCGAGCCGATCGAGTCCTACAACCAGGTGCTCCACCTCGTCAACAGCCCCGAGCTGCGCGCCCGCATGGGCCACCTGGCCATGCGCGAGGTGTTCGACAAGCACCTGTTCTCCCATCGCGTCGACCAGATCCTGCGGCTGCTGGGCCGCCCGGTCAGCGCCGGTGAGCGCTCGATCTCGGTCGTGCTGCCCACCAACCGCGCCTCTCAGATCGAGCACGCGATCTCCTCGGTGGCCAAGCAGATCCACCGCCCGCTGCAGCTCGTGATGGTGCTGCACGGCCTCGACATCGACCCGGTCGTCGTGGCCGACAAGGCGCGCATGGCGGGCATCAGCGACGTGACCGTGCTGCCGGCCGCAGCGGAACTGTCGCTCGGCGCGTGCATGAACCTCGGCATCGCGGCCGCCGAGGGCGAGCTGATCGCCAAGATGGACGACGACAACCTGTACGGCGAGCACTACCTGTCCGACCTGGCCCGCGCCTTCGACTACACCGACGCCCAGCTCGTCGGCAAGGGCGCGCACTACAGCTACTTCGAGGGCTCCAACACCACGATGCTCCGCCTGCCCGGCCTGGAGCACCGCTACTCCTTCCTGGTCCAGGGCGGCACGTTCCTCGGCAAGGCCGAGATGTTCCGCGCCTACCCCTTCGCCGACATCACCCGCGGCGAGGACACCCACCTGGTCCGCCGCCTGAAGGAGGACGGCGTCAAGATCTACTCGGCCGACCGCTTCAACTTCGTCTACTGGCGCAGCGCGGACGCCAGCATGCACACCTGGCAGGCCGACCACATCAAGCTGACCCGCAACGCCCAGTTCTCCTTCGTCGGTCACCCAGGCCCGCACGTGCTCATCTGAGCACCTGGCGGATCATCACGGCCAGGCAGAACACCCCGAGCACCAGCCCCCACACCACGTCGGTGACGTAGTGCATGCCCCGGTAGAGCCGGGAGGCCGCCACGATCAGCGGCAGCCCGGCGCCCATCGCCCACACCAGCCCGGTCAGCACCCGGTGCCCGTGCAGACGGATCGCCAGCAGGACGGCCAGGCCGCCGTAGAAGCAGACGGCGGCGCTGACGTGCCCGGACGGCCAGCTGCTCGTCGGCGGCGCGGCGTCCAGGTGCGCCACCGGCGGACGGCTCCTGGCCACGAGCGCGCTGGTCGCCAGGAACACCAGCGACTGCGACCAGACCGCCGCGACCAGGAACACCGACTCCCGCCAGCGCCCCAGCGCCAGCCGGAACACAATCGCCGCCAGCGCGGTGAGCACCACGATGACCGGGGTGTCGGACAGGCTGCTGCCGATGTGGGTGGCCTGATCCAGGAGCGGCACGCGCTCGGCGGCGATGTCCGCCATGACGCCCGGCTCGGCCCAGTCGGAACGCTCGACCAGCTCCCCCAGCGCGAACGTCGCCGCCGTCATCAGCGACAGCCACACGACGGCCGGCCATAACCGGGCGATCACGTCACGCACGTCGCGCCACCTCCGGTTCCACGCCTTCGACCATCGGCTCGGCCGGCTCCCTTCCCATGTCGCGGCGCCACCCCTCGAACGCCGCCGTCGTGGCGGCGACCACCAGCAGGCCGAGCAGCACCCCGCCCACCGCGTCGCTGACCCAGTGCACGCCGAGCGCCACGCGCGTGGCGGCCACCGACACCGCGAGGAACGCCGCGATCCCCCACGCCAGCGCCTTGCCCGCCCCGCGCAGCCGGGGCAGGAGCAGCAGCACGAGCACTCCGGCGCCGAGCGTGGCGGTCAGCGCGTGCCCGGAGGGGAACGCCTCGCCGGGCGCGATCGAGACCGGGTCAGGCAGCTCCGGCCTGATCCGGCCGATGACGATCTTCAGCAGCAGGCCGAGCACCCCGCCCGCGGTGATCGTGACCATCGCCCAGACCGCCGGCCGGCAGGCGCCCCGCCAGGCCAGCCACGCCGCGACCGCGATCACCGCCAGCCGCCACGGCCAAGGGCCGAACACGTCCGTCCAGGTCAGCATCCACCGGGTCAGCTCCGGGTTGGCCGTGGCGACGGCGTGCAGGCCGTACGCGGTGGCGCGGTCGAGCTGCCACAGCGGCGGGAAGGCCGCCTCGACCAGCAGCGCGAGCACGGCGAAGAGCGCACCCGCGCAGAGGGCGACGACGACGGCGAGCGTGAGCCTGAGACCGAAACGAGGCATCAGAAGTCCTGGGTACGGCGCAGCCGCGGCGGCCGGCCGTCCGGGTCGACGACGAGACGGTAGAGGGGCATCGCCAGCGCCTTGCTCACCCGCCCCAACTCGGGACGGCCATGGCGGCGCAGGCGGCCGGGCGGGCGGGGGCCGCGCCGGTCGTTGTCGTGCCAGGCGTCCAGCCGCGCCGCGGACTCGGCGAACGCGTCGAAGGCCGCCTTCGGATCGCACAGGTCGAGGACGTCGTCCTCGTCGCGGTCCAGATGCTCGGCGGCCAGCGTGAGGCGCAGGTCGCGGGCGAAGCGCCGCGCGCCGGCGGGCGGGCGCGGGTCGGGCTCCTCGTCGACCACCGCGCAGCTCAGCTCGGAGTCGAACGTCCAGGAGCGCAGGTTGACGTTGTCGGAGCCGATCGTGGCCCACACGTCGTCCACCACGCAGACCTTCGCGTGCACGTAGACGGGCGTGCCCTCGTGGTTCTCCAGGTCGTAGATGGCGATGCGGCCGTCCCCCGCGCGCGTCAGCCGGTCCAGCGCCTCCGCGCGGCCGATCAGGCTGGCCGGGCCGGCCAGCCAGCCGTCCTGGTCGGGATGGCGCGGCACCACGATGATCATGTGAAGGCCGGGTTCGCGCTCCAGCGCCTCGGCGAACGGCTCGATGACCTCCGTGGACCACAGGTACTGGTCCTCCAGGTAGACCAGCGAGCGGGCGCGGGCCAGGACCTTGAGGTAGGCCCGCGCCACGCTGCGCTCGCCCTCCGGCGCGAACGGCAGGGCCTTGCGCAGATGCGGGTAGGTCCGCAGCAGTTGCACCGCGTGCGTGCCCGCCGGCTCGGGCGGCGGGCCCGGCTCTGGCAGCGGGGGCGCGTCGTCCATGCTGCTCAGGCGGTCGCGCAGGCGCCTGAGCGGGTGGCGGGTCTCCGGCGCCGGGTCCTCCCAGCGCTCGCAGAAGACCTTCTCCACCTCGGCCACCGCCGGGCCGCTGATCGCCGCCTGGGCGTCGTGCCAGGGCGGGCGGGCGCCGTACGCGCCGGGCATCGGGGCGGCCTGCGGGTCACCGCGGTGGGTGGCGTCGTCGCGGCGGCTGTGACACAGGTCGATGCCGCCGACGTAGGCCACGTCCCGCCGCGGGTCGCGGTCGTGGCGCAGGATGACGAACTTCTGGTGGTGGGAGCCGCCGTGCCGTACGCGGGTGTCGAGCAGGCACTGGCCGCCGGCGGCCTCGACGCGCTCGCCCAGGTGGCGGTTCTCCTCGGCGCTGAAGCGCAGGAAGTCCAGGTGCGAGCGCCAGATGAGGCCTCTGACCAGCGCGCCCCTCTCCGCCGCCGCGGCCATCGCGCTCGCGATGGCCGGGCCGTCCTTGGCCAGGCGCTCGTCCGGGTCGCCGCGCCAGTCGGCGAACAGCAGCAGGTCGTCGCGGCCCAGGGCGGCCAGGCGGTCCCGGAGTTCGGCGAAGTAGGTGGCGCCGTGGATGAGGGGGCGGACGAGGTTGCCCCGGGTCCAGGCTTCGAGCTTGGTCTCGGGGTTCCCGCGTTCGTCCTCGGTGAGGAACCAGTCGTCGAGTCTCATGTCCGGCGCCAGCGCGACTCCCCGAAGCAGTAGCCGGCGAACAGCAGCAGCCCGAGCGCGACCACCACGAGCAGCCACGGGCCCGCCGGGGTCTTGGCGAAGGCCCTGAGCGTGCCGTCGATGCCGCTGACCTTGTCGGGGTCGAAGGTGAGCGCCGCCTGGACGACGAAGATCCCGGCCAGGCCGGCGATCAGTCCGCGGGCGACGTATCCGGCGAAGCCCAGGCGGTCCATCACCATGCGGGCGCGCGGCGGCATCCGGCCTATGTCGAGCTCCTCGCGGAACTTCTTCTTGACACCCTGGTACACCCAGTACGCGCCCAGCGCGACCAGCACGAGCCCGATGACGGTGACGATGACCGCCCCGGCGGGCAGCGCGAGCAGGTCGCCGGTGACGTCCTGCGACTTCTTGTCCTCCGACTTCGCGCTCCCGGACATCAGCACGGTCAGCAGCGTGAAGACGATGAACACATACACCGCCACCCGGCCTGCCGACTCGGCGCGGTCCAGGGCCTTCCCGCTGCCGAAGAACACCTCCGACAACTGCCAGAGCGCCAGCGCGGCGAATCCGACGACCATGATCCATAGGACTACGGCGCCGAAGGGCAGGCCGGCCAGCATGCCGATGGCGCCGTTCTTGTCGGCCTCACGCTCGCCGTCGCCCAGGGCGATCTGGACGGCGAGCACGCCGATCAGGCCATAGAGCACGCCGCGGCAGGCGAGCCCGATGCGGGCCAGCCGTACCATGGCGGGGCTGTCGGCCGCTTGGCGGGCCGCGGACTCTGCCTGGCTCACCGTTCCTCCTGAGGGTCGTTGAGACCCCCAAGTGCCCGGAAAAATCCCGCTTAGACCTCTTTTACGGCTTCCGCCGCGTGCCAGCTCGCCAGAAACCGCAGCGCCTCCTCGGTACGCGAGCCCGGCTCGGCCAGGTAGGTGACCAGAACCTGGTCGCCCTGCTCGCCCGGCCGCAGGCTGTCGTAGTCGAGTACCAGTTCGCCCGCGAGCGGGTGGTCCAGGATGTTGCGCCCGGCAGACCGCTCCTGTACCTCGTGCTCGGCCCACAGGCGGCGGAAGTCCGCGCTCTTGACCGACAGCTCGCCCACCAGCGCGGCCAGTTCCCGGTCGCCGGGATGGCGGCCCGCGTCCAGCCGCAGGAACGCCACCGTCTCGCGGGCCTTGTGCTCCCAGTCGCGGAACAGGGTCCTGGTGTGCTCGTCGAGGAAGACCAGGCGGGCGCAGTTCAACGGGCCGTCCGGCGGAGTGGGCCTGTTCCAGAACAGCAGGGAGGCCAGCCGGTTACAGGCCAGCATGTCGGTCCTGCGGCCCATGACGAAGGCGGGGATGTCGGGCATCGAGTCGAGCACCCGCCTGAGCGTGGGACGGACCCGCTCCACCGGCGCCTTCACCGCCTTGCCGCTCGCCGGGCGGGCGAGGTCGTGCAGGTGGGCGCGTTCGGTGTCGTCCAGGCCGAGCACGCGGGCCACGGCGTTCAGCACCTCGGCGGAGACGTTGCCCGCCCGCCCCTGCTCCAGCCGGACGTAGTACGGCACGCTGACCCCGGCGAGCAACGCGACCTCTTCCCTGCGCAGCCCGGCCACCCGGCGGCGCTCGCCGTACGTGGGCAGGCCGGCGTCGGAGGGCCGCACCCTGGCGCGGCGCGATCGCAGGAACTCCCCGAGGTCATTGGCCATGACCCCATTGTCGGACATTTCGCCGAACGGCGCCTGACCCTGCGAGTACCACCCTCGGCACTGTCCTGGTTACCCCATCCGCGTCCTCCCAGGATGAGAGCCATGGACAACCGCATCGCCGTCATCACCGGCGCCTCCTCCGGCATCGGCGCCGCCGTAGCCGTCAAACTCGCCGAGCGGGGCGCCAGGGTCGCGCTCGTGGCCCGCAGGAAGGAGCGCGTCGAAGCGCTCCGCGACCGGATCGGCGACCGGGCCATCGCCGTGGCCGCCGACGTGAGCGACCCCGCCGAGGTCGAGACGGCCAGGAGCCGTGTCGCCGCGGAGCTGGGCCGGGCCGACCTCGTCGTCAACGCCGCGGGAATCCTCGTCCCCGGCCTGCTCGACACGCCGGGACCCGGTACGCCCGCGGACTGGCGGCGCCAGCTCGACGTGAACGTCGCCGGGCTGCTCCACGTCTTCCGCGCGTTCCTGCCCGACCTCCAGGCCGCCGCCGCGGCGGGCGGACCCGCCGACCTGGTGAACATCTCCTCGATCGCGGCCGCCAGGATCGAGCCGGGCGCGGCGGTCTACGCGGCCACAAAGGCCGCGGTCAGCCACCTGTCACGAAATTTCCGGAACGAGCTGGCGCCCCGGAACATCCGCGTCACCAACCTCGAACCCGGCGTCGTCGTCACCGAACTGCTGTCCGCCTCCGAGCTGGGAACGGCCTGGCTGGAGGACATGAAGACGAGGATCGACCCGCTGGCCGCCGCCGACCTGGCGGAGGTCGTGGCCTTCGCGGTCAGCCGCCCGATCCACGTGAGCCTCCCGGAGATCACCGTGGTGCCGACCCGCCAGGTGTAGATCTTCTATGTACATGCATATTCTGTATGTGCATGTACAATGAGGTTCCGCTGGGAGGGAGGCGCCTGATGGCGACGGACGACGACGACATGTGGGTGGGCGTGATCCGCCTGCACGCCAGGGTCGAGCACGAGGTGGCCGCCGCCCTGCAGAAGCACGGCCTCGGCCTGTCGGAGTACCGGGCGCTGTGCCACCTGTCGACCGCCGACGGCGGCTCCCTGCGCATGCAGGAACTGTCCGAACTCCTGGGCCTCAACCAGAGCTCGGTAACGCGCCTGGTGGGCCGCCTGGAGAACAGCGGCCTGAGCCGCCGCGACTTCTGCGACCAGGACCGCCGGGGCGTCTACACCCTCATCACCGACGAGGGCCGCGCCAGGAAGGACGGCGCCGCCCCCACCTACGAGGAAACCCTCACCGCCGCCCTGGAAAGAGCCGCCAAGGAGGGCCTGGCCGACACCGTCACCGCACTGCGCGCCTCCATGCGCCGCACCACCTGAACCGTCGGCGGCATCAGGGCCTGATCGTGCGCAGTTCGGTGAGCAGATCCCTGATCACCGAAGATCCGGCCAGCTCGCGGGTGGTCACGTACCCCACCTGACGCAGCGGCGCCCCCTCCCCGAGCTCCTCCGTGGCCACCTTGGGCGGCGCCCCCGCGGCCGACAACCGGGGCACGATGGCCGTCCCCAGCCCGTGCCCGACCATCGACATCGCCACCCCGTCGTCCTCGACCGTGATGTCGCCCGACGGTATCCACGCCTGCGCCGCCAGCCACCGCTTGGTCTCGCCCGAGCAGTTCTCGTGCCAGTCGATCATCGGCAGCGCGCGCGGGTCCGGGTGTCCCGACGGATAGGCCAGCACGTACGGCTCCGCGTACAGCTCCTTGCTGACCAGCCCGTCCACGTACACCGGCAGCGACACCACCCCCACGTCCGCGCGCCCGTCGGCGACCTCTCCCGCGATCCCCCGCCCGAGGTCGGGCACGATCCGCACGTCCACGGTCACCCGAGGATGCCGCCGCCCGAACCGCACCAGCACCCCGGGCAGCAGATGGAAGGCCGCGCTTCTGAAGGCGGCCAGCCGGATGGTCCCGGTGGCCTCTCCGCGGGCGGCGGTGTGGGTGTCGGTCCGCATGACCTCCATGAGCCGCAGGATGCGCCGCGCGTGGCCGACCGCCGCCGACCCCGCCGCGGTGGCCGTGGCCCCGCCGCGCCCGCGCCGGAACAGCACCGCGCCCATCTTCCGCTCGGCCGCGCGCAGGGCGTGGGAGACCGCCGACTGGGTGAGGCCGAGCCGTACCCCTGCCCTGGACACGCTGCCCTCGCCGTCCACGGCGACGAGCACGCGGAGCTCGGCCGCGCTCAGATCGTTCACGGCGGCGACAACATATGAAGGACGTTCATACATTCCGCCACTCCCACGAACACCACCTGCTGGCTACGCGGGCACCCCTCTCCTAACGTCGGGGCCATGAGAGCGATGCGTGCGGAACGGCGTGGTGGACCCGAGGTGCTGACCCTGACGGAGGTCCCCGACCCGGTGCCGGGCCCCGGCCAGACCTTGGTGGACGTCGAGGCGGCGGGCGTGAACTTCTCCGACCTGGGCCGGCTGGACGGCAGCTACCAGCCGCCCGAGCTGCCGTTCGTACCGGGCGGCGAGGTGGTGGGCCGCACGCCGGACGGCCGCCGGGTGCTCGCCTTCGCCGGCAGCGCGTTCGCGACGAAGGCGCTGGTGACGGAGGCGGTGGAGATCCCCGACGACATGGCGGCGGGCGCCGCGCTGGCCCTGCTGGTGCAAGGGCTGACCGCCTGGCACCTCCTGCGTACGGCCGCGCGGCTGGTACCCGGCGAGAGCGTCGTGGTGAACGCGGCGGCAGGCGGTGTGGGCCACCTGACGGTCCAGCTCGCCAAGGAGTTCGGCGCCGGCCGGGTGATCGGCACGGCGTCCACGAAGGAGAAGCGCGAGCTGGTCATGGGCTTCGGCGCGGACGCGGCCATCGACGGCGAGGCGGACGGCTACGCCGACCGGGTGCTCGCGGCCAACGACGGCGGCCCGGTGGACGTGGTCCTGGACGCGGTGGGCGGCCCGGTCTTCGACGCGGCGATCGGCGCGCTGGCCCCGTTCGGCCGCCTGATCGCGTACGGGATGTCGAGCGGCCTGGACCCGTCGCCGATCGATCCCGGCGAGCTGGCCCAGCGCAACGTCTCGGTGGGCGGCTACTGGCTCGGCGCCCAGCTCCGCCTGCCCGGGAGCACCGCCACGCGACCGCTGCCCGAGCTGATCGCCCTGACCGCCGCCGGCCGCCTGAAGCCGCTGACCGGCGGGGAGTACGAGCTGGAGCGGGCCGGGCAGGCGCTGGCCGACCTGGCGGCCCGCCGTACCGTGGGGAAGGTGGTTCTCAGGCCGTGATCCTGGCCAGCTTTTCGTCGGCCAGGCGGGCGAGCTCGTTCAGGCCCTCCTTCTTCACCTTGGTGCCGATGACCAGCAGGCTGGTGACCACGCCCTTCCTGGCGATCACCATCGCGGCGATCTGGGCGGCCTTGCCGTCGCTGACCGCGGTGGTGACGAAGGCGTGCGAGCGCTCGCCGCGGGCGGGCATCTTGAGCGCGACGGTCCGGTAGGTGACCTTGGCGCCGGCGACCTCGGCCCGGTACTTCGCGCACCGCGCCGGCACCGGTCCCGGGAAAGAGTCGGTGGCCACGATGGCCTGGGTGATGGAGCCGTCCTTGGAGGAGTAGGCGACGACGGCCGCGGGCGCGCCGCCGAGCTCGGCCGGGTCGAGCTGGCCGACCCCGGCGCAGTCCGGCTCGGACACCTTGGCCTCCTTGAGCGCGGCCATGCCCTGCTTGGTGGCCTTGAGCGAGCCGTACGCGCCGGTCTCGGGGCCGTAGGCGACGCTCATGCCGTTCGGCGCGGACAGCAGCCCCGCGCCGAGCCTGGCCGCGTCGACGGGCTTCTTCGCGGAAGGGGAAGGGCTGGCGGCCTGCCCGCTGGAGCAGCCCAGGCCGACCGCCATGATGAGAAAGATTCCGGAAAAAGCCTTATGCATGAATTCCCCAATTCGCATCAGCGGCATTTTTCATCACGCTAGACGAATCGGAGCACACGTTTTCCGGCCTTGACGGAACGCCCCGCCTTTACGGTTTCACGGGCTTTTGTGGTTTTTCTTCGGTTCCATTGGGCGTCGCTCCGTTGAGAATGGCGCGGGCCAGCCCCAGCCCGGTGCCGCCCAGCGTGAGCGCCTTGGCCAGCAGCTCCTCGACGCCCTGCGCGCCGTTGAGCACCACCATGTGGTCCACGTTGCCGAACGCCTGGGCGCCCGCCTGTACCACCTCCGGCCAGCGCTCGGCCAGCTGCTGGGCGATGACGGCCTCCTGGTTGTCGGCGAGCGCCTCGGCGCGCGCCCTGATGGCCGCCGCCTCCGCCAGGCCCTTGGCCTGCTCGGCCTCCGCCTCGGCCAGGCCCAGCGCCCTGGCCGCCTCGGCCTGGGCCAGACCGCGCGCCTTGGCCGCCGCGGCCTCCGCCTCTCCGGCGACCCTGGTGGCCGAGCCCGCGGCCTCACCGCGCAGCCGTACCGACTCCGCGTCCGCCGCGGCCGCCTGCTTGACCTGGGAGGCCTGGGCCACGGCGCGCAGCTCGGTCTCCCTGGCCTCGGCCTCGGCCTGGGCGATGCGGGCGTCGCGTTCCGCCTGGGAGAGCGTGACCGTCTCGTACGCCTTGGCGTCGGCGGGCTTGCGTACCTGCGACTGCAGGCGCTGCTCCGACAGCTGGGCCTCCAGCTCGGCGGCCCTGGTCTCCTGGACGACCACCTCCTGACGGGCGCTGGCCTCCGACAGCGGTCCCGCCTGGCGGGAGGTCGCCTGGGCGCGGTCGATCTCGGCCTGGTAGGAGGCCTGCTTGATCTGGGCGTCGCGCCAGGCCGCCGCCTTGTTGGCCGCGGCGACCTGCTCGGCCTCGGTGGCCTCCTGGTCGCGCTGCGCCTCGGCGATGCGGGCGCTGGCGGCGATCTTGGCGGCGTGCGGCTTGCCGAGGTTGGCGATGTAGCCGGTCTCGTCGTCGATCTCCTGGATCTGCAGCGAGTCGACGATCAGGCCCAGCTTGCTCATCTCGTCGGCGGCCGAGGCCCTGGTCTCGCTGGTCAGGCGCTCGCGGTTGAGGATGAGGTCCTCGACGGTGAGGCCGCCGATGATCGAGCGCAGGTGGCCGGTGAACAGCTCGTGGATCGCGCCCGTCATGAAGTCCTGCTGGTCGAGGAAGCGCCGGGCGGCGTTGGCGATGGAGGTGAGGTCGTCGCCGACCTTGTAGATGACCACGCCCCTGATGTGCACGGGGATGCCCTGCTGGGTGACGCAGGAGACCTGGAGATTGGCGGATCTGGTGTCGAGGCGCAGGCGCCTGGCGGTCTGGAAGCCGGGCAGCACCGCCGTACCCTTGCCTGTGATGATCTTGAAGCCTAACGAGTCGAGAGCGTCGCCGCGGCGACGGGCGCCGAGGCCCGAGATGATCAGCGCCTCGTTCGGCTCCGCGACCCGCCAGACGGCCTTGAACAGCAGGATGATGACAACGACCGCGACGAGGATCCCCCCGCCGGCGATGAAGAACTCAGGGGACATCAGGTCTCCTTAGACCAATGCGCGAGCCACGTAGACCGTGCGCGGCGGGAAGTACTCCACCACCACCACGATCGTCCCGACCGGGAATTCCTCGTCGGCCACGCTCGGATGGGCGTAGAAGGCCTCCACGCCGCCCCTAACCTGGACCATCACCTCGCCGACCAGACCCGGGCCGATCCTCCCCGTGACCCGTCCCTGCTTGCCGACCATCGGTCTCCCCCCGTCGGTGATATTCCGGACGGTACTCCAATCAGGCATTCGCGGTAATAGGCGCCGCAAAATGTTCCTCCAGGGGCTGCGCGCCTTAGAGCGGTATTTACCGCCCGTAGCGATGATCGCGCCCATGAGTGACATCAACCCCCGCAGGGCCCACGAGCTCGGGATGGGACGGCCTATATCGCGCCGGGACTTCTTCGACGGCGTGGCGATGGCCGCGGGGGTGGCGGCGCTCGGCGCCGCGGCGGGGTGCGGGCCGGGTTCCGGTGAGCCGGGCGTCATCGGCACCCCCGAGCTCCAGGTTCCGGCGGACGTGAAGTTCCCGCCCACGCTCACCGGCCTGCAGGGCAACACCGCGCAGGCGCTCAGCGTTCCGCACGCCCTGCGCGACGACCGCTTCTGGGAGTACGCCGGCACGCCCGAGTTCACCGGCGAGAACTACGACCTCGTCGTGGTCGGCGGCGGCATCAGCGGGGTCAGCGCCGCCTTCGAGTGGCTGCGGGCCAACCCCAGCGCGCGCATCCTCATCCTGGACAACCACGACGAGATCGGCGGCCACGCGCGCCGCAACGAGTTCACCCCGCAGGCCCGCAAGGGCCCGCTCATCGGCTACGGCGGCTCGCAGTCGATCGAGGCCCCCTCGGTCTGGACGCCCGAGGGCAAGAAGCTCCTGCAGCAGCTCGGCGTCAAGGTCGAGAAGTTCGAGAAGTACTTCGACCAGAAGCTCTACACCAACCTCAAGATGTACGACAGCGTCATGTGCGACCGGGAGACCTTCCCGGTGGAGCGGCTGGTCAAGTACACGCCGGGGATCAAGGCCGAGGAGTGGATCGCCCAGCTCCCGGTGGCCGCGCAGGCGAAGAAGGACCTGCTGCGCCTGTACAAGAACCCGCCCGACTGGTTCCCGGGCATGCCGCAGGCCGAAAAGGAGCGCAGGCTCGCCGACCTGACGTACTCGCGGTTCCTGCTGGAGGTGTGCAAGGTCCACCCGGACGCGGAGCTGTTCCTGCGCACGCAGTCCAGCGACGAATGGGCCTACAGCACCCAGGCGTTCGGGGCGATCGACGCCTGGGGCAGCGCGGAGGAGTGGGACTTCCCCGGCTTCCAGGGCCTGAAGCTCGACGCCGGCAAGCCCTCCAAGTTCAACTCCCCCAGCATGATCAAGGAATGGGACGCCGACGACGCGTACATCTACCACTTCCCCGAGGGCAACCAGGCCCTGGTCAGGATGATGGTCGGCCGGATGATCCCCGGCTTCGCCAGCGCGACCGGCATGGACGACATCACCACCGCCTCCTTCGACTACGGCAAGCTC
This sequence comes from Nonomuraea sp. NPDC059023, assembly GCF_042740095.1. NCBI lineage: Bacteria > Bacillati > Actinomycetota > Actinomycetes > Streptosporangiales > Streptosporangiaceae > Nonomuraea > Nonomuraea sp. NPDC059023. The sequence goes on along the minus strand of NZ_JBHYIO010000034.1, from coordinate 40,920 downwards.
GACCTGCCCTCGAACCGGGTGCGCTTCCGGCTGTCCAGCCCCGTGGTGACGGCGTACAACGACGGCGACCCCGACACCGCGACCACCGCCACCGTGGGCTACTTCGACGGCCACCAGATCAAGACCGTGCGCGCCGGCGCCGTCGTCATGGCCTGCTGGAACATGGTCATCCCCTACCTGGTCCCGTCGCTGCCGCCCGCGCAGAAGCAGGCCATGCACCAGGCGGTCAAGATGCCGCTGCTCTACGCGATGGTGCAGTTGCGCGACTGGGAGGCCTGGCGGAAGGTCGGCATCAACCACACCCGCTGGACCGGCGCCTACTGGTGCGTCTCCGAGCTCGACTACCCGGTCAGCATGCCCGGCTACGAGTGCCCGAAGGACCCCTCCCAGCCGATCAACGTGCACATGATCGCCACGCCGTGCGTGTCGGCGATGGGCCCGAGCGAGGGCGCGATCGCCGGCCGCCACAACCTGCTCAAGACGGACTTCTCCTTCTTCGAGTACACGATCCGCGACCAGCTCGCCAGACTCCTCGGCCCCGGCGGCTTCGACCCCGGCAAGGACATCGAGGCGATCACCGTCAACCGCTGGGGCCACGGCTACGCCCCCGAGTACTGCCGCCCCTGGAACGCCTTCTACCCCGAGGGCCCCTTCCCCGCCGAGACCGCGCGCAGGCAGCACGGCAGGATCGCGATCGCCAACTCCGACTCGATCCCGGCCGCCTACGCCGACGCCGCCGTCACCGCCGCCTACCGAGCCGTCGCGGAGCTGTCCACATGAGACCCTGGCTGAAGATCTTCCTCATCGGGCTGGCGCTGTGGGCCGCGTCGGTCCTGGTCACGATCTGGACGGAGAACTCCAACCTCGTCCCCACCGTGGTGCTGCTCGGCAGCTTCCTGGTGCCGGTGACGTTCGTGGTCTGGGCGTACACGCGCGAACGCTCGTCGGAGGTGACCGTCGAGCTGCTGTTCAAGGCGTTCGTGATCGGCGGTGTCCTCGGCGTGCTCGGCGCCTCGATCCTGGAGAGCTACCTCCAGCCGTCGCTGGTCATGTACGCCGGCGTCGGCCTCATCGAGGAGGGCGTCAAGCTGGCGGCCCTGATGCTGCTGACCCGCGGCCTGCGCCGGCACGACGTCTGGGACGGCGTCGTACTCGGCGCCACGGTCGGCTTCGGCTTCGCCGCCTTCGAGAGCGCCGGATACGCCTTCAACGCGATGTTCACCAGCGAGGGGCTCTCGGTGGTCGAGATGGTGGAGACCGAGATCCTTCGGGGCGTGCTCGCGCCCGTCGGCCACGGCCTCTGGACCGCGATCGTCGGCGGCGTACTGTTCTCGGCGGGCGGCAGGCTGGCCGGCAAGGTGATCCTGACGTACCTGGGCGTCTCCCTTCTGCACGCGCTCTGGGACTCGATGAGCGGACTGGCGATCGCGATCACGCTGCTGCTGACCGGGCAGCCGTGGCAGTTCCAGCTGATCCGCATCGGGAAGGTGCCCGGCGTCACCGACGGGCAGATCCACCTCTACACGGTGCTGAACTGGGGCGGGCTGATCCTCATCTCGGCCCTCGCGTTGCTCTGGCTGCGCTCGATCAGCAACCGAGCGCGCTGAGGCTGGCCGTCCAGAGCCGCTCGGCCAGGTCGTGGTCGGCCCTGCCGCGGGCCGGCTTCTCCTTGACGTAGTAGCGGCCCGGCTCGCCCGCGGACGAGGCCAGGTGTACGAGCGTGCGCGCGCCCGTCTCCGGCGGCTTGGCCATGCCGGGGACCGCCAGGTAGAAGCGCATCAGCAGCGTGTCGCCGGCGAAGCCGGTGCGGATGACGCCCGGATGGAAGCAGGTCGCGTGCACCCCGCGGGCGGCCAGCGCCTGCGTGAAGAGCATGTTGGCCTGCTTGGTGTCGCCGTACTGCATCCACGCGTTCCACCGGCGCCGCTCCCTGCTGAGGTCGCCGGGGTCCAGGCGGCCGGTGTTCGCCGCCATGGAGGTCGTCGTGACCACCTTGTCAACCCGCCCGGTCAGAGAATGGGTCAGCAGGAACGGCGCGAGATGGTTGACCTGAACCATCAGCTCGTGGCCGTCTTCTGTCACTTGACGCCGCTTGCTGAGCACTCCGGCGTTGTTGGCCAGCACGTCGATGCGCTCGTAGCGCTCGCGGAGCATCCCGGCCAGCCGCCGCACGTCGTCGAGCGAGGCGAAGTCGCAGGTCAGGACCTCGGCCTTGGGGCCGGTCAACCCGTCGGCCACGGCCTTGAGCCGGGCCGCGTCGCGGCCCACGAGCACGACCTCGTGCCCGAGGGCCGACAGCCGCCCGGCCGCGGCGGCTCCGATCCCGGCACTGGCCCCAGTTATCACGGTAATCATCACGTTCCTCCCACTGCGCCGGAACCTTATTAGGTGCTAGTCTCCTGTGCGATCTTCCGGAGGTGTATTTACACAAAGTGTGGATATACGCCTCGACCCCGAGGTTGGAACATGGGCTCCCGAAACCGGTCAATTCGGTTCAAGATCTTCTTATTGCTGCTGCTCCCCCTGCTGTCTTTGAGCGCGCTCTGGGGGTTCGTCCTCAACCTCACCGTCGGTGACGGACAGAACCTTCTTCGGGCCAACACCCTGTACCAGACGATCGGCGTGACCTCCACCGATCTAGGGCTCCAGCTTCAAGCGGAACGTACGCGTTCCGTCGCCGCGGCCACCACGCGCAGGCTCACCGAGGACCTGGGCGAGCAGCGGGCCCGGACCGACACCTCCGTCACCCGGTTCCAGAAGGCCGCCGTGGAAGCCGGCGACGCCGTCACCGAGGAGATGCGGCCCACCCTCGACGCCCTCAACGCCGAACTCGCCCGGCTGGGCTCCATCCGCAGCGACATCGACACCGGCAACAGCTCCCGGCTGAGCGGCATGAACGAGTACAACCGGGTGCTGGACGCGCTCTTCCGCCTCTACGACCACCTCGTCACCGTGCCCGACCTCGCCCTGTTCCAGCAGGCCTCCTCGCTGCAGTCCATGGGCAACGCCCGCGAGCTCATCGCCAGGGAACAGGCACTCGTCGGCGGCGCCGTGATCAGCGGCGACCTCAGTCCCGCCGAGGTCACCGCCGTGACCGAGTACGTGGCCTCCCGCAAGTTCATGCACGCGCGCGGGCTGGCCGGGCTCGACGTGTCGCTGCGGCAGCCGTACGAGGAGGTGTTCGGCGGGGAGGCGTTCCTGAACTTCAGCGCCGCCGAGCTGAGCGTGGTCAAGACCGGCCGGCCCCCGGCCGACGCCGACGAGTGGAACACCGCGGTCACCAAGCTCGCCGACCAGCTCGACAAGATCGGCGCCTCCGCCACCGGCGTCATCGCCGAGCGCGCCACCGACGGCGCCACCGCGATCATCGTGCGCATCGCGCTCGCCGGCGGCGTCGGGCTCGTCGCCGTCATCGCCTCCATCCTCATCTCCGTGCGCTTCGGCCGCCGCCTCGCCGCCGAGCTCGCCGGCCTGCGCACCGCCGCCCTGGACCTGGCAGAGGTACGGCTGCCGCGCCTGGTCCAAAGGCTGCGCGACGGCGACGAGATCGACGTCAAGAAGGAGGCCAAGCCGCTCAAGGTCAGCGGCTCGGCCGAGATCACCGACGTGGCCAGCGCGTTCGGCTCGGTGCAGCGCACCGCCGTGGAGGCCGCCGTCGGCCAGGCGACCGTCCGCCAGGGCGTCAGCCAGGTCTTCCTCAACCTCGCCCGGCGCAAGCAGGGCCTGCTGCACCGCCAGCTCTCCCTGCTGGACGCCATGCAGCGCCGTACGCACGACCCCGACCGGCTGGATGAGCTGTTCCGCCTCGACCACCTCACCACCCGCATGCGCCGGCACGCAGAAGGCCTGATCATCCTGTCGGGCGCCGCCCCCGGCCGCGCCTGGCGCAAGCCGGTGCCGGTGCTCGACATCGTGCGCGCCGCCATCGCCGAGGTCGAGGACTACGCGCGGATCAACGTCGAGACCATGCCCGGCGCCGCCCTCGACGGCGGCGCCGCGGCCGACCTCACCCACCTCGTGGCCGAGCTGGTCGAGAACGCCAGCATCTACTCCTCGCCGGAGACCGCCGTGCAGGTGCGCGGCGACCTGGTCAGCAACGGCTACGTGCTGGAGGTCGAGGACCGCGGGCTCGGCCTGAGCCCCCAGGAGTACGCCGAGATCAACGCCCGGCTGGCCGACCCGCCCGAGTTCGACCTGGCCGACAGCGACCGGCTCGGACTGTTCGTCGTGGCGAGGCTGGCCCAGCGCCACGGGCTGCAGGTGACGCTGCGCGCCTCCCCCTTCAGCGGCACCACCGCGATCGTGCTCATCCCGAAGCGGCTCGTCACCGAGCGGGAAGCGCTGCCTCCCGCGCCGGAGGAGGAGCCGATCGAGCTGCCGAGCCGTTCGAGCAAGAGGCCCAAACCGCTCGCCGTGGTGGGCCAGCCGAACGACGGCCTGCCCAGGCGGGTACGGCAGGCCAACCTGCCCGCCCAGCTCAGCAAGCCGCCGGATCCACCGCCGCCGCCCACAACTGAACGCTCTCCCGACGAGGTACGCGACCTATTCTCCGCGTTCCAGCGGGGAACCCAGCGCGCCCGAGAAGAAGCAGACAACGAGGGGGACGACTCATGAGCACGCCCATCACGAACACCGGGGAGCTCAACTGGCTCCTCGACGACCTGGCGACCAGGGTCGCAGCCGTCAGGCAGGCCGTGATCCTGTCGACCGACGGCCTCGCGGTCGGCTACTCCAAGGGCCTGACCCGCGAGGACGCCGAGCATCTGGCCGCCGTGGCGTCGGGTTTCCACAGCCTGGCCCGCGGCACCGGCCGCCACTTCGACGGTGGCGACGTGCGCCAGACCATCGTGGAGATGGAGCAGGCGTTCCTGTTCGTCACCGCCGCCGGCCAGGGCACCTGCCTGGCCGTGATGGCCGAGGCGAACGTGGACGTCGGTCACATCGCCTACGAGATGGCGATGCTGGTCAAACGGGTCGGGCAGCACATCACGACCAACCCCCGATCGGGCCTGTCATGACGATGTGGATGGACGACGAGGCCGGGCCGCTGGTCCGTCCTTACGCTCTGACCCGGGGCAGGACGCGGTCCGCCACGGGTGAGACGCTCGACCTGATCGCCATGGTGAGCGCCGTGGGCGATCCGCCGGGCGGTCTCGGCCCCGAACAACTCGCCATCCTGCGGGCAGCGCGCTCGCCGATCTCGGTCGCCGACGTCGCCGTCGAGCTCGACCTGCCGGTCGGCGTCGTCCGCGTGCTGCTGAGCGACCTGCACGACCACGGACTCATCTCGGTGACCGCTCCCAACGCGGCGGGGCCGCGGCCCAGTGAGCGACTTCTCAAGGAAGTGATCAATGGACTCCGAGCTCTCTGACGACCCCGTAGCGCTCAAGATCCTCATCGCGGGCGGCTTCGGCGTCGGCAAGACCACCCTGGTCGGCTCGATCAGCGAGATCAAGCCGCTGCGGACCGAGGAGGTGCTGTCCGACATCGGCATCGGGGTGGACGACCTCGACGGGGTCGAGACCAAGACGACCACGACCGTGGCCATGGACTTCGGGCGCATCACGATCAGGGAGGGACTGGTCGTCTACCTGTTCGGCACGCCCGGCCAGGAGCGGTTCTGGTTCATGTGGGACGAGCTCTCCCACGGCGCCCTGGGCGCGGTCGTCATCGCCGACACCCGGCGGCTGACCGACTGCTTCCCCTCGGTGGACTACTTCGAGCAGCGCGGCACGCCGTTCGTGGTCGCCGTCAACTGCTTCGACGGCGCCTCCAGGCACAGCGTCGAGGACGTGCGCGTGGCGCTGGACCTGGACGAGGACGTGCCGGTGCTGCTCTGTGACGTGCGGCGGCGGGCGTCCGCCAAGGAGGTCATGGTCTCCCTGGTGGAGCACTCCCTGCGCACGCTGACCGCCGCCGGCTAGGCGTGCGGCGGTCCGGTGTACGGGAAGCCGGGCAGCAGGTCGGTGTGCGGCCCGATCCCGTCACCCTGGATCTTGCCGTTGCTGACCAGCTGCAGGCGGATGTCGGTGACGTCGTCGTCGAGCCGCCTGCCGTTCGGGTAGCGGGCGGGCTTGGAGCGGTCGAAGCGCAGCACGTCGGGCAGGACCGCCTCCAGGGCCTTGGCGGCCTCTTCTGAGGTGTAGCCGCCGGTGTGCTCCAGCACCTTGACCCACGTGTCCCGATATTTCCGGACGTCGTCCACGGGCTCGCCGGCGTTGTACGCGTCCTTGGCGTCCTCGGCGTTGAAATAGGCCGTGAGCGACGGATGGGCGCCCCGGTCCACCGAGACCCACCGCCCGTCCCGTTCGACGACCACGCGGCCCCACAGGCCGATCAGCGGCTCGTCTCCGAGCACCCGGTCGGGCATCTCCATCGCGATGCTGATCACGTTGTTGCCGGCCATGGTGTCGTTGCCGGTCCACGTGAAGTCGTTGCCGATGCCTTCGAGGTCAGCGAAGAACGGGTCGCTGCGCAGGCCCACGGAGAGCGTGAGCCAGCCCTCCCTGACGATGATCGGGTCGGGGCCGAAGCTCACGTCCGCGTCGCGGACGACCACCTCGCCGCTCGCGTGGTGCTCCCCGGCCCGCTCGCCGGTGGCGTGGTAGAGGGTGACCTTCTGGCCGCCCTCGGCGTCCGGCTCGGAGAAGACGAAGCTGAACGCCACGTCGGGCCGGTTGTCCCCGTCGGTGTCCACGTTGATCCGGTAGACGGCGCCCGGGTACGGGTGGGGACCGGCCGACGGGTCGAAGCCGAAGGAGTTCACATCCATGATCAACACGGTGTGCTCCCGCCGGTCCGGCGACTGGAACGCGAACAGGTCGGTGAGGTCGAGACGGGCGTCCCCCACGGGCGGGCGCAGGTTGGGGCCGCTCAGATGATGTGACATGCCCCGCTCGTTCCCGGGCCCGCCTCTGGGTTATCCCAGGATTGCTACAAGGCCTTGAGGCCGCTGATGACCTCTCTGAGCAGGTTCTCCGTCGGAGAGCCCACCTTGCCGAGCGGCGGGCGTACCTGGGCCAGCCCGTAGTCGATCAGATCGCCCAGCAGCACCCGCACGACGCCGACCGGCAGGCCCAGCTCGGCCGCGACCTCGGCCACCGGCGCGCCCCGCCGCTGGGAGATCTGCCCCAGGAGCCTGCGGTGCTGCGTGCTCAGCTCCGCCTGCGCGGGCGCGGGCAGCCCGGTCGCGGCCACCGTCGCCAGCAGGTCGAGAGCCGCCGAAGAGGAACGCGTGCGGCCGCGGGCCACCGCGTACGGCCGCACCACCGGCCCGGCCTCCTCATCCACCCACTCGTCCTCGCGACTCACGATTCAGATCCCCCATCCTTCTCGCTGTCCTGGCGTCCGCGCTGCCAGCCTGACTGCAGCGAGGAGAGCAGCGCCCTCGTCTCCTCGGGCGAGCGTTCCTCTGTCTGTTCCTGCTTTACCCGTTGCGGAAGGTTTGCCTGCCTCGTACGGCGGGGCAGTTCCGCGTTTTTCGTCGTGGTCCGCGTACGGCGCGGCAACCCGGTCTCGGTCGTACGCACCACCGAGACGGAGACCGACTCCAGCTCCGGCGGCGCGTCGGCCACCGTGGGCAGCGGCTCGATCAGCACCGACGGCAGGAGCACGATCGCCGTCGTGCCGCCGTAGGGAGAGGGCTTGAGCGTCACCACCGCGCCGTGCCGGGCCGCGAGCATGCCCACGACCGCGAAGCCGAGCCGCTCGGTCTGCGACGGGTCGAACTCCTGCGGCCTGGCCAGCCGCTCGTTCACCGCCGACCTGGCCTCCTCGGACATGCCCAGGCCGCGGTCCTCGATCTCGACGGCGAAGCCCCTGCCGACCAGCTCGCCGCGGACCGAGACCTCGTTGCCCGGGGAGGAGAAGGCGGCGCCGTTCTCCATCAGCTCGGCGAACAGGTGCATGAGGTCGGCGACCGCGGCTCCGGCGACGCCGCACTCGGGCATCGGGTAGACGCGGACCCGGGTGTACTCCTCGACCTGGGCCGCGGCTCCGCTCAGGACGTCCTCGACCGGGATCGTGGAGCGCCACCTGCGGCCGGCCGTACCGCCGGACAGGAGCACGAGGCCCTCGGCGTGGCGGCGCATGCGGGTGGTCAGGTGGTCGAGGCGGAACAGGCGCTCCAGGGCCTCCGGGTCCTCGGTCTGGCTCTGCATCTCATCCAGCAGCTTGAGCTGGCGCTGGACGAGCGACTGGCTGCGGCGGGCCAGGTTGCGCAGCGCCTCGGCGATGCCCTGGCGGAGCCTGGCCTGCTCGACGGCGGCGTCGATCGCGGTGCTCTGCACGCTGTCGAAGGCGGCGGCCAGGTCGACCACCTCGCTGGTGGACCCCGCCTGCACCGCGACGGGCGGCGCCTCGGCGACCAGGTCGACGTTCTCGCCCTTGCGCAGGCGGCCGACGAGCTCGGGCAGCCTCAGCTCGGCGAGTTCCAGCGCGCCACGGCGCAGCGTGGCCAGTTCGCGGGTGATCCGGCGGCCGACCCTGACGGAGACGATGATCGAGAAGATGACGGCCACCAGGCCGAGCGCGCCCGCGGCGACGGCCCGCAGGATGATGGCGTAGCCGGCCGGCTCCATGCGGGCCAGCAGCGCGTCGCCGTTCTTCCAGACGGCTTCGTCGTAGCCCTTGAGCACCGGTTCGGCGACGCCGCGCCAGAGCTCGACGTCGCTCTTGCCGCCCGCGAGGTAGCCGGTGATCATGCGGTCCAGGACCGTCGTGTCGACCTTCTGGAACGGCACCCGCAACCCGGGTTCGAGGTCGGCCATGGCCCTGGGGTACTGGTAGGCCCTGGCGCCGTCGAGGCGGGCCAGCAGCCGGCGGTCGGCCTCCGACGGCGCGCCCCCGGCGGCGACGATCAGCGCGTGCTCGCGGTTGAGCAGCTCGCGCACCTGGTCGGCGCCGATGAGGCCGCGGGCCTGCTGGTAGAGCTGCAGGTCGGTGCCCAGGGCGAACGCGGCGTACAGCCGGTGGACGGAGTCGGAGATCTCGCCGTAGGCGGCGATCAGCTCGGCCGGGGTCGCGGAGCCGGCGTCGACCAGCCGCCGGGCGTCGGCGAGGTCGCCGACTGCCGTGAGGGTCTCCTTGAGCTGGCGGGCCATGTCGGGGCTCAGGGCGGCGACGGTGTCGGCGGAAGAGGCCTGGTCGGTGAAGGTCTTACGAGCCTTGTCGGTCCTGGCCCTGCTCGCGGCCAGCGCCGCGGGGTCGCTCTGGTTTCCGGCCACCTTTTCTGCCGAGGCGAGCCGTTCCTGCTGGAGAGCGCCGACCAGACTGTCGGCGTGGTCGATCGCGCCGCGCCACAAGGTGTCGATCTTCAGCAGGTTGAGTGCGTCCCCGGAGGTGGTCCCGGCGGCGAATCCCCAGAGCCCCACGAGGGAGACCAAGGGGATCACGAGCAGCGCCGAGATCTTGAATCGGATGGATCTGCCCGATGCCATGACACCCGCTCCCGGTTAGAAGATCGCGGGAGAGGATAGCACCGAAGTAGTAGGTGATTATGATCAATTCGTGAGAAACTTGTGATATGTCAGGATTTGGACACGCTTTCCCCAGGCCAACCTGACCAACCACGCGGCCAGAACCCCGAGCACCGCGACCTCGGCGCCCAGCAGCACGCGCTCCACGAGCCCGATCAGCACCCGGTCGCCGGGCATCGCCGCGTAGGCGATCGCCAGCACGCCCAGCCCGCCCGCCAGGGCCAGCCACTCCATGGTCCGCGCGATCGGCTTCCACCGGGCGTCGGCCGTGAACCTCGGCACGAGCAGCGCGGCCGCCGCCGGCAGGCTGACGAACGCCGCGACCGATACGTAGCGGTGGATCAGCGCCGTCGTGGTCATGTCCATCCCGATGGGCGTGGTCGGCACCGCCGCGGCGACGATCAGCGCCCCCGACCACACCCCCAGCAGCCACTGTGGCAGCCCCTTGATCGGCGCCCCCGCCGCCCGGAGCCCCGCCAGCAGCACGAACGACCCCAGCCCCAGAATCGCCATCCCCAGCTCCGTGACGCCCCCGCGGTCGGCCACGGCGTACTCGCTGACGGTCACGTTCATCGGGTCCAGATACGGGTCGGGCACGATCTGGCCCACGACGACGGCGATCACCGAGAAGGTGATCGCCAAGAACGCGATGTGGGGATAGAACCTCTTTACTGCGGCCATAACCCAAGCCTGCCCGGCGCGGGCCGGGGCGGGCATCGGGCCATACCCCTGACCTGACCCTGATCCCGTCTCAGGGGTTCCCGGGGGTCAGCGCTCGCGGTCCTCGGGGCCGCCTTCGATGAGGTGGTCCATCACGCGCTCGATGGCCTCTCCCACCGGGCGCAGGACGCCGGCCGCCGCGTTGACCAGCGGCGCCACGATCTCGGTCAGTTCGTCGAACAGGTCGGGCTCTTTGGTCTCCGGAGGCGCCCAGCGCATCGAGTCGGCGCTCATCGCCTCCCAGTCGTCGACCACCCCGTCGATGACGTCGACGATGTGCTCAGGGTCGCTCCGCATGACCTTCTCCCGGGCGGGTCAGTCTCCTATGGCAACGGTAACCCGGAAATCGGAAAGTCCGCGGAAAGTGTCCGTAGTGTCCTGGGAACCTGGCCGCGGCTCTAGGCGGGGATGGAGACCCCCACGCCGCCGCGGGTCTGCCCGCCGTACCGCTCGATGTCCTTGGCGAGGTCGAGCGGGCGGATGCCGGAGCGGGCGGCGATCACCTCGTCGGTGATGAGCGCGGCGGGCAGCAGCCAGGAGACCTCGAACTCCAGCCCGTCGGGGTCCTTGGCGTAGAGCGCCTTGGTGGTGGAATGGTCGGAGGCGCCCGCGAGCGCGCCGAGCTCGCTCAGCTTGGCCGCGATGCGCCGCAGCTCGTCGAGCGTGTCGACCTCCCAGGCCAGGTGGTAGAGCCCGACGGAGGTACGCCCCGCGGTCGTGGGACCGGCCTGCGCGCCCATCTGGAACAGCCCGAGATCGTGGTCGTTGGTCGAGCCCGGAGCCTGCATGAAGGCGGCGCCCGGCATCTCCATGACGATCTCGAAGCCGAGCGCGTCGCGGTAGAAGGCGACGCTGCGCTCGACGTCGCGGACGTAGAGCACCGCGTGGTTGAGCCGCTGGACCGGCATGACGATCCCTCCTCGGAAATTTGAACTCTCAAGCAACATACCCCGACTTATTTGAGAGTTCAAGTAAACTGACCGGCATGACCCGATGGCTCGACGACGAAGAGCAGCGCATCTGGCGCAACTTCCTGGCCACGACCCAGCTCGTCAACGAGCGCCTGGACCGCCAGCTCCAGCGCGACGCCGGAATGCCGCACACCTATTACATGATCTTGGTGGCCCTGTCGGAGGCGGAGGGCCGCTCCATGCGCATGACCGACCTCGCCCACCGGGCCCAGTCCTCGCAGAGCCGCCTGTCCCACGCCGTGGCCCGCCTGGAGGAGCGCGGCTGGGTCCGCCGCGCCCCCTGCGCCGACGACCGCCGCGGCAACATCGCCGTCCTCACCGACGAGGGCTTCGCCGCCCTGGCCGCCGCCGCCCCCGGCCACGTCGAAGAGGTACGGCGGAGCCTGTTCGACGCCCTCACCCCCGCCCAGCTACGCGCCCTCGACGAGATCTGTACGGCGGTGCGGAGCAAAACTGTCGGCGGCTCGTCGTAGCGTGACCCCGGGGAAAATCTGTCGACGATGAGACGGGGTCGCATGCACAACACGGACGCAGCGCTGTTCCAGGCCGTTCACGGCATCGCGGGCAGCCTGGCGGGCCAGCCGGTGCCGGTGGTGATGGAGGCGCTGCTGCGGCAGTTGCCCAAGGCGCCGGGCCTGGAGGTCTCGGAGATCCGCAGGATCGCCGAGGAGATCAGCGTGGGACGTGATCCCTCGGGCCTGTGAGACCCGCGGGGCATGCGGCCGACCGGATCACCGGTCGGCCTTTGCTCGTTCGTGAACGGGAGTTTGCCACCCCCTGAAACGGGGCATACCGGGGCCAATCTCTGCGCTCTAATCTCATCCGTGGGAGCTGATCAGCGTGGGAGAAGGCGCGGGGGACATCATGCCCGGCGAGCGCGAGTGGCCTGGGCCGCTCGACGTCCAGGGTCTCCTCGAATCCGGATGGCGTCCCACGCCGTTCCGGCAGTTCATCGTCAAGCTCCACAGCCGCTGCAACCTGGCCTGCGACTACTGCTACATCTACGAGATGGCCGACCAGGGCTGGCGCAGCCAGCCGAGGCGCATGTCCAAGGCCACCATCGACCGGGTGGCCGCCCGCATCGCCGAGCACGCCGCCGGTCACGGCCTGAGCGGGGTCGAGGTCATCCTGCACGGCGGGGAGCCGCTGCTGGCCGGCGTCGAGCACACCCGCTACGCGGTCACCGCGCTGCGCGCCGCCCTCGGTGAGACCGATCTGGTCCTCCGGGTGCAGACCAACGGCGTCCTGATCGACGAGTCGTTCCTGGAGCTGTTCGCCGAGCACGAGGTCTACGTCGGCGTCAGCCTCGACGGCGACGCCGAGGGCCACGACCTCCACCGCCGCCGCGCCTCGGGCCGCGGCACCTACGACGAGGTCCGCACCGGCCTCGAACGCCTCGCCACCCCCGCCTACCGCCACCTGTTCAGCGGCCTGCTGTGCACGCTCGAACTGGCCAACGACCCGGTCAAGACCTACGAGGCGCTGATCGAGTTCCGGCCGCCGATGGTGGACTTCCTGCTGCCGCACGGCAACTGGGAGACCCCGCCGCCCGGCTGGTCGGGCACCACCACGCCCTATGGCGACTACCTGTCCGCCGTCTTCGACCGCTGGTACTCCGCGCCTGAGCGGGAGACGCAGATCCGGCTGTTCACCGAGATCATCCGGCTGCTGTGCGGCAGGACCTCGCGCAGCGAGGCCATCGGGCTCTCACCGGTGGCCGTGGTCGTGGTGGAGACCAGCGGCGCCGTCGAGCAGGTGGACACGCTCAAGTCCGCCTACGACAGGGCCGCGGGCACGCTCCTCCACGTGCTCAAGGACTCCTTCGACGCGGTCCTGACCCTTCCGGCGATCGCGGCGCGGCAGATCGGCATGCGCGCCATGTCCGGCGCCTGCCTGTCCTGCGACCTCGTCCGGGTGTGCGGCGGCGGCCTCTACCCGCACCGGTACCGGCCCGGCAGCGGATTCCGCAATCCGTCGGTCTACTGCCAGGACCTGTACCGGCTGATCTCCCACATCCGGCAGGTGATGGTCGAGGACGTGTCGCTGCTGTCGCAGCCCCGCGCCTAGATCGGCGGCGGGTCGAAGTCGCAGTCGAGATGCCGGCCCTCCATCGCCACGACCGCGTCGCGGTGGTCGAGGCCCAGCGTGTCCCGGTAGCGGTCCATGGTGTCGGCCGACAGCGCCTCTGCCTTCTCCGTCTGGCCCGACTGCGCGAGGTCCACGACCAGGTTCGCGGCGGCGGCCAGCGTCGTGGGATGGTTCTCGCCCAGCAGGCGGCGCAGCCGTTCGAGGGCGTCGGCGCCCAGCTTGCAGGCCTCCTTGAGCTCGCCGAGCAAGGCCAGGTCGCTGGCGAGGTTGACGGCCACCGTGAGCGTGAAGTGGTGGTCGCGCCCGACCCGCTGGTCCAGGCCCTCCATGGCGTGCTCGTTGAGCCGGCGGGCCTCCAGCGGCTCGCCGCGCACCCGGTACATCAGCGCCACGTTGCTGGCGCAGCCGTAGTTGTAGGGGTGCTCGGGGCCGTACAGCCTGGGGTAGCGCTGCATCGTGTCGTTGGCCAGGTCGAACGACTCCTGGATGAAGCTGTTCACGCGCAGCGCGTTGGACAGGCAGGTCGCCGCGGCCAGGGTGCCGGGGTGGTCGAGGCCGTACAGGCGCACGTACCGCGCGTGGACGTCCTGGGCCAGTTCCAGCGCCCGCTCGTGCTCGCCGTAGCGGTGCAGGGCGATCGACAGGTCCTTCTGCGTCAGCAGGACGCGCGGGTGGTCGGCGTCCAGCAGTTCGCGGCCGAAGGCCAGGGCGTCCTCGCCGAGGTCGCAGGCCTCGCTGTAGAAGCCGCACAGCCGGACCGACCGGCCGAGACCGGCCCACAGGTTGAGCTGCGTGATCCGGTTGACCGCGTTGCCGCCGGAGCGCAGGGCCTCCTCCAGCAGGGTCCGCGAGCCCAGGTAGTCGCTGGTCAGGCCGTAGTCGAGCGCCAGGTTGTTGACCGCGCGCAGCGTGCTCACGTGGTCGGGCCCGAACACCTTGCGGTGCAGGCGCACCGACTCGGTGTCGTGGTCGCGCGCCTCCACGAAGAGCCCCTGGGCACGCAGGTCCGCGCCGATGCCGTTGAGCAGCACCAGGCTGTCGGGGTGCTCCACGCCCACGCTCGCCTGGATCTTCGCCAGCGTCGCGGTGTTGAGCCGGTGGCCCTCGGTGTACTGGCCCATGCTGCGCAGCAGGTCGCCCTGCACCCGCCGGGCCCGCAGCACGTAGAGGTCGTCGGGGCCGAACTCGTCGGTCCACTTCTGCAGGAACGTGTCGAGGTGGTCGCGCAGCCCCTGGTGGTTTCCCGAGGCGTTCAGGTAGGTGAAGACGTTGAGCGCGAAGCCCCGCACGTCGTCGCGGACGCTGTCGGCCAGCCTCGCCGGTTCGAGATGGGCCAGCAGCGCGTCGTACGTCGTCCAGTCCGTCGGGTTGTCCGGTGACTCCGGCGCCGCGCCCACGAGCAGGGAGTGCACCTCCGAGCGGATCTCCTCCTGCGTCTCCGGCTCCAGCTCCTCGCGCAGCAGCGCCTGGATCAGCCGGTGGACCTGGAGCGTGGTGGGCCTGGACGGCTCCGACTCGATGCGCACCAGCGCGTACTTGCCCAGGCGCCGGATGGCGGTGCCCAGCCGGATCGGGTCGGCCAGCAGGTCGGCGATGACCGGGCGGACCGGACCGTCGACCGAGACGAAGATCGAGCGCGGGATCGGCTCGGGACCGAAGAAGGCGCAGCAGCGCAGCAGCTCCATCGCCTCGGGCAGGTTGTCCTTGAGCTCGTTCACCGACAGGCTCCACGCCGCCGTCATCGGCAGCGGGTACTCGCTCGGCTTGCCCTCGCCCAGCAGGATCGCGGTGCGCTCGGTCAGCATGCGCAGGTAGTCGTCGGCCGACATGCCGGTCTCGGTCTGCAGGGCCGCCGCCTGCTCCAGCGCCAGCGGCAGGTCCCCGAGCGCGCCGGCCAGCCGGTCGGCGTCCTTCTCCGTGATCGAGCGGCGCATGCGCTTGATGAAGAACTCCACGCTCTCCGGACGTGGGAAGACGTCCACGGCCACCGTCTCGTACAGGCTGGCCCAGCGGTGGTTGCGCGAGGTGATCAGGACGTTGCCGGCGCCCTGGGGGAGGATGTCGTTGATGTCCTCAGGCTCGTCGGCGTTGTCGAAGATCAACAGCCATCGGTCGTACGGCTTGCCGCTGCGCAACGTGTCGAGCACGGAGTTGGCGGCCTCCTCGATGCCCGTCGTGGTCGGGTCGGGCAGGCCCAGCTTCGGCGCGAGCTGTGCCAGCGTGGACCGGACCAGGCCGGGCTGGTCGGAGGGGATCCACCAGACGACGTCGTACTCGCCGCGGAAGCGGTAGGCGTACTCGATGGCGATCTGGGTCTTGCCGACACCGCCGAAGCCCTGGAGGGCGTGCGGGACCACGGCCGTGGTCTTCTTCGTGATGCTGGAGCGCAAGCTGCCCATGAGCTCGTCGCGCCCGGTGAAGTTCGTGTTGCGCGGGGGGACTTTCCAAACCTCAGGAAAGCCGCCGGTCGCCCCCCGCATGATGGGACGTTCCGAATCGGTCACGCGCTCCGCCCTCCCGTCCGCAGAGAATGGACAAGCAAGGAAACGATAGCCGCAACACCGGTGGGCGGACAGGCTCAGTGGCGGCCCTATCCGCACATTCGGCGTCGCAAAAAAGGCCTTGCGTTTGTGAAGGGTATACCGCGACCCGCGAATGTGATACATGCCAGTTGAGAACATTCACCGGAACGGCCGCGCCGGGCAGGAAGGAGTGTGATCCGGGCGGCGACACAGCAGGCCGTATGCAGGCGTCGATAGGGGAATGTCCGTGCGACCACAGCTTGCCGAGCACCGCAGCGATTTCGTCGATCTTTCCCTGCTCTCCCATCCCGACCTGGACCGACTCGGGGACACGGTCCTCGCGCAGGCCCTACGTGAGCTGCTCGAACCTGACCTCGAAGAAGGGGAGGGCTTCGCGCGCTTCGACAACAGCACCGCTCTCTAGCGGATCTCGAAGCACCAAAGTCGTCGGACGTGCATGCCTAATTGGCGATTTCGGCCACCCAAATCGAGCTCTTTCGAAATCGAGGAATTGCCGTATTATTGCGGAGCCCCTTGACGGGCGCGCCGCGACGGCGAGCGGGTTTCGGTCTCGCCACAATCGGCAGTATCGTCGCCAGGCGACAGCGGCGCGATCTCAAGGCGGTTGATCCGTACCGTCCTCCATGAGCGAGGTCTGGCTAATGACAGCTTTCTCAGCGGTTCCCGCGGCTCCACGCGGACCATTCATTGGAGCGCGGCCTTTCGAAGCCCACGATGAGATGCTGTTATTCGGACGAGCCGAAGAGGTCCGAAAACTAACCCGGACATGGCAGCAGCGCCGGCTGACGATCCTCCATTCCGACGCCGGCGCGGGCAAGACCTCGCTGCTGCGCGCGGGCGTTGTGCCGGCCCTGAAGGCGGGCAACGCCCACGTGCTCCCCATCGGGCTGACCGCGCCCACGCGCGTGTGGCCCGTCGCCGCCCTGCCCGACCACAACAGGTACGTGCTCGCCCTGCTGTCGTCCTGGCACGCGGCCAACGCGCACACCCACGTCCCGGGCCTGTCCATCGACGACTTCCTGCAACGCCGCGAGGAGGTCGACCGGCAGGGCCGCCCCGCGCCGACGCTGGCCGCCATCGACCAGGTCGAGCTGTTCCTGCGCCCGGCCGGCGACAACGAGCACGAACGCTGCGCCTTCCTCAACGAACTCCTCTCCACCGCCGCCAAGCGGCCCCGCCTGCGGCTGCTGCTGTCGGTGCGCACCGACTACCTCGACGAGCTGCTGCGCGTGGTGAAGGGCTTCGAGGACCTGCAGTACGAGGAGTTCGCGCTCGGCCCCTTCTCCCCGGAGGCCGCCGCCGAGGTCGTCCGCCGCTCGATCGAGAGCTCCGGCTACCGCCCCGCCCCGTCCCGCACCCGCGAGCTGCTCGACGAGCTCCGCACGATCAGGGACGCCATGGGCCGGCCGCACCGCCCCGTGTCCACCATCGACCCGATGCTGCTCCAGGTCACCGGCACCCGCCTGTGGAGCCGTCCGCCCGGCCAGGACCACCCCATCGCGCGGATGGAGGACGAGGTCGACGCCGCCCTGACCGAGTACTGCTCGGCCACGCTCGCCTCGATCGCCGCCGACTTCGAGCTGCTGCCCGCCGCCTTCCACGCCTGGCTGCACCAGACGGTCGTGTCCGGCGTAGCCCGCAAGCTCGGCTCGTCGGAGCGGATCACCGCCGCCGTGGTGCGCTCCCTGGAGGACCGCCACCTCATCAGAGCCCCGCAGAAGTACGGCCTGCGCATGTACATCCTGCGCCACCCGAGGCTCATGGCCCCCCTCAGGCGGCTGGACCCCGGCCTGTGGCCCCGCCCCGCCCCCGGCACCGCGGACCGGCTGCGCGCCGCCATGGAGGCCGCCTTCGACGGCGAGCCGGAACGCGCCAGGAGCCTCGCCCGCAAGGCCGCCGACGCCTGCTCCCCCGACGAGCTGCGGGCCGGCGCGGCCATCGAGTCGCTGCTCGGCAGCATCGCCTACGAGCAGCACCGGCTCAACGAGGCCGCCGGCCACTACCTGCGCGCCTGTGAGCTCTACGAGGCGCTGCGCGACAACACCGCGGTGGGCTGGCTGCTGGCCGCGGCCGGCCGGGTCGCGCTCGACCAGGGCAGGCAGCGCCAGGCCACCGTCATGTTGCGCGCCGCCGTCGAGCGGGTCCCCCATGACGTCACCCTGCAGACCAGCCTCGGGCAGAACTTCTGGATGGCCGGAGAGCCGCAGGCGGCGCTGGCCGTACTCAACAATGTGATCAACCGCGAGGGCAACGTGCCCGAGGCCAGGCGCACCCGCGGTGAGATGCTGGCCGACCTGGGCGACGCGGAGTCGGCGCTGCGCGACATCGGGCAGGCGAGCAGCCGCTGGCCGCAGCCCTCCGCCCGCGCGGCCAGGGCGCTGGCGCTGGCGACGTTGTCACGTACGGAGGAGGCCGACCGGGAGCTGGCCGGCGCGGTCGCCGACGCCGGTGACAGCGGCCCGGTCTATCTGCGCGCGGCCAGGGTCCGCATGATCTCCGGCGACTCCTCTGACGCGGCCAGGTACGCCGAGCTCGCGATCCTGGCGATCCATCCTCCGCTGCCGCCGCATCAGCACGGTACGGCCAAGCGCCTTTCGGAGGAGCCCTGAACCAGCTCGTCATGGTCGCCGTCATCTCCGCGTGCGCCGCCGTGTTCGGCGCGCTGACCGGATCGCTCACCGCGGTCCTCACCGAGCGGACCCGCTCGCGGCACACCCGGATCGCCGCGGCCGAGCAGCGGGCCGACGACCGGCGCGACGCTCGCGATCGCGAGCTCAGGGAGACCTTCGCCACCGCGGCCGAGGCCGTGATGAACCTGGCCCTGAACGTCGAGTACGCGCAGCAGCTCCGCCGAGGCGGCACGACGCGCTTCGACCCCGCCGATCTCGCCAAACAGGTCTGGCAGGTCAGGCATGACACCGTCGCCGCCAAGACCGCGATGGCCAGGCTGCGGCCGCTGTGCCCGCGGGCGTGCCACGCGCGGATCGAGGCGCTCGGGGAGTCGCTCAGCTGGGCCGCGGCGCACGGCGAGCTCGAAAGCCCCAAAGGGATCGCGCAGCCGGTCCGCTCCCGCCTGGAGAACGAGCTCTACGCCCTCAGCGACGCGATCTTTCCATCGCCCGGCCCGCAGCCGGACCCGGACGAGCAGCCCCCAGGCGAGCGAGCCGTATGACACGGTCAGCGCCATCAGCAGGATGACGCCGGCGACCATGACGACCGCCGTCTTGGTGCCGAGCCCCGCGATCACGTACCCGGCGGCCAGCGCCCCGAGCGGCACCGCCCCGCCGGAGAAGAACCGGCTGACACTGACCACCCGCGCGTGCAGGTGGACCGGCACCTCCTTGGCGTAGTGGACCGACAGCGCCACGTTGAGGCAGGCCCCGGTGAACCCGATCCCGCCCCAGGCCAGCGGCAACAGCACGGCGACGAAGAGCACCGAGCCATGGTCACTGACCGCCAGCGCCGCGCACAGGAACAACCACGCCCACACACAGATGACGATCACCCTGCGCGGCTGCCGCCCGCTCAGAAGCCGCGGCGCGACCAGCGACCCGAGCACCCCGCCGAACCCGGAGGCGGCGATCAGCACCCCCGTCAGCCAGTACGGCAGCGCCTGCGCATGAGCCAGCAGCACCAGAGAAAGTCCGACAATCTGGAAGAAAAAATTAGCAAGAGCGCAAACAATCACCACAAGGAACAGGAACGCATCACCGCGCAGAAAGCTGACGCCTTCCCTCAAATCACTCGTCATGGCGGATCGATGCGTCACCGGTGGCTTGAATGCCTTCTTGTCCATTTTCAGGAGGAAGAAAGCAGAAAGGGCGGAGGACACCGCATCGAGGAGAAACGGCAGTCCGTGCATCAGATCGAACAGCAGCCCGCCGAACGGCCGCCCCAGCAGCCCCGCCCCGTGGATGCGCGCCTCGTTGCGCGACACCGCCTTCGGCAGGCTCTCCTCCGGCACGAGCCGCGGCACCACCGCCAGCTCCGCCGTGGAGTAGAACACCGCGCAGACACCCTGCGCCCCGGCGACCAGCGGCAGCAGCAGGGTCACATCACCTTGGCCGAACACCCCCACGACCAGCACCGACGCCAGCGCCATCTGCAGGAACGCGCTGATCACCATGATCGCCCGGCGGTTGGACCGGTCGACGATCACCCCGGCGGGAAGGTAGAGCAGCAGGCGCGGCAGCGTGCCGGCGGCCGTGACCCAGCCGGCGAAGACCGGCGATCCGGTCTGCGCGAGCGCGAGCAGCGGAGCGGCCAGGGTGGCGTTGACGGTGCCGAACTGGGAGAAGGCCGAGCCGGTCCAGAGCAGCCGGAAATCCCGTTTCCAGGCGGAGTCACGAGCGGTGCCGGACTGTACGCCTCTGGTGCTGTCGGCCACCTCAATCCCCGCTCCAGGTGCAAAACGCCACATTTGCCGTAAAAGTGCCCCTGGAGCGTGATTACGCAGCGGCCCAAAGACGTAGCGCCCCGATAGACGGGCGTCAATCTACTGTATTCCCGGAGCCCTTGGGAACTGGTCTCTCCCCCTGGCAAACCCCTTTCATCAGATTGGGAACTGCTCCCTACCCCGGGTAAACCCCTTCCACCAGAGCGGCAAACTCCTCCGGCGACATGACCCGCACGCCCAGCGATTCGGCCTTGGTCCGCTTCGACCCGGCCTTCTCCCCCGCCACCAGCAACGACGTCTTGGCCGAGACGCTCGACGACGACTTGCCGCCCGCGCGTTCGATCAGCTCGTTCATCTGGTTGCGCGACAGCGACTCCAGGACCCCGGACATCGCCCCGGTCACCACCACCGTCATTCCGGACAGCGGCCCCTGCCCGCCCTCTTCCGGGGCGGCGTCGGGTGGGGTGGCGCCGGGCTCGGTCATGTTGACGCCCGCCTGGACCAGCTTGTCGATCAGCGGCGCGAGCTCCAGGAGCTCGGCCACCACCACCGGCGCCTTCTCCGGGCCGATGCCCTCGACCTGCTGGATCGCCTCGGCGTCGGCGGCGCGGATGGCCTCCATCGTGGCGAAGTGCCGGGCGATGCGCCGGCTCATCGAACGGCCCGTCCCCCGTACGCCCAGCGCGCAGAACACGCGGCTCAGCGGCCTGCTCTTGGCCTGCTCGATGGCGGCCAGGAGGTTGTCGGTGCTGGTCTCGCCCATCCGCTCCAGGCCGAGCACCTGCTCGCGGGTCAGGAAGAACAGGTCGGCGAAGTCGGTGATGAAGCCGGCGTCGAGCAGCTGCTGGGTGCGCTGCTCGGCCAGGGTCTCGATGTCGAGCTGGTCGCGGCCGGCGGCGTACTGGATGGAGGCGATCGCGCGGCAGGCGCGGCCCCGCACGCACCGCCAGCGCTCCTGCGAGGCGTCGATCGCGTCGCCGCACGACGGGCAGACCTCCGGGATGGCGATCGGCTGTTCCTCGCCGGTGCGCAGGTGCACGACGGGGGCCTCGACGCGCGGGATCACGTCGCCGGCCTTGTAGACGACGACCGAGTCGCCGAGCATCAGGCCGCGGCGGGCGATGTCGGCCGGGTTGTGGAGGGTGGCGTAGGTGACGATGGAGCCGTCGAGCTCGACCGGCTCCAGCACGGCGCGGGGGGCGATGATGCCGGTGCGCCCGGTGTTCCACTCCACGGCGATCAGCTTGGTGATCTTCTCGGTGGCGGGCAGCTTGTAGGCGATGGCCCAGCGCGGGGCGCGCGAGCTGAAGCCCGCCGCCGCCTGGTCGTCGGCCAGGTCGCATTTGATCACGATGCCGTCGATGCCGAAGGGCAGGTCGGCGCGGGCCGCGGCGATCTGCTCGACGCGCTCCTGGACCCGCTCCAGGCTGTGGGCGACGACGCCGGCGACCGGGGTGGCGGCCGTGGTCTGGACGCCCTGGGCGGCCACCCACTCCATGACCTGGCTGTGGGGCAGCTCGCGCAGGCGGACGGCCAGCTCGGAGACGTCGTCGGGGGCAGGCAGCGCGCCGTAGCCGAAGAACGTCAGCTCGCAGGTGTAGGGGCGGTCCTGGGCGCGCAGGGTGCCGGCGGCGGCGCTGCGCGGGTTGGCGAACGTGGTGCCGTCGTGGGCCTGGCGCTTGGCGCAGGCGTCGTCGAACTGCGCGGCGGTCATCATGACCTCGCCGCGCAGCTCGACCGTGACCGGCTCGGCCAGCCGCTCGGGCAGCCCGACGATGGTGCCGGCGGCGTGGCTGACGTCCTCGCCCGCCGTGCCGTCGCCGCGGGTGATGAGCTGGACCAGCCGGCCCCTGCGGTAGCGGGCGGCGATCGCCAGGCCGTCGAGCTTGGGCTCCACGCTCCACTCCGCGACCGGCCTGCCGATCCTGCGCTCGACCGAGGCGGCCCACTCGGCCAGTTGCTCGGCGCCGAAGACGTTGTCGAGGCTGAGCATGGGCACGCTGTGCGGCACGTCGCCGACCACGGCGCCGCCCGCCACCTTGCCCGTTGGTGAGTCGGCCAGCACCTCGTCGGGATGCTCCTCCTCGTAGGCCACGATGCCGCGCAGCAGCCGGTCGTAGGAGTCGTCGTCGAGCGTGGAGGTGCCGTCGGCGTAGTAGGCCGCGGCGGCGTCGAGGGCCAGCTGCACCGCCTCCGCGTAGGCGGCGTGGTCGGCGATGAGGGTGAGGGGAGGCGCGTCGCTCATGGGTTC
This sequence comes from Nonomuraea sp. NPDC059023, assembly GCF_042740095.1. Lineage (NCBI taxonomy): Bacteria > Bacillati > Actinomycetota > Actinomycetes > Streptosporangiales > Streptosporangiaceae > Nonomuraea > Nonomuraea sp. NPDC059023. The sequence goes on along the minus strand of NZ_JBHYIO010000034.1, from coordinate 18,475 downwards.
ATCATGCCGGTCGTCACTGACATTTCCACGCCCTGAGCTGCTCAGACCCTCCGTTCCACGTGGAGCAGGTACTCCTTGCGGTTGAGCGGGTTGTGGTCGGTCCGCTCGCGCTCGGGCGGCGCGCCGGAGACCTCGTGGTGGCGCTCGAAGGAGCTCTCCAGCACGCCCTCGCCGCGGGTGAGCGCGGGCAGTTGCTGCTGCAGCTCGTGCACCCTGGCCGCGGGGATCTCTCCCTCGATCACGCCCTCGCTCTGCGTCCTGGGTATGGCCCGCAACCGCGCCAGCAACGGCAGCACCGGCCCCAGCGCGTCGGCCGGGATCTCCAGCCGGAAGCGGTGCAGCGGCTCGCACACCCGCGTACCCGCCCGCCTGAGCGCGCTCATCAGCACCAGCGGCGTCAGCCCCCTGAAGTCGGCCCCGGTGCTCGACATGCTCTTGTCGAAGCTCTGGTGCGCGTGACTCTGGCGCGGGTAGTAGCCGGAGTGCGTCATCGTGACCGTGCAGTCCACGACCTGCCACCCGCGCAGCCCCTGCCGGAGCGTCTCGTGGACGGTGTCCTCGACCGCCTTGAAGAACGCGTACGGCATGTCGCCCAGCGAGACCCCGAGCCGGAACTCCACCCCGCTGCCGACCGGCGCCGGATCCACGCGCAGCCCGACCGTGGCCAGGAACGGGTTGGGAGCCTTGTCGATGAACTCGACCGCCGAACCGGTGCCGGAGGGGCGTTCGACGCAGATCGTGGTGGTCTCGCGGAAGGTGACCGCGAGGCCGAACTCGTCGGCCAGCGTGGCCTCGATGACCTCCTTCTGCACCTCGCCGTAGAGGGACAGGAAGATCTCCTGCCGCAGGTCGTCCTGGCGCAGATTGATCAGCGGGTCCTGCTCGGCGAGCTGGGCGAGCGCGGCGCGCAGGGCGCCCTTCTCCGACGGGCGCGCGGGGATGACGACCGTCTCCAGGGAGGGCGGGGCGAAGTGGTGGGCGTCCGAGCCGGGCGGCGCCTCGCCGATCCGGTCGCCGATCCTGATGTCGTCCAGGCCCCAGAGCTTGGCGATCTGGCCCGCGCGCGCCTCCTGCCCGGGGATCGCCGCGCCGTTCCCGAAGGCGGCGATGGCGGTCACCTTGCCCTCCTGAGCGGTGCGGAAGGGCAGCTTGTCGCGCACGCGCACGGCGCCGGTGAACAGCCGGGCGTAGGCGATCTTCTCTCCCGCCGGACCGCGTTCGATCTTGAAGACGGTGCCGGAGAGCGGTGCGTCCGCCCCGCCCTCGGCGGCCGGGAGGAGTTCGCGGATGCCGTCGCTCAGCTCCGCGACTCCGGCGCCGGTGATGGCCGAGCCGAAGAAGACCGGGTGGACGAGGGCGGCGGCGGTCTGGGCCGCCAGCTCGGCGCGCAGGCGGTCCTCCTCGACGGCGTCGGCCACGTACGCGGCCAGCATCGCCTCGTCGTTGTCGGCCAGCACGTCGGCTCCGCCGTACACGCGATGGAAGGAGGCGGCGGGAGTGCCGAGGTCGTGCGCGGTCCCCAGCGGGATGGCGGCGGGGGTGAGCCGTTCGGTGATCTGGCGCAGGACGGCGTCGGTCCGGGCGCCGCGGCGGTCGATCTTGTTGACGAACAGGATCGTCGGGATGCGCAGGCGCTTGAGCGTGCGCATGAGCACGCGGGTCTGGGCCTGCACGCCCTCCACGCCGGAGATCACCAGCACGGCGCCGTCGAGGACGCTCAGAACCCGCTCCACCTCGGCGATGAAGTCGGGGTGGCCGGGGGTGTCGATCAGGTTGACGGTGACGTCGCCGATCGCGAAGGAGACGACCGCGGACTTGATCGTGATGCCGCGGCGGCGTTCGAGCGCGAGCGAGTCGGTCTGGGTGCTGCCGTCGTCGACGCTGCCGATCTCGTCGATGACCCCAGCGGCGTAGAGGAGCCGCTCGGTCAGGCTGGTCTTACCGGCGTCTACATGCGCCAAAATCCCCAAGTTGAGCATCTTCACGAAGCGTCATGTCCCTAAAAGAGGTGAGATTTACCTTTTGTGGAAACATGTACGCTTCGCGCATCTTGGGGCTCCTTCTTCTCATCGACGGAGCTGGGCGGCCGGCCGTCCGTCCCGAGTAGAGCAGACGGCCACCCCCGCTCTCAACGCAATTAACCCCCCGCCCTCATGCCGGTCAGCGCCCTGGTCAGGTCACGCGAGGACAGCCAGAGCTTGTACATGATCGCCACCTCGAAGACCAGCAGCAGCCCCGCCGCGGCCAGCGTGACCGGCACGACCAGCCCCAGCAGCGGCCCCACGATGAACACCGCCATCTGGAACTCGATGCCGCTCATCAGGTGCGTACGCACCCGGTGGTCGCGCAGCCAGTCGCGCGCCACCATGTACCAGGAGAAGCGGCTGCGGAAGCCGCGCTGCAGGTCGATCAGCTCCTCCGGCTCCACATGGTGCTCCTCGTCGTGCTCTTGGTCCGGGCCGCCGATCGCCTCGTCGAGCTGGCGGCGCATCGCGCGGCGGACCTTCGCCACCTGGAAGGCGTCGACGTAGCGCAGCATGTCGAGGAAGACCACCGCGATGCCGAGGATCAGGTAGAGGTCCTGCCCGGTCAGCCGGTACTGCCCCCACATGAGCGCCACGGCGCAGGCCAGCACCCGGATCCGGTCGAAGACGTAGTCGAGCCAGCCGCCGAAGACCGTCCCGGTCCCCTTGAGCCGCGCGATCTTGCCGTCCACGCAGTCCAGGACGAAGCTCAGGTGGTACAGGACCGCCCCGGCCGCCAGCCAGTTCCAGTCGCCCATGACGAAGCAGGCCGCCGACCCCAGCCCGAGCGCGAACGCCGCCCACGTGACCTGGTTCGGGGTGATCGAGGTGCGGTTGGCCGCGGCCACCACCAGCCGCCCCGCCAGCGGATCGACCAGGAACACCGTCCACCACGCGTCGCGCGGCTTGTACGTGCGCTCCCTGACCTCATTCAGCGTGAACACGATCGCTCTCCCAGGCCGGTTCCTCGTCCGTCCAGCCGATCTGCTGGTAGGCGGTGAAGGAGCTGACCTCCACGCTCTGGCCGTCGGCCAGCCGCCCCACGCCCTTGGTCTCGTTGGCCAGGGGGAAGCCGCTGTCCGGATCGACCACGAAGCGGGCGTCGCTGACCTGCCCCTCCGGCCGGTTGACCTGGTAGCGAAGCGCCTGTCCCGTACGGCCCAGCGGATCGGTCACCTCTCCCTCCGCCGTCATCCCGGGCAGCGAGGCCATCACCTGGTACGCGGAGGCGCGTACCTCAGGCGAGACCGGCAGCCCGGACAGGATCTCCATGCAGCTCTTGCGCAGCCGGGAATCCCGCTCCCGCGGGCTGACCGCGCCGATCTTCGCCTCCAGGTACGAGCGCAGCGGCGCCGCGCCCGCCGGGATCCTGCCGACCTCGTCCCAGTCGACCGGCTCCTTCGGCGCTCCGCCCACCCGCGCCCCCGGCGCCGACTGCACGGTCTCGCCCGCGCCGATGAAGCCCATGCCGGTGACGTCGTCCGGGTAGCGCCAGCTGACCGGCCCGCCCGCCGCCTGCCAGGCCAGCTTGTCCTTCTCCGAGGCCGGCCGGGCGCCCAGGTACTGGTTGAACGACCCGCTCCGCCCGCCCGCCGCCCGGGTCAGCCAGGTCTCGCTGGCCGAGTCGCGGCGCAGCACGTACCGGCGATCGGGGCTGACGATCAGCTTGCCGGTGACCGTGCGCGCCCGCCAGTAGTCGCCGGCCGAGGGCGTCCTGGCCATGGCCGTGGCCGCGGCGAGCAGGATCTGCCTGGCGGTCGGCGCGGTGGAGGCCGCGGTCGGGTCGGGGGTCAGCAGGACCAGGTCGTCCGAGGGCATGATGACCGCCACCCCCAGCGCCGTGGCCAGCGCGGCGGCGACCATGCCGGTACGCATCGGCGTGACCCATCTCCTGGGCCGGCGCGACAACGCGTCGCTCAGGCGCGCGCGGCCTTTGTCGGTCGTCTCCCGGGTGGGGCCCGGAGCGGAGAGCAGATCGCGCACCGCGGTCAGATCATCATCCATCGGTCCCTCCGATCATGGGATTGGTTCCGCCCAGGGCCGCGCGTAACTTCTTGCGGGCCCGGTTGAGGCGGGATCCGACGGTCCCGAAAGGAATGTCGAGCACCTGGGCGACCTCCTCGTAGCTGAGATCGGCCAGCGCGATGAGGAGCAGCACGTCGCGGTCCCCGTGGGACAGGCGTTCCAGCGCCGACGCGAGCCGCCCCTGTGCGTTCGCGGCGGCGACCCGTGTGGTCACGCTGTCCTCGGGGCCGTCGTCGGCCAACGCGTCCACCGGAGCGCGCTGGAAGGCGGCCAGCCGGCGGGTCTCACTTCTGCGGTGCTGGGCGAGGAGCTTGGTGGCGATCCCGTACAGCCACGGCCGTACGGCTCCGCGGGCTGCGTCGTAGGTCCGCCTCTTCCGGAAGGCGACGAGAAACGTCTCGGCGGCCAGGTCGTCGGCGATGTGCGGGCCGAGCCGGCCGGCGAGATAGCGGTAGATCTCGTCGAAGTACCGGTCGTAGAGCACCGCGAACACGTCCGGGCGGCGCCACGACTGCTCGATGAGTGCCGCGTCATCGACTGTCACAGGCACGTCCGGGGGAGCGGCCATTCGCATGGTGTCCCTTCTTTGGGTTACACCCGGTATTCCGCCGAAGCCCGGATTCGCCTTCACACTTTTTCGGGATATCTCCCACCAAGTTGCGTACAAGGTACCCAGTAACCTAGCCTGACCCCTAACCGCGTACAACGTACCCAGTACTGGAAGGGGCATCAGAATGGCGCACGAAGAGGTCCAGCGGATCCTGGACCAGGCTGTTGCCGAGGACGGCATCCCCGGCATCGTCGCCGAGGTCCACGACGCCGGTGAGACGTGGTTCGGCACCGCGGGAGTGGCCGACCTCGCCACCGGTCGGCGGCGGCAGCCCGGCGAGCACCTCCACATCGGCAGTTCCGGCAAGGCCTTCACCGCCGCCACCGTGCTGACCCTCGCGGCCGAAGGCAGGCTGAGCCTCGACGACCCGGTGAACACCTGGCTGCCCGGCGTCCTGGAGGCCGGCGGCTACGACGGCGGCAAGATCACCATCCGGCATCTCCTCAACCACACCGGCGGCCTGTTCCTCACCGGCCTCTCACCCGAACTGCAGCACAGCATGATCACCCAGCCGACCCGCGTCTGGACCACCTCCGAACTGGTGAAGCTCGCGGTGTCCCAGCCGCCGGCCGGCCGGCCGGGCGAGCAGTTCGTCTACGCCAACGGCGGCTACTACCTGGCCGGCGCCATCATCGAGAAGGTCACCGGCAACACCTACGCCGCCGAAGTCGAACGCGCCGTCATCCGGCCGCTCGACCTGACCCGCACCCACGTACGGCCCGCCGACGCCACCGGCTATCCCGACCCGCACCCCACGGCCTACCTCACCGGCGCACTCAAGGACGGCGTCGACCCGGCGACCCTCACCGCCGAGAACTGGGCGTCAATGATCGACCACGACAAACCGCCCATCGACGTCACCGCGCTCAACACCTCATGGGGCTGGGCGGCCGGCGGCATCGTCTCCACCACAGAAGACCTGACCCGCTTCCTCCACGCGATCGCGACCGGCGGCCTGCTGCCACCGGCTCAGCACCGCGAGATGTGGACCATGGTCACCAACGACGGCGGCGTCGTCTGGCTGCCGCACGCCCGCTACGGCCTCGGCGTGATCGAGTTCGACAGCGCGGGCATGGACGGCCTGACCGTGCGCGGCGTCAGCGGCACCCTCCCGGGATCCTTCACCCTCGCGCTGAGCACCGACGACGGCCGGCGGAGCGTCGCCGTCCACACCAACATCGAGCCGGACACCATGGACCTCCCCATCAAGATCATCAACGCGGTGTACGGCGTCGCCCTCGCCTGACCGTCGTTCGCGGGCTAGCGGACTATCGGGGCGGCAGGTCGACGGCGAGGCGGAAGCCGACCGAGGGGGAACGGGTGAGCCCGGCGCCGAGCAGGAGCAGCTTGGCCGACACGCCCGCCGGTTGCGGGCCGCCGTCGAAGTACCAGTCGGAGCCTTCCGGGACGTAGGCGCTGCCGCCCTTGAGGATGCAGAACCGGGTACGCCCGTCGGTGTGCTCGCTCTCGGTGAGGTTCCACACGAGTGGCTCGCGGCGCTCCAGCAACCCCGCCTCCCCGGCGACCTGCCACTCGTCCTCGGTGGGAAGACGCGCTCCCGCCCAGGCGGCGTACGCGCGCGCGTCCTCCAGATCCACGTGGGTGGCGGGCGCGTCCGCGACGTCTCCGGCCAAGAACCGTTCGGGGCGGACCGGCCGGTAGCCGCTGGAGCGTACGAACTCCGCGTACTCCCCGGCGCTCACCTCCCTGACCCCGATGGCGAACCGCCCGAGCCGGACCGCCCGGCGCAGCGTGCCGGTGTGGTGCAGCCTGGGAGGCAGCGGCTTCCACTCATCGACGTAGGGCGCCTCGCCGTACAGGCCGGTCTCCCGCACGCGGTGGCGGACGGTCAGCTCGTACCCGCCCCCGCCCGCCTCCACCATCCCCGCCGGTACGGCTTCGCGAGGCGCGTACGGCTTCGCCATCCGCACAGCGGCCCTGGCCGGAAAGACATCATCCTCCGGCTCCCCGGCGTCCGGCGCCGACGGCACCTCGACACCCGGCGACACCTCGACACCCCGCGGCACCTCGACGCCCGGCGGCACCGGCATCACGGCCGCGACGCCGCCCGCCGGCAGCGGGCCGCCGATGTGGACGCCGCCGTCCGGGGCGGGGCTGACGGTCAGCGGCGTGCCCGTGGTCAGGTCGATCCAGCGGTGGCCGGGCCGATCGTCCGTGCTCAGCCAGGGCCCGTCGCAGGCCGCGCCGCGGTTGACGACCGTCCACAGCGGCACCCCCTCGTGGACCCAGCGGGAGCCGTACACCGTGGTGCCGGGGACGTGGTCGGCCAGCGGCGTCCAGTCCGGCGAGCCGAACCAGGCGGCGTGAGTCCGATGCACCCGGCGCATGCCGCGCAGCACCGCGCGGTCGCGGGCGTTCCAGCCGACCCAGACGCCGAAGACGTTCTCCCAGACGAGGATGCCGGCGCCGTTCAGCCAGGCGGAGTGCAGTTCGTCCAGATGGTCACGGTGCCAGCGCCGCGTGTGATGCGGCAGGTGCCCGCGCTCGAACCACTTGGCGCGCAGCACTCCGGGCACCGGCGAGTCGGCGAACCACTGGGCCCACGACATCTGGTGGTCGTGCACCCGGGCCAGCGGGATCCGCGACTCGCCCTCCATGACCAGTCCGGGCCGGATGGCGTCGAGCGCGGCGCGCAACGCCGGCCGGCCTTCCTTGGAGCTGTCGAGGAAGATGCCGTCGGCGCCGAGCCGCTCGGTGAGGTCCGCGATGTCGGCAGAGGTCTCGCCGGCCCAGGGGTAGTAGCTGAGATAGACCCGTACGCCGCGCCGCTGGAAGTCCGCGACGACTTCCCGCAGCTCGGGAATGTCGCGATAGAAGGCGAACTGGTCTCTGTCGTCGATCCCGATCACCGGGTAGGCGTGCCAGAGCAGCACGCCGTCGTACCCGCCGAAGTCCCGCTCGGCGGCATCGAGGAAGGCGTCCACGGTGAAGGTGCCGCGCGCGTGGTCGTACAGCGTCTCGTCCCACAGCCAGGCCACGCACACGCTGAAACGATCACGGTCGGACACCCGGTAGCGCTCGTCCGAGTAGCCGATCCGCTCCCGCGCCTGCTCCCGCCACTGCCCGATCCGCTCGCGCCACACCTCCCACAGCGCCGGATCGCCGGGTGCGGCGAAGATCTTCGCCTCGTCCAGCACCGACAGGTCGCTTCCCGCCGCCAGCGGTACCTCGGTCGGCAGGTCGATCGGCCTGGGCAGATACGGGTTGAACCCGGGGGATTTCATGAAGGCTCCCAAACGCCGTAAACGTTTACGGAACACCCTCGCACGGCCTGCCGCCCGAAACCAGCCCTTACGTCGTTGGGATCGCCCTCAATGAGACACGTTCGTGATTTATCCAACGAACACTCGTTTTGAGCGGATAAGTGGTTCGGTAAATCTCTTCCCCGGAACGGCACAGCGTCATCCCCCAAGGAGGACCAAGTGATCCGTGCGACGGTACGAATCCTGCGCGCCGCTGTCCGAGCTGCCGGAGTGTCAGGCATGCTTGCCAAACTCGCCGGTATCCGCATGCGGCCCCGCTACACCCCACTGACCTCACACCCAGGGATATCCGTCCTCGTCAGCCGCGGGAAACGAGGACGCCTGAGCCTGATTCCCTCAATGGGGGAATATCCCGTCTACGACGATGTCATATATCACTTCATGACAAAGGACGAGAGAGGGAATGAGCCATTTCGTAAGGCTCTCAACCGGCTGGCGCCAGGACGCTCCGTACTGGATCTCGGCACCGGGCGTGACCTTCTCTGGGCTCGCCACGCCCTCCAGAGCGGCGCCAGGCGGGTGGTCGCGATCGAAGGCCAGGAAGACACAGCGCTGAAGGTCCGGAGGAAACTCACCAAGCTGGGCGTCGGCGACCGCATCGAACTCGTGGAAGGCTGGTCGACCGACATCGACCTCCAGGACCGGGTGGACGTCTGTGTCGCTGAGGTCATCGGGTGCATCGGCGGCTCGGAAGGGGCGGCCGCCGTGATCAGCGACGCCCGCCACCGGCACCTGAACGACTCCGGCATGATCATCCCCGCGCGCTGCGTCACCCTGACCGGTGCGATATGCATGCGCGACCTGATGCCCGCACCGGCCCTCGACCCCATCACCATGCACTACCTGGAGCGGACCCTGGACGTCATCGGCCACCCCTGCGACATGCGGATGGCCCTGCGCGGAGTCCGCCCAGACGACCTGCTCACCGGATCGGCCCCCGTCGAGACACTCGACTTCAGCACCGAACTCGACCCGACCGCGGAGGAGACGGCCGAGGTGATCGTGAAACGCCCGGGGCGCGTCGACGGGCTCCTGCTGTGGATCCGCCTGTGGGGACACGCCGACGACGAGCCCATCGACTCCCTGGCACAGGACCTGGGCTGGAACCCCGTCTACCTGCCCGCCTTCGCCCAACCCATCCCCGTCGAACAGGGCGACCGGCTGAACGTACGCTTCACCCGCACCCTCAGCGACGACCACGTCCACCCGGACTACTTCGCGACCGTCCGCCTGACGACCAGGCACGGGACCCACGAGGCGGAAGCGGAGTCCAGGCACCACCCCCGCCAGTTCCGCGCCAACCCGTTCTACGCGACGCTCTTCTCCGATTCCAGGCGCCGATCAGCTCACTGACGCCCTCAGACGTGGCCGAATTCCCACCTGAGCTTCGGCCTGGACACGCGCCCGATCCCTGACACGCACCCGGCGGTACCACCACGAGCGGTACCGCTCGGCCGCGGGTGGGCCGGGGCACAACGCCGGCGTCTCAAGCCGGCCTCACCTACATCTGGCGGCCGGGACGGGTGTCGAGGGGATCCAGGTTCTGCTTTTCGGGATAGCCAGGGGCCTTGTCGAAGCGGACGGTGCTGCCCTCACGGTTGAACCAGCCCTTGAACCGCCAGTTGATGAAGCCGCCGTCGCCGGGGTTCACGAGCGTCTCGGCGGTGTCGAAGATGTAGACGGAGTAGACATGGGCAGGAGCGACCTTCTTGCGGGTCTCGGGGTTGGTGGCGCCGAGCCCCCAGTGGCACAGCATCAGCTTGGCCGCCGGTTCGTTCTGGACGAGGCTGCCGCCCCAGTCGTGCTTCTTGAAGTAGGAGCTGCCGTTGCCCAGGCTGGGTGCGATGGTTTTGCCGTCGTAGCTGAGGCCCTGGTAGAGGACGGCGATGTTCCACCGGCCGCTGGAGGCCTTGTCCGCGGCGGTGAGGGCTTCCTCGGTGAACTTCTCGCGCCGGCCGTCCATCCTGGTCTCATCGACGATCATGGAGATGAGACCGCCGATCGCCTCTCCGGCGGTCATCGCTCCGTTGGAGCCGCCCCCGCCCTTGCCGTGCTTGCCGTTGGGGTTCCACTGGTTGGCAGCGGGGTTGACCGGCATGAACGGCGAACGCGCACGGCCCTCCTGGCACGGGTACTTGTCGTAGTCGGCGGCGGCCGAAGCCGGCGGCGCCGCCACGAGCACCGAGCCCGCCACCACGACGGCGGCTGCGAGTTTGCTGGTGATGGTCATGGATCATCTCCCTCGATCGGACACTGACCGGCAGACCGTAACGACGGGGGATGGACAACCTGTGACCGATAGATAAATCCGACCACGACGTCGAATCAGCCAGGACGTCCCGCTCGTGTAACCATCACCTCTTCGGTGACTCCCCGCACGCGTTCGGGACGGGCGGTGACAGTTGGAGTGAGGACAACGCCGAGAAGAGGTCGTCGAAGGTGTGGAAGGAGTCGATGGCGCTTTCGTAGGCGTGGATACGTCGCCGATATTCGGCGATGATCGCTTCCCACTCGTGTCGGTGGTCGCCGCCGGCGGCGACGAGGATCGAGTCGTAGGTTCCCAGATCGCAGCCGATGGTGATGTCGACGAAAACGTCTCCCGGGGCGAGCAGGATCCCCATTTCAGGTGGCCGCTGTCCGCGTAGTGAATCGATAAGCCGGGTCTTGCGGTCGAGGTCGGTGAGGCCGAAGAGGTTCACGCTGCCGTAGGCGTCGGCCAGCGTGACGGTGGTCAAGGCTGTCAGCTCACGCAAATCCCGGACGGGGAACAGACCGGCCTCCCGCTGATGCGCGCGCTGCCAATCGCTGGGAGCCGGTCGAATGGGCAGCATATTGCGGGGGACAACGAACCCACGGTCGCGGGCGGGCCAGTCCGTCCGTTCGGAGTCGATTCCGTACTCCCAGCCGATGAGGTCGTAGTCCTGCCGCCCCTCATAATGGATCACCTCGTCGCGCGCCCAGGTCGGGACGGCGAAACGATGCCGTCCTGCCGTGAACGCCCAGGCCAGCCCGAGGTAGACCGCCACTTCTTCCTGGTTGTTGTTGTTCACGCCATAGCGGAAGAAGGGGTTGTGTCGCTCGTCGCTGGGATATTCGAGCTCGTAGAGACCAGGCCAGTGGCGTTCGATGACACCCTGCCCGAATTCGGCGATCAGCCGGGCAGAAGTAATGCCGTTGGCGTACTCGAAATCGAAGTCCAGGCGGCTCATGGTCACCAGCCTAGGTTTGACGGGCACCCGTCGTTATGGGTTGTGTTCTTCCGGGCGGAAGCCGTACCCAGCAGACGAAAGCCCGCCGCGGACGCCTCCACCAGCTCGCTCGCTCCCGGGGTGTAGCCGTGCAGATCGCAGAAGAACATCCCACCCGCAAACCAGCCCCGGGCCATCGCCTGATGGGCGGCAACCAGAGCCAGCGGGTCGGGTTCGGTAACGCGGGCCCGCTGAGCGACCAGGGCATGGCGCTCTGGCCGATCTTGACGGTCGTTGATAGGTTTCCAACAGGTGTGCCGGGAAGTCTGGTCGGCAATTTCTTCCGTCTATCCCCGGAAAGGCGCCCGCCGTGCGCGCTCGCGACCTGCTCGCCGACTTCCCCACGGTCACCCTGGACACCGCGGTGATCGACGCCGCCCGGCTGCTGGCCGACCAAGATCTGCCCGGCCTGATCGTCGTGGATGACTCCGGCCTGCCGGCCAGCATCCTGCCCGGCACCCAGGTGCTGCGCCTGGCGGTCCCCGGCTACTGCCAAGACGATCCAGCTTTGGCGCGGGTGGTGGACGAAGCGCACGCCGACGCTCTGCTCACCTCCATGACCGGCCGGACCGTACGCGAGGCGCTCCCCACCCGGGCCCGCGAGCTGCCGGTCACCGACTCGCAGGCCACCGCGCTGGAGCTGGCCGCGCTGATGGCCCGCACGCACAGCCCGCTGGTCGCGATCGTGGACGGGGACCGGCTGCTGGGCGCGGTCACCCTGCAGGCGCTCATGGACGGGCTGCTGGCCCAGTGACCGCACTGGCCTGGCTGTCGGTGGCGGTCTTTCTCGGCGCCTACGCGCTGATCGCCACCGAACGCATCCACCGGGTCGCCGCCGCGCTCGGCGGCGCCGGCCTGATGCTGCTCATCCACGCCAGCGACGCCGGTGCGGCGTTCTTCTCCGAGCAGAGCGGCATCGACTGGAACGTCATCTTCCTGCTGCTGGGCATGATGGTGATCGTCGGCGTGCTCAAGCAGACCGGCGTGTTCGAGTATCTGGCGATCTGGGCGGCCAAACGGGCGCGCGGCCGGCCGTACCGGCTGATGGTGCTGCTGGTGGTCATCACCGCCTCGGCCTCGGCGCTGCTGGACAACGTCACCACGGTGCTGCTGATCGCGCCGGTCACCTTCCTGGTGTGCCAGCGGCTGGCGCTGCCGGTGGTGCCGTACCTGATCGCCGAGGCGATGGCCTCCAACATCGGCGGCGCCGCCACCCTGGTCGGCGATCCGCCGAACATCATCATCGCCAGTCGCGGCGGATTGTCGTTCAACGACTTCCTCCTCCACATGGCGCCGATGGTCATCGTGCTGATGGTGGTGTTCGTCGCCCTGTGCCGGATCTTGTTCCGCCAGGTGTTCGTCTACGACCCGAAACGCGCCGCCGAGATCATGCGGCTGAACGAGCGGGAGGCGATCGCCGACCGCGCTCTGCTGTGGCAGAGCCTCGCCGTGCTGGGCCTGGTGATGGCGGCGTTCGTGCTGCATCCGGTGCTGCACTACGAGCCGTCGGTGGTGGCGATCTTGGGCGCCGGTCTGCTGGTGGCGGCCACCAAGGTGACCACGGAGCAGGCCATCGCCGAGGTGGAGTGGCCCACCCTGGTGTTCTTCATGGGCCTGTTCGTCATGGTCGGCGCGCTGGTCGAGACCGGTGTGATCGGCCAGGTCTCCCGCCTGGCCGTCGATGCCACCGCCGGCCAGCTCGGGCTGGCAACGATGGTGTTGCTGTGGGCCTCAGCCGGCCTGTCGGCGATCGTGGACAACATCCCCTATGTGGCGACCATGAGCCCGATCGTGGCCGAGCTCGTCCAAGCCTCGGGCGGCAACGACGGCGCTCAGGTGCTGTGGTGGGCGCTGGCCTTCGGCGCCGATCTGGGCGGCAACGCCACGGCCGTCGGCGCCGCCGCCAACGTCGTCGTCATCGGCATCGCCGCCCGCAACGGCACCCCGATCAGCTTCTGGACCTTCACCCGATACGGCCTGATCGTCGCCGTGGTCACCGTGGCCCTGGTCACCCCCTACCTGTGGCTGCGGTATCTATGAGCGACCTGGTAGCTCGACTCGGGCTGATCGTCCTGCTGCTCGTGTGCGCCATGGTCTACCGCGGGCGTGATCGACGGTAGACCCCCGCCGGCCCAGCTCATGATCGGCTTTCCATCAAGGAGGTGCCATGGTGACCGCTTCTCGCGCAGGCTTTCCCGAGCGCGCCACCACCCTCGCGCGCACGCCGGCCGGGCCGGTGGAATACCGGCTGGAGGGCCCGCTGGAAGGCCGGGGCAGCCAGACGGTCCTGGTGTTGCACGGCGGTCACCTGCGGGCGGGGCTGGCGCTGGGTGAGGAGGTGTTCACCGACGCCGGGTTCACGGTGCTGGCGCCCTCGCGCCCCGGCTACGGCCGTACGCCGCTGAGCACGGGCACGACGCCGGTCGGGTTCGCCGGCGCCATCGCCGAGCTGTGCCGGAGTCTGGGCATCGAGCGACTGGCCGCGGTCGTGGGCATCTCGGCCGGCGGGCGGACCGCCCTGATGCTCGCCGCCCTGCACCCGCACCTGGTCGAGCGGGTCATCCTGCAAAGCGCGGTCGCCTTCCTGCCCTGGCCCGACCGGCTGATACGGCTGGGCGGCCGGGTGGTGTTCCACGCCAGAGTGGAGGCCGGCACCTGGGCGGTCATGCGCTCACTGATCCGCCTGGCCCCGTCCCTGGCGCTGCGCCTGCTGCTGCGTGAGCTGTCAGCGCTGCCCGCGCGCCAGGTCCTGGCGGGCCTGTCCCCTGCGGAGCGCGCCACGCTGGCGGGGTTGTTCACCAGGATGCGCTCGGGCAGCGGTTTCGTCGCCGACATGCTCCCCGTGCCCGACTGCGCCGCACAGGTCCACCAGCCCGTGCTGGTGATCGCCACCCGCCACGACCGGTCGGTGGCTTTCGCCCATGCCGAGTCCTTGGCGTCGGTCCTGCCGAACGCCGAACTGGTCGAAAGCCGGGCCGACAGCCACATGATCTGGTTCGGCCCCGACTATCCCCGCATCGCCACCAAGATCGGTGAATTCCTCACCCCAGGCGGAACGCTTGCCTGAACCTCAGGCATCAGCGGCGCTGCCGATGCCGGCGGTCCAGCAGGGCGGGGAGTTCGCCGAGCAGGAAGTTGTAGAAGGCGTGCATCTGGCCCAGCCGCCGATGGGCGCGATCGCCCTCCTCGGTGGCGGCGGCCTGGAGCTCGGTCTCGTGCGCCTGCATGAACGGCAGAGCATCGAACACGCCGACCGTTCAGTAATTTCCGAAAATTCGGTATAGTTCGCTCATCGGCCTCCCGCGAGAGGTTCGATGGTGTGCCGGGAAGCCTGGTCGGCGATGTGCCCTCTCATCAGAGCCGACAGGAAGCAGATCCGGCCATGACCCTGCTCAGCCGTTTGTACGGCGTGCGCCCCGCCCCTGTGCGCCGCGACGTGGAGATCCCGGCCGCCGACGGTGTGCGGCTGCTGGCCACGCACTACTACCCGGCCGGTCAGCGCCGGCCGCCGCTGGTACTGCTGCGCAGCCCGTACGGGAGAGGCAACGTCCTGGACCGGCTGCCGGCGCTGCTGGCCGAGCGCGGCTACCAGGTGCATCCGGCTGCAGGTCTCCAGCGGCGCCCACCCATGCTTCGGCCGCAACCCCAGCACCGGCGAACCGCTCGCGACCGGGACGAACCTGCGCTCTTCGGAGCACGAGATCTTCCATGACCACAACAACCCGTCAGCTCTCTGGCTGCCGCTTACTTCAGGAGCGTCGTGAAACTCATCGTCCTCGGCGGTACCCATCACGTCGGCCGCGCCATCGTCGAGGCCGCGCTGGAGCGCGGCGACGAGGTGAGCACGCTCAACCGCGGACTCAGCCGGGATCCCGCTCAGGGCGTGCGGGCGCTGATCGCCGACCGTACCGACCTCGAGTCGGTACGGCGAGCCCTGGGCGACGGGGAATGGGACGCAGTGATCGACACCTGGGCGTGGGCGCCGCGCGTGGTCCGCGACAGCGCCCGGCTGCTGGCCGGGCGGGCTGGACACTACGGCTACGTCTCCAGCCGCGGCGCGCACCGCTGGCCCTGGCCGCCGGGCGCCGACGAGAGCGCCCCGCTGGTCGATGCCGACCCGGAAAGTGACGACAGCCTCGACTACGCCGCCGCCAAACGCGGTGGTGAGCTGGCCGTGCTGGAGTCCTTCGGCGAGCGGGCGCTGCTGGCGCGCGCCGGCATGATCCTCGCCCCGGCCCCGGCCGAGGCGCCGCTGCAGTACCTCGACGTCCGGGATCTCGCCGACTGGATGCTCCGGTCGGCCGATCGCGGCCTGAGCGGAGCCTTCACCGTGACCGGCCCGCCCGGCGCGATCACCCTCGGCGAGCTGCTCACCACAGCGTTGGAGGTCACCGGCTTCGACACCGACTTGGTGTGGACCGAGCCGGACCTGCTCATGCGCCACGGCCTGCCGCTCGGCATGGAGCTCGGCCTGCGCCTGCCCGACGGTACTGCGCCGAGCGGCATGCACGACGCCGACGTCAGCGCCGCCCTGGCCGAAGGCCTCACCACCCGCCCGCTACGCGAAACCCTCGCCGACACCTGGGCCTGGCTGCAGGCCGAAGGCGACCCGGCACCCCGCGCGGACGCGCCCTCCCCCGACACGTGGCTGGACGCCGCCGCCGAACAGCGGCTGCTCGACCAGCTCTAAAGGAGCACCACCTCATCATGCGCGCCATCATCATCGGAGCCGGCATCGCCGGCCTGGCCACCGCCCTGCGCCTGCACCAGATCGGCTGGGACACCCTCATCGTCGAACGCGCCCCGCAGCGCCGCGGCGGCGGCTACGCCGTCACCTTCGGCGGCATCGGCTACGACGCCGCCGAACACATGGGCATCCTGCCCGACCTGCTCAAGAAAGGCTTCATCACCGACGAACTCGTCTACCACAAGCCGAACGGCCAGCGCCGCTTCTCCCTCGACCGCGCCACCATCGCCGCAACCACCGGGCCGCGCTCGATCACCATCCTGCGCGGCGATCTCGAAGCCGTCCTGTACGAGAAGGTCGAGGGCCACACCGAGATCCGCTTCGGCACCACCCTCACCGCCATCGACCAGGACAGCCGCGACGTCCGCGTGAGCTTGACCGACGGCAGCATCGAGGAGGCCGACCTGCTGATCGGCGCCGACGGCCTGCACTCGGCCACCCGCGCCCTGGCCTTCGGCCCGGAGAAGGACTTCCTGCTCGACCTGGAGCACAAGGTCGCCGTCTTCATGCTCGACGAACGCCCTGCCAGCATCGCCACCGGGGCCGCCGGCACCCTGTCGTCCGGCGGGCGCACCGCCGCGGTCATCAGTATCCCCGACGGCCGCAACGTCGCCTTCTTCGGCTACCGCTCCGACCACGCCAGGCCAGGTGAGGACGTCGCCACCGAACTGCAGCGCGTCTACGGCGACCTCGGCTGGGTCATCCCCGAAGCCCTGGCCGGACTTCAGCGGGCCGACTCGGTCTACTTCGACACCATCAGCCAGGTCGTCGCACCGTCCTGGAGCAAAGGCCGCGTGGTCCTGCTCGGCGACGCCGCCTGGTGCGTCACCCTTTTCGCCGGGTACGGCTCCGCGCTGGCCGTCGGCGGCGCCGACCGCCTCGGCATCGAACTCGAGGCCCACCCCGGCGACATCCTCGCCGCCCTCGCCGCCTGGGAGGCCGCCATCCGGCCCGAGGCCGAGCGCAAGCAGAAGCTCGGCCGCCGCGTCAAAGGCGTCTACGCCCCCGCCAACCCCCTGGTGTTGTGGCTGAGCCAGCTACCGCTGCGGCTGGCCTCCCTGCCGCCGGTGCGCCGGTACATGATCCGCCGCTTCATCAAGGGCTGAGCGACATGTAGCACCTGGCCGGGCAGGCGGCCAGGTGCTACATTCCAGGCGACTGTAGGAGCGCACCCCGGCAAGGGGTTGCGACCGTCGGTGAGCCGGGAAGCCTGGTCGGCCCACGATCTTCCGATCGTGGAGCTAGGAGGCTCCCCCCATGCGCCCGACCACCACCCTGCTCGCCTGCGGCATCGCCTCCGGCGTCCTCGTCCCGGCCCTGCTGCTGCTCGACGGCGCCACCCGGCCCGGCTACAGCCTCTGGCACCACGGCGCCAGCCAGCTCGGCACCGGAGAGCGCGGCTGGCTGCAAACCGTCAACTTCGTGATCGGCGGGCTCCTGCTGCTCGCCTTCGCCGCCGGATTGCGTCGTGCCCTGCCCGGCGGCCGGGCCGCTGTCTGGGCGCCGCTCCTTCTGGTGGCCGCCAGTCTGGCGATGGTCGTTGCCGGGATCGTGCCCACCGATCCCGCCCTCGGCTATCCGCCCGGCCAGCCCGCGGCGGTCACCACCGCGGGCCGCCTCCACGGGCTGGCCGGACTGGTGCTGTTCGCCGCGCTGGCCGCCGCGCCGTTCGTGCTGGCGCGAAGCCCGGACATGGGTAGCCGGGGATGGGCGCTCTACTCGCGCTGGTCGGGGGCACTGGTCATCGCCTTCGCCATCGCCGCCGGGATCGCCTTCCGCCTGGACGCCTCCGGCTTGCTCCGGCCCGCACCCGCCGGGCTGCTCGAACACGCCGCCTTGCTGGTCGGCTTCGCCTGGATCATCGCCGTCGGCGTCCGCTTGCGCCGCGCGAACACCGCAACGGAGGCATGAGCGTCCTGCAGGACGGGCTGCTGGCCTGGGCGCTGTTCATGCTCATCGCCCAGCGGCGAAGAAGCGCCTGATGGACAGTGCGGAGGCCCCGGTCCTTGAAGCGTCCGACCTGACCAGACGCTACAGCGACGTCCTTCTGAGCCTGCAAGCGGGCCAGATCTACGCCCTG
Source organism: Nonomuraea sp. NPDC059023 (assembly GCF_042740095.1). Taxonomy (NCBI): domain Bacteria; kingdom Bacillati; phylum Actinomycetota; class Actinomycetes; order Streptosporangiales; family Streptosporangiaceae; genus Nonomuraea; species Nonomuraea sp. NPDC059023. The sequence continues at coordinate 457 of NZ_JBHYIO010000034.1, read as the reverse complement.
CTCGGACTCAACGGCGCCGGCAGGACCACGCTGATCCGCATGATCACCCCAACCGCCGGATCGGCGCCGGTGCACGACGCGGCCGTCTCTGGACTCCGGAGGTACTCGGCCCGCCAACCGCGCCGCCGTGATGGCGGCGATGCACCTCAGCACGATCGTGCTCCACCAGCACCTGACCCGGCGATTCGGCATCGACGCGCTACACCGGGCCAACCTCGCCAGGCTCGGCATGGCCATGATCGACGTCTACGCGCACCTGGGCCAGTGGATCACCTCCGGACAGGGCGGCCAGGTCCGCCAGGCCATCGCCGACCACCACGCCAAGGAGCACCCTGATGACTGATGCGATCCAGATCCGGTCACTGATCAAGAACTACGGCCGCACCCGCGCGCTGGACAGCCTGGACATGAGCGTGCGCGAAGGCGAAGTGCACGGCTTCCTCGGCCCCAACGGCGC
>NZ_JBHYIO010000033.1:0-149838 GCF_042740095.1 Nonomuraea sp. NPDC059023 | reverse complement strand
CGCCGGCGTCCCGGGGGTCGCCGAGGACTCCACCCCGATCGTCGGCGATCCCGGCGCGCTGCGGCGGCGCCTGCGGGAGCACGGCATGCTCCTGTTCAGGGGCCTCCTGCCGCGGACGCGGCTGGCCGAGCTGCGCGCCCGGTTCACCGGGGTGCTCTACCGCCACGAGTGGCTGGCCGAGGACGGCGACGACACCGAGCCGCGCCCGGCGGCCAACCGCCGCGACGGCAGCCCCCGCTGGTGGCGCATGTACCAGGACCTGCAGCGGGTCGAGCTGATGCACGAACTCGCGCACGCGCCGGAGGTCGTCGGGGTGATGCGGGCCATCCTCGGCAAGCATTTGCTGAACCACACGCGGCGCCAGGTCAGCCTCGTGCATCCCGGCTTCTGGGTGCCGCCGCACCAGGAGCACACCTATGTCCAGGGCACCCCGGACGTGCTGACCGCCTGGGTGCCGTTCACCCCGTTCCCGGCCGACGGTGGCACGCTGCGCGTGCTGAGGGAGCGCACCGTGCCCGGGGTGCGGCCGCTGACCGTGCTGGACACCGGAGGGGTCGAAGCCGAGGTCGGGCCGGGCGAGGGTGACTGGTGGCGGGCCCCCGACCTGGGGCCCGGTGACGTGGTCGTGATGCACGCGCTGGCGACCCGGGCGGTGGACGAGAACCGCTCGCCGTACCTGCGCGGTGCCGTGGAGTACCGCTACCAGTCCGCGCGCGAGGCGGTCTGCCTCGCCTCGCTGCGCCCGCACCACTACCCGCGCGTGCCGGGCTGGGAGGAACTGGCGACCGGCTGGGACCAGCGGCGCTGGCTGCGGGTGCCGCTGCGGGTCCGGCAGGTGGAGTTCCTGCTGCCCGACCGGCAGGAGAGCTGGCACGAACTCCTTCCGCACCCGGCCTCCCGGTTGCTCGACGTGGAGTCCGGTCGGAGGTGACGTCGACCCGCCGGCCCGGGAAAGAGGGCGGGGCCGGCGCGGCCAGGGTGGCGATCCGGCTCTGCTTCGAGGCCTCACCCAGGCTCCTGGTCCTCGTTCTGCTGCTGTCCACGGTCGTGTCCACGTTGCCCGCGGCTCTCCTGCTCATCGTGCGCGAGATCGTCGAGGCGTTCTCGCAGGGCCAGGACGGCCGGGCGACGACGTGGATCCTGGTGCTCGGCGGGCTGACCGCCGCGCGGGTGGCGCTCGGCGCCCTGATGTCCGTGCGCCGTGAGGAGCTGACCGAGCTGGTCGGCATCACCGCCGAGCAACGTCTGCTGCGGGTCACGGGCTTCGCGCCGCTGGAGCGCTTCGACGATCCCGCCTGGTACGACGCGGTCGCGCGGGCACATGACGGAGTGACCTGGCGACCGGCCGCCATCGCCGGGATCCTCATCGAGTTCTGCGGCCAGATCGTCTCGCTGGCCGGCATGGTGGGCGTGCTGGCCGTCCTGGACGTCCGGCTCATCGGCCTGGCCCTGCTGGCGGGCGTGCCGCTTTTGGTGCAGCGGCGGCTTGAGGCCAGGGCCATCTATCTCGCGCGCCGGGGCACCACCGAACTGGAGCGCCGCCGCGACTACCTCACCGAGTTGCTCGTCCGCTACGACCTGGCCAAGGACGTGCGCAGCTACGGGCTGGCCGCGCCGTTCACGCGGATGCACGACGACGTCAGCCGGCGCGCGCTGCGGGCCGTCGTCGCGGCCAGCCGCCACAGCGTGGCGCGCGGGCTGGTCGCGGGGGTGCTGAGCGCCGTCTGCCTGGTCGTGGCCTACTACCTCGCCGCCGGTCAGGCGCGGTCTGGGGCGCTGACGGTGGCCGAGCTGTTCCTGGTCTTCACCGCCTTCAACACCCTCGTGGCCAGCACGGTGGACCTGTTCACCATCGCGGTCGACATCGAGGAGCACGCCGCCTACCTCACCGATTTCGTCGCGCTGGCGTACGGCCCGGCCCTGCCCGCTGATCGGCCGTCCGAGGCCGCGCCCGCGGTCGTGGAGCACGTGCCGGCGGTCGAGTTCCAGGGCGTCGGGTACGCCTACGCGGGCGGGCCGCCGGTGGTGCGCGAGGTGTCGTTCACGCTCCGGCCCGGTGAGTTCACGGTGCTGGTGGGACGCAACGGGGCGGGCAAGTCCACGCTCGTCAAGCTCCTGCTCGGGCTGCTCGGCCCCGTCAGCGGGCGCATCCTGATCGACGGGGCGGACCTGGCGGAGCTCGACCAGGACCGGCTGCGGGAGCTGATCGGCGTGCTCTACCAGGAGTACGGGCGCTACGAGTTCACGGTGGCCGAATCGGTCCGTCTCGGACGGGCGGACCGGCCACTCGACCAGGACCGGCTCGACTTCGCGCTGCGGGCCGGCGGCCTGGACGGGCTCGTCGCGCGGCTGCCGCACGGAGCCGACAACCTGGTCGGCCGGATGTTCCCCGGCGCCCGCGACCTGTCCGGCGGCCAGTGGCAACGCCTGGCACTGGCGCGGGTCCTCTACCGCGACGCGCCCGTCTGGGTGCTGGACGAGCCCACCGCGGCGCTCGACGTCCAGGCCGAGGCCGCCCTGATCCAGCGGCTGCGCGCCGAGCGCGGCAGGCGGACCGTCCTGCTGATCACCCATCGGCTGGAGACGGCGCAGACCGCGGACCGCGTGCTCGTGCTGGATGACGGGGTCCTGGTCGAGCACGGCTCCCACGAGGAACTGCTCTCCCTCGGCGGCAGTTACGCGCGGTTGTGCGCCGAGTACGCCGACCGGTCCGGCTAGCCGGCGGCCCGGCGGCGGGCCGTACCGGCCAGGAACTCCAGCACGCAGCGGTTGGCCACCAGCGCGGTGACGTCGGCGTGGTCGTACGGCGGCGCGACCTCCACGACGTCCATGCCGGCGACGTCGGTGTTGAGCACCAGGTCGCGGATGCCGGCGAGCAGTTCCCTGCTGGTCAGGCCGCCGGGCTCGGGGGTGCCGGTGCCGGGCGCGTACGAGGGGTCGAGCACGTCGATGTCGATGGAGATGTAGACCTTGCCGGTGATGGTGGAGATCACCTGCTGGATGATGTCCGTGAGCCCGGTCTCCTCCACGTCCATCATGGTCCAGTGCTCGACGCCGTTCTCCCCGGCCCAGGCGAAGGTCTCCCTGGACGGGCCGTAGCCGCGCAGCCCGATCTGGAACACCTGGTTGGTCAGGCCTTCCTCGATGACGCGCCGGACCGCCGTGGCGTGGGTGAGCAGGCGTTCCGGGCCGCCGTCCCAGGTGTCGGCGTGCGCGTCCCAGTGCACGAAGCTCACCGGGCCGTGCTTGGCGGCCACGGCCCGCAGGACCGGCAGCAGTACCGAGTGGTCGCCGCCGAGCACCACCACCTGCTCCGTCACGGACATGAGCTCCCGCACCCACTTCTCCGCGGCGTCCAGGTTGCGGTCGTGCTGGCCGGGGGTGACGGGCACGTCGCCCACGTCGACGATCCGCAGGTGCTCGAAGATCTCGGTCTCCAGGCCGACGTGGTAGAGATTGCCGGAGATGAGCGTGGACGCGTCGCGGATGGCCGCGGGGCCGAAGCGCGCGCCCGGCCGTCCGCCGGTGCCGGAGTCGACGGGTATGCCCAGCACGGCCACGTCACTCGGACGACCCTCGAACCTGCCGTCATTTGACGGGGGAATGTCATGAAACGTCCGCGTGGGCACTCATATCCCCAATCGCACACTTGTCTCTTTGGTTATCGGTCGGCAGCATAGATCAAAGATCGCGCGCACAACACCGTCCACCGGGATGCGGCAATAGGGGGAAAACTCATTTCTCATTCCTATGTCAGGGAATTATCCGGCCGCTGGGCCGCCGAATGGGCGCGGCCGATCCGCAAGGAGTACCGCGACGGCACGGATCGAGCGGTGAGCCCGGCCACGACCCTCGAACGGGTGTCGCCCGCCATGGCCGTCGCCGGAATCACCCGCGTCGCGAACGTGACCGGAATGGACCGGATCGGGATCCCGGTCTGGTGCGCGATCCGCCCCGCCTCGCGGAGCTTGACCGTCTCGCAGGGCAAGGGCGTCACGGCCGAGGCCGCGAAGGTCTCCGCGATCATGGAGTCGCTCGAACTGTGGCACGCCGAGACCCACCACCTCCCGCTCCGCTACGACAGCTTCCGCGCGCTGGCCGCCCGCGGCGAGGCCGTACTCGACCCGATGACCCTCGTCCGCTGCCCCTGCAGCGGGTACGCCCCGGACCGCGCGATGCGCTGGGTCCACGGCTGGGACCTGATGAGCCGGGAGCCGGTCTGGGTGCCGTACGAGGCGGTGCACTGCGACTGGCGGGTGCCGATCGCGCCGGGCGACCACTCCGTGCAGAACGGCTCCAACGGCCTGGCCTCCGGCAACAGCCTCATCGAGGCCGCCGTCCACGCCCTGTGCGAGCTCGCCGAACGTGACGCCATCGTCGCCGCGCAGGACGATGGCGACATGTTCGCCGCCCGGCGGATGGTGCGGCCGGAGTCGATCACCGACAGCGGCTGCCAGGCTCTGCTCGGACGTTTCCGCCGGGCCGGGATCGACGTGCTGATCTGGGACCTGACCTCGGAGATCGGGGCGCCCGTCTTCAACTGCCTGGCCGTGGAGACCGACACGCCCTGGTACCACCCGCTGCCCCAGACGCAGGGCTCCGGCTGCCATCCGCGCCGGGCCATCGCGCTGTCGCGCGCCCTCACCGAGGCGGCGCAGGCCAGGGCGACGGTGATCGTGGGGTCGCGCGACGACATCGGCCGCGAGCGGCAGACCTGGTACTTCGACCCCGACCAGCGGCGCGCCGTCGGCGACGCGACCGGCGACCGGCCCGCGCGCGACTACGCCGAGGCGCCCGACGTCGACCACCCGACCACCAACGAAGACCTGGACTGGCTGGTGGCCAGGCTGGCGGCCACCGGAGCGACCTCGGCCGTGGTGGTCGATCTGACGATCGGCGATCTGGGCGTGCCGGTGGTCAAGGCGGTCGTGCCCGGACTGCGGTGGCGGCCATGGGAAGAGTGAGGGCCGCGGAGCGGCGTCCGCCGGTGGTGTTCCTGGGGCCCACGCTGCCGGTCGAGGAGGCCGCGCGCATCCTGCCCGCCGACTACCGCCCGCCCGCCGAGCTCGGCAGCGTCTACCGCGCGGCCCGCGAGCGCCCGTCCGCCATCGGGATCGTGGACGGGTACTTCGAGCGCGTCCCCGCCGTCTGGCACAAGGAGATCCTCTACGCCCTCTCACTCGGCATCAGGGTGTACGGCGCGGCCAGCATGGGCGCGCTCCGGGCCGCCGAGCTGGCCGCGTTCGGCATGATCCCGGTGGGCGAGGTGGCGGAGCAGTACCGCCTGGGCCTGCTGACCGACGACGACGAGGTGGCGGTGCTGCACGCCCCGGCGCAGGGTGGATACCGCCCGATGTCCGAACCCATGGTCAACATCAGGGCGACGCTGGCGGCGGCCGTACGGGAGGAGATCATCGACGCGGACGCCGCCGCGGCGCTGACCGCACGCGCGAAGGACATGTACTACCCCGACCGGGACTGGCCGGCGCTCCTCGCCGCAGAAACCGAGGCGGCCGGATCCGAGGCCGCCGCGCGCCTTGACCGGCTGCGCGCGTGGCTGCCCGGGGGCGCGCTGGACCAGAAGAGGCTCGACGCCGAGCGGCTGCTGGCCGAGATGGGACGGTGGCTGGAGACGGGAGCCGGCCCGCCCCCGACGCCGGCGTGGCCGTTCGAGCAGACGGAGAACTGGGGGGAGCTCGTCGTGGGCGACGGGCACCCGCCGTCGGGAGCGGCCCACGGTGACAGGCGAAAGGAGTCCGGGGCAGTGAACGGTGACAGCGAGAGGCGGGGGAACGGCTTGCCCGCCGGGAGGACGATCCGCGCGGCCGAGGTGCCCCGGCGCCGGGCCGCGGACATCGGTGACGTGCGAGAACTCGAACGGGCCCGCCGGCCGGTCCTCCTCGAAGGCGCCCTGGACGGCTGGCCGGCCCTGGACCGCTGGAACCCCGGCTACTTCCGCGAGCGGGTCGGAGCGACGCGGGTGCCCGTCGAGTTCTACCCGTCCGGGTCCTACTACGGCAGCTGGGTGCACTCCTATCTGCGCATGGACCGATACCTCGACATCCTCACCTCACCCGGGGAGGCGGAGCGCTGCTACCTCGCCCAGGCGCCGCTGCTGGACCTGCTGCCGGAGCTGGCGGAGGACCTGTCGGTTCCCGGCTGCCTGAACGGGGCGCCGGAGCTGGGGCTGGCGTTCTTCCTGGGCCGCGACACGGTGACCGCGCTGCACTACCACAGCAGCGAACAGGCCCTGCTGTGCCAGGTGAGCGGGGCCAAGGACGTGCTGCTGTATCCGCCGGAGGACCATCGGTTCCTGAACTTCCATCCGTGGTACTCCTACCGGTTCAACTTCAGCCGGATCGACTTCTCCGCCGTGTCGGAGGGGCCGGGCTCGCCGCTGCGGTGCACCGTACGGGCGGGTGAGGCGCTTTACATCCCGCTTTATTGGGGGCACCTCGTCGAAGGGCCGGGCACGACATCGTCGGTGACGTTCTTCTGGCAGCCCACCACCGGGCGCACCCGGCCCGCGCCCGGCATGCGGCTGCGGTCCGCCCTGGGCGGAGCCGTACGGCGCCGCTTCGTGAGCCCGTTCGGCGAGGCGTTCAACCGCCGTTTCGGTCTGGGCTGACCCGCTCGGCCCCCGACAGCCACTCCTCCAGGACCGTCAGCCTGGTCATGACCTCCGCCGGCACGTCCGCTCCCGGAGCCAGCAGCCCGAGCCCGCTGCACAGCGGATACTCGCCGGCCGCGCCGGGGATCGCGCCGGTGGCCGGGGGAGGGGGCGCAGTGGGGAGCGCGTCGTGGGCTGCCCGCGGGACGAGCGAGGTCAGCAACCTGTTGCGTCGCAGGTGGGGCGTCGGCTCGCGGACGTCGTAGCGGGCGCTCTGGGGCAGCCGCAGCGCCCACGAGGAGAAGCCGGGATCGAGGAACGGCGCCGCGCGCGGAACCGGCGCCGCGGCGGCCACCGCGGCCGGGTACGGGCCGGCGAAGCGCGCCATGCGGGCCCGCACGTACGCGCGGACCGGGTCACGCTCGCCGGCCAGCTCTTCGGCCAGCCGGCTGACCCACCCGGCCGTCCAGGCCTCCACGTGGGCGCGCAGTTCCGGCGCCAGCACGCGCGGCGGCCCGCCCAGCACCCGCGCGAACGGCGCCTGCGCCAGATGGAGGCGGGCACGCAGCCGCCGGGCCGCCGGGCCCCGTCCCAGCACGGCGGCGGCGTCCGCGAGCGCCGCGGCGACACCCTCCGCCTGCCACCGGTCGGCCAGCCCGCGGCCGGCCGCCCGCACATCCCGCAAGCCGGAGGGGCCGGCTTGCAGGAGCTCTTCGCCGCCGTCCGGGGTGAGGACCACCGTCGCCCCGAGCCGCGCCGCCCTGGCCTCGGCCGCCCGTACCAGCGGGGTCCGCGCGAGATCGGGCGCGACGGGATTCCACCCGTCGCGACCCTCCTTCCGCGGTGTACGGCCGCGCGGCTCGCTCCCCCGGAACCTGGGGCCGGGCAGCCGGTCGGCTTCGGCCAGGAGGAACCGGTGGCGCCCGCCGAGAAGGGCGACGGCCTGCTGAGCCGGCACGGCCACGCTCGCGCCCCGGGGGTCGGGATGGTCGGCCACCACGACGGTCACCTCGGCCCCCGCCTCCCTCCCGGCCGTGTCCGCCGCCGCCAGCAACGCCGTCGCGCCCAGGCTCCCGTCGTGCAGAACGGCCACCGTCCGGTGGGGCCCGACGGCCCGGCGGACCGCCTCCACGAGCCGCCCGCCCAGCTCACGCGCATCGGCCGGGCGCCGCTCGTCCCAGCCGGTCTCCTCCCGCGGAGAACCGGGATAGACCCCCAGGACCAGCGACGGGCGCGACAGGTACAACGCCAGCGCGGCCACGTCGACCCTGCCCGGAGCACTGACCGGAACGCCAGGAACGCCAGGAACGCCAGGAACGCCCGGGACGGCCCGGGTCACGCCGTCGCCCCGATCCCGGCCGCGCGTGCCCCACGCTCCTCCGCGCCGCGCAGCCACAGCTCCACCGCGCTGGCCGTGGCCACCTCGAACGTGTCCCGGCACCGCGTGCGCCAGTCCGGCCGCAGCAGCCCCCGCTCCACGGCCAGTGAAGGTTCCACGCGCGTCAGCCGCCAGTACCGGGAGTACGAGCGCGAGCCCCGCTGCCGGTACGGCGGCAGCACGGAGCCGATCCCGTCCGGCAACAAGTCCGTGACCAGGTGCTTCCTGCGCAGATATTCGTTCTCGTAGGCCGAGGAGTAGCGGGCGGCCGCCGGCAGGTGCAGGGCGTACTCGGCGAAGGCCGGGTCGTAGAAGGGGGCGGCCTCGGGCAGTTCGGTGGCCGGTACGACGACGTCGTACGGGAAGGTGCGGTGGATCATCAGCGCCTCCGCCCAGGACATGCCCGCCTCGGCGGCGATCCTCGCCGACTCCCGCCGGTAGTCCCGTTCCCAGGCGCAGGCCGCCTCGTGGACCTCCTCGGTCAGCAGGGCCGAGCCGGGTTCGCGGGTCCGCTGCGGCCAGGCCGTCGGCCAGTAGAGGGCGGAGGAGAACCCCCGGTGCAGCCCTCCGGCCAGGACGGCCGTCAGCTCCCGCAGGGGTGGCCCGCCGCCGGCCGCGGCGTCCTTGAGGTAGGCGGCCAGATCGCCGAAGGCGCCCCGGCCGGCCAGCCGCGCGGCCATGTAGCCGGGAGCCTCCAGGAGCTGGTCGGCGCCGCTGCCGTGGAGCAGGATCTGCGCGCCCGCGCCGGCGGCGAGCTCGGCCATCCCGCGGTGCAGCCGGGGGAAGCCGTCGAAGCGGGGGCCGTGCTCGCACCAGTCCGGCTCCGGCCAGCGTCGGGGGGCCGTGTCCACGCGCAGGTGGAGGCAGCGCAGCCCGAGGAAGTCCAGCAGCCGGTCCACGACCACCTTGGGGCGGCGGCCCCGGTCGTCCGGAATGTCCATGGTGACGGTCAGCAGCCGGCGGCCGGTACGCCGGCAGAGCCGGGCGGTGACGGCGAGCAGCGCGGCGGAGTCGAGCCCGCCCGAGGTGGCGACCGCCACGTGCTCCCGGTCGCCGATCGCCCGCTCGACCGCGGCTTCGAGCCGGTCGCGCAGCTCGCCGGGGCGGGCGTGGCCACGGGGGCGGGGCGGCGCGTGCCGTACGCGCTCCAGACCGGTCCACGGCGCGGCGGGGAACAGGTCGGTGCTCAGCGCCGGCCAGGTGAACCAGGTGGCCAGCGCGGCCAGGGAGTAGGCGCCGGTGGAGGGGCTCGCGGCCCGTTCCGAGCCGGTCTCCCGGTAGGCCGGGCGGGTCACGAACGGCGCGAGCCGGTCGGGGGCGGCGACGTAGCGGAAGGACGGACGCTCCCCGGCCGCGGCCTGCGCCGGTGTCAGGTGCGTGTCCTGAGGGCTGGTCATGCGGGCCTCCCTGCGAGGTGGTACGCGAGCTGGCGGCCAACCACCCGGGCGAGCCGGATCCGGTTGGCGGGGCTGGTGATGCCGTGGCCCTCGCCGGAGAGCACCAGGCAGTGGTGGGGACGGCGATGCTCGGCGAGCGCGGCGGCCATGGTGGTCGCGTGGGTGAAGGGAACCAGCGGGTCGTCCCTGCCGTGCACCAGCAGCACCGGCGTATGACAGCCGGCGGCGTGGGTGAGGGGCGAGCGGGCGCGCAGGCGGGCGGCGTCGTCGTCCGGGTCGCCCACGCGGTGCAGGAAATGCGCCCGCTCGTGGTGCGAGGACCCCTTCACGTGCCGCAGGAAGGCCACCAGGTCGGTGGGCGCGCAGACGGCCACGGCCAGCGCGAACGCCTTCGGCCGGGCGGTCGCGGCCATGAGCGCCGCGTACCCGCCGTACGACTGTCCCATGATGGCCACCCGGTCCGGGTCGAGGTGCCCTTCCTCGGCCGCCCAGCGCAGTGTGTCCTCCAGGTCGTCGTGCATCGCGCCGCCCCAGCCGGCACGGCCGAGGTCCAGGAAGCGCGTGCCGTACCCCTCCGAGCCGCGGAAGTTGACGCGCAGCGACGCGTACCCCAGCTCGGCCAGCCACTGGGCCTGCGCGGACAGGCCCCACACGTCGCGCGACCACGGGCCGCCGTGCACGAGCAGCACGCCGGGGTACGGCGGCGCGCCCCCGGACGGCGTGACCAGGTAGCCGTCGAGCACCAGGCCGTCGCGGGCGGGAACGGCCACGACGGCGGTGGGCGCGAGCGCCCGCCGCTTCGCCCTGCGCGCGATCAGGCCGGACTTCGGGAGCCCCGGGGTGAAGGGGTACGCGGTGCCGTCGCCGCGATCCCACAGCAGGTGCCTGGGCGCGGACTCGCCGTCGTCGAGCCGTCCGAGCCAGACGGTGTTGTCCCTGGTCAGGCCCACGAGGTCGAGCTCGCCCGGATGGCGGGAGGTGAGGTCGGACAGGTCCGCGGCCAGCTCGGGGCCGAGCGCACGGAGACCCTGGCGGGCTCCCGACACCAGCGCCAGCTGCGGGACGCGCGTCGCCGGATGCAGCACGACGTCCAGGTCGTGCTCGCCGTCCTCCAGGACGGTCCGCGTCTTGCCGGTACGCAGGTCCAGCAGGCGTACGCCGAGAAACCCGTCGCGGCAGGGGCCGGACAGGTAGAGGCCCAGCCCGTCCGCGGTGACGTCGACGGGGTGGGTGACCAGGGAGCCGGGTGGCCGGGATCGCCACACCTCATGCCAGGTGTCCGCCTCCGCCGCGTACACGAGGAGGGAGCCGTCCTCGGTGCGGGCGGTGGCCGCGCACGGCCGGTCACCGGCGTCGCTGAACAGGCGTCCGGCCGGGCCGGGCGCGGGCACGTGACGTGCCTGCCCGCCGGGCGAGGACAGGACGTGCCACGCCGCCCGGCCGTCCGCGCCGGTGCCGCCCAGCAGCAGGCTCCGCCGCCGCGGCTGGTCGCGGTCCACGACGTGGATCCGGCCGAGGCCCTCCGGCGTGACGTCGGAAGTGCGTCCGGTGGCCTCGTCGTGGACGATCACTCGTTCGGTACGGCCGGCCACGACCGCGACCAGCGCGCCGCTCCCGGGCAACCAGGCGTGATCCACGATCCGGGCGCGGCCGGTCCGGAGCGCGCGCACGCCGTGTTCCCGGCGCCAGACGAACAGGCCAGGCTTCCGCTCGCTCTGCCAGCTCACCGCCCGGCCGTCGGGTGACAGGGCGAGGTTGACGGCCGGTTCCGCGCCGAACCACCTGCGTGCCGGGCCGTTCATGCTAGAGGGCCGGCTCGGCGCCGGCTTCCAGCGCGCCCGCCACCCACCGGTCCACGTTGCGCACCACGATGGGCAGCCGTGGATGAACCCGTTCCAGGTCGAGCCGGTCCATGGGCTGGATCAGCCCCAGTTCCTCGATCAGCGGCGGTTCCTCGGGCAGCACGTCGAGCACGTAGCGCCGGAAGGCGTCGGAGTAGCTCTGCTTGTAGCCCGGCAGCATCGGGCGCAGCGCGGCGGGCAGCAACCGCAGGTGCAGCGCCTTGTACCACTGGTACGGGTACGGCCCCTCGGCCCGGAACCGGGTGGCCGGCGGCAGCCCGAAGGCGTACCGCACGAAGTGCTCGTCCACGAACGGCGAGCGCTGCCGGATCGGAGCGCCGAGCGGATGCGCGTCGTAGGCCCAGGGGAAGATGGAGTCACGCAGGCTGGCCGTCGTCCAGTCGCCGCCCGCCTCCCGGAACGACGCGAACCTGTCCGCCAGCCAGCCCTCGGTCCAGCCCCTGACCGACTCGCGGTAGCCGTCCGTGAGCACCGATGGGCGCCCGCTGTTGACGACGTCGCGCAGCGCGGTCGCCACGTAGAGCTGGAAGGACAGGTGCGGCGGCAGCCGTCGTGCCGCGATCGCGGCGGCCTCGCCCGCCACCTCCACCAGGGAGTCGGCCTGGCCGAAGCTCGTGAGGTACCTGCGCAGGTCGCGCCACCTGCGCCCGCGCGCCAGCGAGGCGGACAGGTGGTTCCAGGCGCCGAGCACCTCGTCGCCGCCCTGGCCGCTGAGCAGGACGCTCGCCCCGATGTCCGCGGCGTGATCCACGGTGGCCTGGTGCAGGCGCGTGTAGTAGTCGTGGCGGGGGCCGAGCGGCGACCACCGCGGCTCGGGCAGCGCCTGCCACTCGGCGGGCAGGACGTGCAGGTCGCAGGAGATGTCCACGGCCTGGAGCTGGCGGTGGACGAGGGCGGCGGTGGCCTTGCCGAACTGGTCGCGCAGGTTCCACACGACCGCGCTCAGCCGGCGTCCCTCCCGCCGCGTCTGGCGCCAGGCGTGCGCGAAGACGGCCCACGAGTCCATGCCGCCGGACAGCAGGACCACGGCGGACTCCGCGTCGCCGAGACAGCGCGAGACGGCCGCGGCGAACTCCTCGCCCAGCGCCGCGTCGTCGGTGGAGCCCAGCGGAGGAAGGTCGAGGGGCGGGCGGTGCCGTACCACGCCCTCCCAGGGGCTCTCCGGCGGGAACTCCGCCTCGAACGGCAGCCCGTCCAGAAGCAGCGCCAGTCGCTCCAGTGAGAACCGCTTCGCCGAGGTCACCAGGCGCAGTGGATCACGGTCGAGGGCGCCGTCCTCCGGCCGCAAGTAGAGGGGCTCGGACAGGGCGTCCGAAACCCCTCCAGTCATGCTGGTTTCTGATCGCAAGGAACAGTTACCGGCTCTTGTTCAGCATCTTGCGGGATGCCCGGAACGTTGACCAGAACTCGGACACCGCCCGGACATTGCGGCGGACGGCCGATTCTTTCGGCTGCACGGCGTTGGCGACGAGAAGATTGCCGCCGCACCGGCGCACGCCACCACAGCTGTCACGTGGTAGGTCGCTGTGCCCCATTTCGTACCTCCTATCGGTGCGAATTTCGAGGCTGATTCTTAGAAATAGCGGTAATAGCGTCAATGATGAACATTTATCCCAATTGAGTGGTCTGATCATGGCGACTTGTGGTGCATATGGTGAGACGATCGCCCGGTACGCCATGCGCGGGGAGGGACCACTGTTGCCCGGGTTACTGCATGACGTCCTCGCCCGGAGGGCGGCCGCCCACCCGGCGGCGCCGGCGTTCACCGTCGACGGGGTGGGCACACTCGACTACCTGAGCTGGCATCTGGGTGCGCGGAGGGTCGCGGCGGGGCTGTCCGCCCGCGGCGCGCGGCCGGGGGAGCGGGTGGTGCTCGCCTTCGAGGACGGCGACTGGCTCCGCTTCGTCACCTGCTTCATGGGTGTGCTGGCCGCGGGCGGGGTGGCCGTTCCGGTACGCGCCCCCGTCCCCCCGGCGCACCTGTCGTCCACCGCCGCCCGGGTAGGCGCGGCCGGCCTGGTCGCCGGGGAAGAGCCCCAGGGGGTGGCGTTCGGCGGATGGGTGGCGGACGCCGCCGACCTGGCAGCCACACCGCCGTCGCCGGAGACGGCGCCTCGCGCGGAAACGGATCCGGCGGCGGTGATCCTCACCTCCGGCACCACCGGCGCGGCCAAGGCCGTGCTGAGCAGCCACAACTCCCTCACCGACGACTGGCCGCAGGACGGCGACGTCCCGGCGGCCCAGCTCAACGCCCTGTTCACCGCCGTGGCGATCGGCACGAACGCGGCGCAGTCCGTGCTCAAGAGCTGCCTGATCAACGGCGTGCACGTGGTGCTCGGCCAGCCGTTCGCGCCGGAACGGCTGGCCGCGCTGATCGACGAGCATCGGGTGAGCGCCATGAGCCTGGTGCCGACCACCGCGCGGCTCGCCGTGGCAGCGCTGCGCGCGCAGGGCCGCGCACCGGCGCGGATCCGGTCGGTGGTGTCGTCCTCGGCTCCGCTGGACCAGCCCACCGTGGACGGCCTCGCCGAGGTGTTCCCGCGAGCGCGGATCTTCAACGTGTACACGATCGCCGAGGGAGGCGCCGGACTTCAGCACCGGTGCCTGCCCGGCCGCCCGCCCGCGCTCGGCCGGCTGGGCAGGGACGCGCGCGTGGTGGACGGCACGGGCCGCGACGTGGCCCCCGGGCAGGTGGGGGAGCTCTGGCTCCGCGACACCGGCCCGGCGCTGAGCTACCTGGAGCCGGCGGGCACCGCCGAGACGGGCACGCGCTACCTGGCCGACGGCTGGATCGCGACCGGCGACCTGTGCCGGCTCGGCGACGACGCGCTGGTGTACTTCGTGGAACGAGCCGACGACGTCATCGTCTCCGGCGGGCTGAACATCGCCTCGGCGACGGTGGAGGCCGCGCTGCGCACCCATCCGGCCGTCCGGGAGGTGGCCGTGTTCGGGGTGCCGCACACCGCGCTCGGCCGGGCCGTCGCCGCGGCGGTCGTCCTGGAGCCGCCCGGCGAACCGGCGGCCGGCCTGCGCGACCACTGCGCACAACGGCTGCCGGGCAGTCACGTGCCGGTGGACATCGTGGTGCTGGACGAGCTGCCCGTCACACCCAACGGCAAGGTCCGCAAGCGGCTGCTGGCCGAGGACTACGTGCGCGCGCAGCGGACCGAGGCGACGCAGAAGCCCGAAGACGAGGTGGAAAGGACGGTCTTCGCCGCCTTCCGCGCCACCCTGGCCGCCGGGCCGATCCAGCGGGACAGCGACTTCTTCCGGCTGGGCGGCCACTCCATGCTGGCCACGCGGCTCGCCGCCGAACTCGAACGCCGCACCGGGCGGAGCGTCAAACCCGCGCTGGTCCTGCGCCACCCCCGGGCCGGAGACCTGTCCGACGCCCTGCGCCGGTCATGGGGCACGCCGTGATCCGCGCCTTGCACGGCGGCCGGTAGCCGTATCAGAACGATGTCAGGTCCGTGTTAGGCCGCGGAGCCAGACTTCCCGGCATGGATACAGCAAAGCGGCCCCCGGCCGAAACGAAAGGCTTCGTCGCGAAGCTCCTCGCCGACCGTCACTCCGTCCCGTTCTCCATCGCATTGCACCTGGTGCCCGGCGCGTTCATCGTCGTCTTGTACGCGTTCGTCGCCGCCCCCCTGGTCCGGGCGATGGGTTACCCGATCTTCATGGCCTGGGCCATCGCCCTCGCGATCGTGCTCTTCCCGCTCCAGCTGTTCCTGCTGTGGCTGGGCAAGAAGCAGACCGGCCGCTTCACGATGAAGGGCGTCGTCCGAAACCACGACCGGCCGCTCTCCCGCCGCAAGGTCTTCTGGCTCGGGGCCGCGTGCCTCGTGTGGATGACCGTGGTCTCGCTCTCGCTGACCCCGCTGGACAACATCGTCTACGACTGGTTCTTCACCTGGGTGGACTACCAGGGCGCCGGCCCCGACGGCGCCGCCTACCTCCAGGGCTACTCGCCGGACCTCGTGCTCACGACGCTGCTCATCTGCGCGCCGT
Organism: Nonomuraea sp. NPDC059023; assembly: GCF_042740095.1. Classification (NCBI taxonomy): domain Bacteria; kingdom Bacillati; phylum Actinomycetota; class Actinomycetes; order Streptosporangiales; family Streptosporangiaceae; genus Nonomuraea; species Nonomuraea sp. NPDC059023. Next base: position 134,583 of record NZ_JBHYIO010000033.1, on the reverse strand, counting down.
TCACCGGCTTCACCCTGCCGCTGATCGAGGAGTACTACTTCCGCGGCTTCCTGCTGCCCCGCCTCCCGCAGCTCGGCAAGTGGGCGCCGTTCTTCAACACCTTCTTCTTCTCCGTCTACCACTTCTGGGCGCCTTGGACGGTCCTGTCGAAGCTCGTCTTCCTCTACCCGGGCGTCTGGCTCGCCTGGAAGGAGAAGGACATCCGCGTCTCGATCGCCATGCACCCCGGCTCGGCGCTCCTGATGACCGTGGTGGGCGTCATCGCCCTGGCCTCCGGTTACACGGTGTGAGCCCGCCCTTCCTCGACGGTGATGGCGGCGGCCGGGCAGACGACGGCCGCCTCCCGGACGGCGGCCCGTTCGGCGGCGGGCGGATGGGGGTCGAGCAGGACGGCGATGCCATCGTCGTCCTGGTCGAAGACGGCGGGAGCGGACAGCACGCACATGCCGCCGCCGATGCACTTGTCCTTGTCCAGAATGATGTCCATGGCTGTTCTCACTTTCCGGGGTCGCGGTTGCGGAGCCTCTTGGCCCGCAGGGTCTTGTGGTCGTGCGCAGCGGAGATCAGGTCAGGCATGTTCCGGCCCTTCCGCGGCCACGAGCCGCGGCTCTCTCCTGGCGCCGGTGATCACGGCGGCCAGAGTGGCCAGCACGATCGCGGTGAAGACGCCCGCAGTGACCGCGTCGGGGTGGACGAGCGACTGGCCGCGCGCCGCCTGCCAGGTGACCAGCGCCGTGAGCCCGATGTAGCCGAAGGCGCCGACGCCGACCAGCCGGGCGCGTACCTTCTCGGTGCGCAGCCACGCCACCCTGGCGGCCAGCGCGCCCAGCACGAGGGTCAGGATCAGCAGGGCGTGGATGCCGTGCATGCCGATGAAGTGCGGCACGCGCATGTCGCCGCCGGTGACGCTCCAGTTGGTGAGCGGCATGCCGGTGCCGTCGGGGTCGCCGATGCCGTGGCCGATCACCATCTTGACCCTCTCGCCGTTGGCGTTGAGCACGGTGCGCTCCTTGATGCCGCCGACGAAGGCCATCCAGTACGGCACCGCCGTACCGTGGACGGCCAGGACCAGCCCGGCCCGGATCGCCGTCGTCATCGCCCGGTCGCCCACACGCTGGACGAGCACCAGGACCGCGATGATCAGGTTGGAGACGAAGACGGGCGGCACGCCGTAGATGAGGACCTGGGTGGTGAAGCTCGTGACCGGATCGGTCTCCAGGTTGAAGTGGCTGAAGGTGCCGCGGGCGGCGGCGAAGGTGATGGCGCCGACGTCGACGACCACGCAGACCGCGATCACGGTGCCCAGCCACCACCCGAAGCGCTTGGCCTTGGTCAGCAGCGTGAGCAGCCAGGCGAGCGTCACGGCGTACAGGGCGAAGGCGAAGCCGAACTTCAGGGGCTTGACCCACACCGACTCGCCCAGGAGCGTACGCCCGTCCACCACCATGCCGGCCAGCGACACGAGCATGACCACGGCGAGCAGGCCCGAGGCGATGACCAGCGGCCGGTGCGCGGCCCGCAGGAGGCTCACCATGTCACGGGAAGGCGGTGCACGCCGTAGAAGTCCTGACCGTGGCGCATGGGCACCTGGCCGGCGGGAACCGCCAGTTCGAGCGAGGGGAAGCGGGCGAGCAGCGCGGGAAAGGCCGCCCGCATCTCCACGCGGGCCAGTTGCTGGCCCAGGCACTGGTGGATGCCGTGGCCGAAGCCGAGGTGGCCGGAGGCGTCCCGGCGCAGGTCCAGCACGTGGGGGTTGGGGAAGCGCTCGGGGTCGCGGTTGGCCACCTGCACCGCGACCGTGACCGTCTCGCCGGCCTTGATCAGCTCTCCGCCCAGCTCGACGTCCTCCAGCGCGGTCCTGGCTCCGACGGCGGTGATGGTCAGGAAGCGCATCAGCTCCTCGACCGCGTTGCCGGCCAGCTCCGGCTCCGCGCGCAGCGACGCGAGCTGCTCGGGGTGCTCCAGCAGGACGAACATGCCCAGGCCGATCATGTTCGCGGTGGTGTCGAGCCCCGCCCCCAGCAGGAAGCTGCCGACCCCGGCCAGTTCCTCGTCCGACAGGTCGCTGGTGGTCAGGTCGCTGAGCAGGTCGTCGGTGGGGTCGTCCCGCTTGGCCCGCACGAGCCCGGCGATGTACTCGCCCAGTGCCACATAGGCCGCGTACTGTTCCTCCGGGCTGGCGTCCAGCCCGCCGATCTTGGCCGCGTTGCTCAGGAACTCCTCCCGGTCGGAGAACGGTACGCCGAGCAGCTCGCAGATCACCACGGCGGGCACCGGCTTGGCGAAGGCCTCCACCAGATCGACACCGGGCCCCTGGGCCTCCATCGCGTCCAGGTACTCCTGGACGACCTGCTCGATCCGCTCGGTCAGCAGCCGCATGCGGCGCACGGTGAACTTGCCCGCCAGCAGCTTGCGGTACCGCGTGTGCTGCGGGGCGTCCATTCCGCCCAGGTCACCCGGCTGGGCGGGCGGCAGTTGCCCCGCGTCCGCCGAGGGGTAGTGCATGAGCTCGTAGCGGGAGCTGAACCGCGCGTCGCCGGCGATGAAACGGACCAGCTCGTGGCTGAGGGCGAGCCAGCCCAGGTGCCCGTCGGGGAAGGTCATCCGCCACAGCGGCTTCTCCTCGCGCAGCCGCGTGAGCTCCGTGGGTGGATCCCAGGGACGATCATCGGGTCGGGACATGGGCAGTGTCACCGGAGAGTCGGTCATGGTCCGGGCCTTTCTTCAAGGGCCTGCACGGCGTGCAGTTGATGAGCACACCGTACGCATGATGAACAGTGTACGCAAGCGCTGTACGGCGTGCAGTACAGTGGCGGGGAGCTCAGGAGGAACCATGGCGACAGGCCCGGACCAGCCACCGTCGGTGTGGACACGACCACCGAAGAAGGCGCCCACGCTCACCCGGGAGCTGATCGTCGCGACCGCGATCCGGGTGCTGGACGCCGAAGGGCTGGAGGCGCTCAGCATGCGCCGCCTCGGCGCCGAGCTGAAAACCGCCGCCACCGCCTTCTACTGGCACGTCGGCGGCAAGGACGAGCTCATCGAACTCGTCGTCGACCAGGTCTACGGCGAGATCGACATCCCCGTGCTCGATGACCCCGCCGACTGGCGCACCGCCGCCGCGGCCTGTGCCCGCAGCCTGCGCGCGGCGATCCTGCGCCATCCCTGGTTCGCTTCCCTGACCGCCGAAACCGGCCTGGCCTTCCTCGGGCCCCAGCTCATGGAGAAGACCGACCACATGATCGGCATCCTCGAAGACGCCGGCTTCACGCTGGAGGAGGCCGACCTGGCCCTGAGCACCCTCGTCTCCTGGGTCACCGGCGCGAGCATCGTCGAGGCCGCCTGGAGGAACACGCTGGCCCGCAAGCAGCTTGACGAGCAGGACTGGATGCAGCGCGTGTGGCCGCTCGCCGTACAGGCCGTCCAGCCCTACCCCCGGCTGCGCCGCCTGTACGCGACCCAGTCCGACGCGCACGGCGGCCCCAGGGAGGACGCCTTCGACTACGGCCTGCGCCGCATCCTCGCCGGCATGGAACCCACCCCCGAATCCTGAGGCGACCCACGTCGACATCGCCGCGCCGTTCCCGATGCTCGGGCCTGGATCGTTCGGCTTCGCGGGCCCCGACGACCCGCGAGCGTCGAACCTGGCCGACGCCGTCCGATCCTGCCTCGGACAAGGGGGTCGCGCCTGTCGGCCCGCCAGGTGTGGGTAAATGTTCGATAGGCGACTGGACAGCCCTCCTCTCTTGACACAGAGCCATGCATGCCAAAAAGTAAATGGTGATTAGTGTCTGGAGGAGAGCGATGCGAGTCAATGTGCTCGGTGTGGGGATGATCCCCTTCACCAAACCCGGAGCGAGCGAGCCGTACGACGTCATGGGAGAGAAGGCGGCCAGGGCCGCGCTCGCCGATGCCGGGATCGGCTACGACCAGGTCCAGCAGGCCTACGTCGGCTACGTCTACGGCGATTCCACCAGCGGGCAGGCCGCCCTCTACGGCCTGGGCCAGAGCGGCATCCCGATCATCAACGTCAACAACAACTGTTCCACCGGCTCCTCCGCGCTCTGGCTGGCCAGGCAGGCGGTGGCCGCCGGCGCGGTCGACTGCGTGCTGGCTCTCGGCTTCGAGCAGATGCGCAAGGGCGCGCTGCGAACGGTGTGGGACGACCGCCCCCAGCCGATGTCGCGCAGCGCGACCACCATGGCCGGCATCCAGGGTGCCGACGAGAAGGCGCCCTTCGCCGCCCAGTACTTCGGCGGCGCCGGCCGTACCTACGCCGAGCGCTACGGCACCCGCCCCGAGACGTTCGCGAAGATCTCCGTCAAGGCCCGCAGGCACGCCGCGCACAACCCCTACGCCGTCTTCCGCGACCCGCTCACCGAGGAGGAGGTGCTGGCCTCCCCGCACATCTACGGACCGCTGACCAGGCTTCAGTGCTGCCCGCCCACCTGCGGGGCCGCGGCGGCCGTCCTGTGCTCCGATGATTTCGCCCGGCGGCACGGACTTGCCCCGGACGTCGCGATCAGGGCGCAGGCGCTGACGACCGACACCTCCAGCACGTTCGACGAGGGCGACATGATGAAGGTCGTCGGCTACGACATGACCGCGAACGCCGCGCGCTCGGTCTACGAGAGCGCCGGCGTCGGTCCCGAGGACATCGGGGTCGTCGAGCTGCACGACTGCTTCACCGCCAACGAACTGATCACCTACGAGGCGCTGGGGCTGACCCCCGAGGGCACCGCCGAGCGGTTCGTCGTGGACGGCGACAACACCTATGGCGGGCGTGTGGTCACCAACCCCAGCGGCGGGCTGCTGTCCAAGGGACACCCCCTGGGCGCGACGGGCCTCGCGCAGTGCGCCGAGCTGGTCTGGCAACTGCGGGGACAGGCCGGCGCGCGCCAGGTCGACGGGGTACGGCTGGCGCTGCAGCACAACCTGGGCCTGGGCGGCGCCTGCGTCGTCTCGCTCTACGAGAAGGTGTCATGAGCACCGTCGAGGTCGAGCGCGGCAGGCTGCGCTTCTTCGCCAAGGCCACCGGCCAGAACGACCCGCTCTACACCGACGTCGAGACGGCCGTGAAGGCCGGGCACCCCGACCTGCCGGTGCCGCCGACGTTCCTGTTCTGCCTGGAGATGGAGTGCCGGGACGACGCCTTCGCCTTCATTTCCGAGCTGGGCATCGACCTGCGCAAGGTACTCCACGGCGAGCAGGGCTTCACCTACCACGCCATGGCCTACGCGGGCGACACGCTGACCTTCGACAGCGCACTCACCGGCGACTACACGAAAAAGGGGGGCGCGCTGCGCTTCCTGGTCAGGACCACCAAGGTGACGCGCGACGGCGAGCCGATCGCCGACCTGACGAACACGATCGTGGTGACCTCATGAGGCTCGAACTGCCGGCGATCAGCCGGACGACGCTGGCGTTGTACGCGGGCGCCTCAGGCGACCACAATCCCATGCACATCGACCTGGACGTCGCCCGCGGCGCGGGCGCGCCCGACGTCTTCGCCCACGGCATGCTCTCGATGGCCTACCTCGGACGGCTGCTGACCGCCCTGGTTCCGCAGGAGCGCATCCGCTCCTACGCGGTGCGCTTCACCGCCATCACCCCCCTGTACGGCAGGCCGGTCTGCGAGGCCACCGTGACCCGTGCCGAAGACGGGCTGACCCACCTCGACCTGACGGTAACCCTGGACGACGGCACCCTCACCCTCAAAGGCCAGGCGATCATCGAAGGAGCACTGTGAAGCTGAACGGCAAAGCCGCCATCGTCACCGGATCGGGCCGGGGCATCGGCCGCGCGATCGCGTTGAAGCTGGCCGCGGAAGGCGCGTCCGTCGTGGTCAACGACCTGGACGCCGAGCCCGCCGAGGAGACGGTGGCGGCGATCAAGGCGGCCGGTGGGGCGGCGGTCGCCTGTCCGGGCAGCGTCACCGAGCCCGGCTTCGGCGAGCGGGTGGTGGACACCTGCGCCGAGTCGTTCGGCGCCCTCGACATCATCGTCAACAACGCCGGGTACACCTGGGACAACGTCGTGCAGAAGATGACCGACGACCAGTGGGACGCCATCCTCGACGTCCATCTGAAGGCGCCGTTCCAGATTCTCCGGGCGGCGCAGCCGTACCTGAAAGCCCATCCTGTCGAGCACCACCGCAAGGTGGTGAACATCTCCTCGATCGCGGGCCTCGGCGGCAACGCCGGTCAGGCCAACTACGCGGCGGCCAAGGCGGGCGTGGTCGGCCTGACCAAGACCATGGCCAAGGAGTGGGGCCGCTACCGGGTCAACGTCAACGCGGTGGCGTTCGGCCTCATCGAGACCAGGCTGACCCAGGAGACCTCGATCGAGGTCGAGGGCCAGGAGATCAAGGTCGGGGTGAACGCGAACCTGATGGCGACGATGAAGCTGATGATCCCGCTCGGCCGCGGCGGCACGCCGGAAGAGGCGGCGGGCTCGGTGTTCCTGCTCTGCCTGCCCGAATCCGACTACGTCAGCGGGCAGGTCCTTGTCTGCGGCGGCGGTTATGAGTAGCGACCTGCTGCGCGATACGGCACGCGCGTTCCTCAAGGCCGAGGCCGTGCCGCACCTGGAACGCTGGGAGGCCCAGCACCACGTCGACCGCGACTTCTGGCGCAAGGCGGGCGAGGTCGGGCTGCTGTGCTGCTCGATCCCCGAGGAGTACGGCGGAGGCGGCGGCACCTTCGCCGACGACCTGGCGGTCCTGCAGGAGCAGGCCAGGATCGGCGACTCGGGCTGGGGCAACGCGGTGCACAGCGGCATCGTCGCGCACTACATCCTGGCCTACGGCACCGAGGAGCAGAAACGGCGCTGGCTGCCGCCCATGGCCACGGGCGAGGTCGTGGGCGCGGTGGCGATGACCGAGCCGGAGGCCGGGTCCGACCTGCGCGGCATCCGGACGAAGGCGGTGCGCGACGGCGACGACTACGTGGTCACCGGGTCCAAGACGTTCATCTCCAACGGCGGCTGCGCCGACCTGGTCATCGTGGTGGCCCAGACCGGCAACGGCATCTCCTTGATCGTCGTGGAGCACGGCTTCCGGCGCGGGCGGGTGCTCGACAAGATCGGCATGCCCGCCGCGGACACCTCCGAGCTGTTCTTCGACGAGGTCAGGGTGCCCGCGGCGAACCTGCTGGGCGTCGAGGGGCGGGGTCTCGGCCACCTCATGCAGCAGTTGCCGCAGGAACGGCTGATCATCGGTGTGGTCGCGGTGACCGTCGCCGAGCGGGCGCTGGAGGAGACCGTCGCGTACGTGAAGGAGCGGCAGGCGTTCGGCCAGCCGCTGATGGCCATGCAGAACACCCGCTTCGAGCTGGCCGAATGCGCCACCCTGACCAGGGTGGGACGGGTGTTCGCCGACTCCTGTGTCGAGCTGCACCTGCGCGGCGAGCTCGACGCCACCACCGCCTCCATGGCCAAGTGGTGGCTCACGGAGGTGGAGTGCCAGGTCGTCGACCGATGCCTGCAGCTGTTCGGGGGATACGGCTACATGCGCGAGTACCCGATCGCGCGCATGTACGCCGACGCGCGCGTCCAGAAGATCTACGGCGGCGCGAACGAGGTCATGAAGGAACTCATCGCCAGATCCCTGTAGGAGCACGACATGTACCTGACCCAAGGGCTGCATCGGGCCCTTCAGCAACGCCCCGACGGCCCTTACACCGTCTTCGGCGACAGGACCCGCACCGTGCGCGAGTCGGCGGACCGCGTCGCCAGGCTGGCGGCCGCGTTGCGCGCGCTCGGCGTCGCGGCGGGCGACCGGGTGGCGATGCTCGCGCTCAACTCCGACCGCTTCCACGAATACCTGCTGGCCACGTGGTGGATCGGCGCCGTGGTGAACCCCGTGAACATCCGCTGGGCGCCGCCGGAGATCCGCTACTCGCTGGAGGAGTCGGACTCGCGGGTGCTCCTGGTGGACGACGCGTTCGCCGCCGCGGCGCCCATGTTCGCCGACGTACTCGACGCCGTCATCCACTGCGGGGAGCGGCCCGCCCCGGACGGCATGCTCGCCTACGAGGACCTGCTTGCCGCCCACGAGCCGATCGAGGACTCGCGTACGGGCGGCGACACGCTGGCCGGGATCTTCTACACCGGCGGCACCACCGGTTTCCCCAAGGGCGTCATGCTCAGCCACGGCAACATGATCACTTCGGCGCTGGGCAGCCAGGCGGGCGGCAGCTTCACCGTCCCGGGCGGGCGGCTCCTGCACGCCGCCCCGATGTTCCACCTGGCCGCCCTGTCCGCGTGGACCGCGCAGAACCTCATCGGCGGCACCCACGTCATCATCCCCATGTTCGAGCCCGTGGCCGTCATGAAGGCGATCGCGACCCACCGGGCCGACAGCGGCGTACTGGTTCCGGCGATGATCCAGCTGGTCGTCGACCACCCCGCGCTGGACGATCACGACCTCTCCAGCTTCAAGACCATCCTGTACGGCGCCTCGCCCATCCCCGCGTCCCTGCTCACGCGGGCCATGAACGCCTTCCCCAGCGCGGGGTTCGTCCAGGCCTTCGGCATGACCGAACTGTCGCCGGTGGCCACGCTCCTCACCGCCGCCGACCACCGTGACGGGACCAAGCTGCGCTCCGGCGGCCGGGCGGCCCCGCACGCCGAGGTCCGCATCGTCGACCCCGAGGGCCGGGAGGTGCCCCGCGGTACGGTCGGCGAGGTGGTGGTGCGCGGCGGCCACGTCATGCTCGGCTACTGGGACAAACCTCAAGAGACCGCCCAGGCGCTGCGCGACGGATGGATGCACACCGGCGACGGCGCGTACATGGACGAGGACGGATACGTCTACATCGTCGACCGGCTCAAGGACATGATCGTCTCCGGGGGCGAGAACGTCTACTCCGCCGAGGTGGAGAACGCCCTCGCCCAGCACCCCTCCGTCGCCGCCTGCGCCGTGATCGGCGTGCCCGACCCCGAATGGGGCGAGCGCGTGCACGCCGTCGTGGTACTCAGAGCCGGCCGTACGGCAAGCGCCGAGGATCTCCGGGCGCACGCCAAGACCCTGATCGCCGGGTACAAGGCGCCGCGCAGCGCCGAATTCGTCGGCGAACTGCCCCTCTCCTCGGCCGGAAAGATCCTCAAGCGGGAGCTACGCCGGCCGTACTGGGAAGGCGCCGACAGGGCGGTCACCTGAGACAATCGGCGCGATGACCACGACCAGGCGGCGCCCGCGCGACCGCAAGCAGCAGATCCTCACTGCGGCTCTCGATCACTTCCACCGGTCCGGCTTCCACGCCACCGGCATGGACGAGATCGCCAAAGCCGTCGGCATCACCGCGGGCGCGCTCTACCGCCACTTCAGCGGCAAGCAGGAGCTCCTCGGCCAGGTCATCCTCGACGGGCTGGCCAGGCTCGATGCCGCACTGGCCGAGGCCACACCGGACGAGATCGTGGGCACGCTCGCCCGCTACGTGCTCGACCACCGCCAGCTCGGCGTCTTGTGGCGGCGGGAGGCCAGGCACCTTTCCGCCGCCCAGACCGTCGGGGTGCGCGAGCATCAGCGGGCGATCCACCAGCGCGTCGCCGGGCTGCTCGACCGGCCGCGGGACGAGGCGGACCTGCTGGCCTGGGCGGTGCTGAGCGCGCTGTCGAGTCCCTCGTACCACGCCGTCGAGCTGCCGAGGGCACGCTTCGAGAGCCTGATGGTGGAGATCGGGCAGGCACTGCGCCACACCTCCCGGCTGAGCCCGGCGGGGCCGGGCGAGGTGAGGCAGAACGCGGGGCTGGCCCGCACCTCGCGCAGGGAGACGCTGCTCGCCGCGGCGATCACGCTGTTCCACGAGCGCGGTTACCAGGCGGTCGGCATGGAGGACATCGGCGCGGCGGCGGGGATCGCGGGGCCCAGCGTGTACAACCACTTCGGCAGCAAGGCCGAGATCCTCATCACCGCGCTCAACCGGGCCAACGACGGGCTGCAACTGGCGCTGGCCCAGGCGCTGACATCCAGCTCCGGCCCGCGCGAGGCTCTGGAGGCGGTGCTGCGTTCCTACGTCGACAACACCCTGGCGCACAGCGAGCTGAACGCGATGCTGGTCACCGAGGTCATGCACCTGCCCGGCGAACAGCTCCGCGCCATGCGCCGGGCCCAGCACGACTACATCCTCGAATGGGTCGGCCTGCTGTCCGCCCAACGCCCCGAGCTGACCCAGGACGAGGCCAGGGTGCTCGTCCAGAGCGCGATGACCCTGGTCAACGATCTGTCCTTGAGTACCAGGGCCCGTTCCCGCGCGTACCTGGCCGGCGAGCTGACGGGGCTGTCACTCGACGTCCTGGGCGGATGAACGGTCAGCCGGGCCGGTGCCGCGGCAGCAGCAGTCCGGCCACCGCGATGGCCAGGCCGAGCCCGGCGGCCATGAGGAAGACCAGGTTGTAGCCGGCGGCCGTCGTGAGCACAGCCAGGCCGATCGCCCCGCCCACCTGACTGGCGGTCTGGGCCAGGCCGCCGATGATGCCCGCGTCTTCCTCCGGACCGTCGGCGGTCGCCACCGCCATGAGGGTGGGGAAGGTCAGCCCGATGCCGACCGCGACGAGCAGCGTGGGCCCGAGCACGCCGGTGACGTAGCCGCTGCCGGCGTGGGCCAGGGAGAGCCAGCCGAACCCGGCCAGGAAGAGGGCGCTGCCGGCCAGCACCAGAGCGCGCGGACCCGTACGTGGCAGCAGCGGCGCGGCCCATCGCGCGGTCACCATGAACATCACCGCCGCGGGTGTCTGCCCGAGCCCGGCCTGCAGCGCGCTGAAGCCGAGGACGTTCTGCTGGAACAGCGAGGTGAAGTACCACATCGCGATGGCGATTCCGCCGAACAGCAGCAGCATGCCGTTGCCGACCACGACCGCCCGGATCCTGAACAGCCGCAGGGGCATCATCGGCCGGGTGGCGAAACGCGCCTCCACCGCGGCGAAGACGACGAGCAGGAGCAGGCCCGCCGCCACCGGCCCCAGGACCAGCCAGGACGACCAGCCGTGATCGGCGCTCTCCATCACACCGTAGACGAGCGCGGCCAGCCCAGCGGTCCCGGTGACCGCGCCGGTGAGGTCGAGCGACTGCCGCCGGATTCGCGTGGTGGCCAGGGAGATCAGGGCCACGACGATCAGTAGCGCGCCGATCGGCACGTTGACGAGGAAGACCCACCGCCACGACAGGCCGGTGGTGATGGCGCCGCCCGCGAGCGCGCCGACCATCCCGCCGACACCACCGGCGGCGGACCACGCGCCGAACGCCTTGGCACGCGCGCCCGGCTCGGTGAAGGAGGTGTTGATCACGGCCAGCGTCGCCGGAGCCATCATGGCGGCTCCGGCGCCCTGTACGAGGCGGGCCGCCACCAGGACCTCAGGAGCCGTTGCCAGGCCGGCGGCCAGGCTGGAGGCGGAGAACACGAACAGCCCGGCGACCAGCGTACGGCGCGGGCCGAACAGGTCGGCGGCGCGGCCGCCCGGCAACATGAGCCCGGCGAAGGTGAGCAGGTAGCCGTTCACCACCCAGGCCAGGCCGGTGGGCGTGAAGCCGAGGTCCTCACGGACGGCGGGCAGGGCGACGTTGACGATGGACGCGTCCAGGATGACCATGAACTGGCAGGCGCACGCCAGCGACAGGATCATCCAGGTGCGGCCGGTCTGCCGTGTCGCGGTGCCGGTCACGCGGTCTGCGAGGTTGTCGCGGCCAGGGCTTCGCCGGCATCGGCGGTGCGGAGCCGGATCGTGATCTGGGCCAGCCGCCGTCCCTGGTACCTGGCCGCTTCCAGCGCCGCGGTGTCCGGGCCGTCCCCGCTCGGGCCGCTCACGAACGACGTGCCGTACGGATTGCCCCCGGCGGCGTACACGGCCGGATCGGTGTATCCGGGCGGCACGATCAGCGACCCCCAATGGTAGAAGACGTTGCCCAGCGACAAGATCGTGGCCTCGCTGCCGCCGTGCCGGTGGAACGCCGAGGTGAAGGCGGTCACCGGCTTGCCGGCCAGCTCGCCTCCGTGCCACAGCCCGACGGCTTGGTCGATGAACAGCTTGAGCTGCGCGGCCGGTGCGCCGAACCGGGTAGGCGTGCCGAACGCGAACGCGTCGGCCCACGCCAGATCCTCCACCGCGGCCTCGGCGATCGGCCCGTCCTGCCGTCCTTGGTCGACGGCGCCGTCGGGCGCCAGTTCGGCGACCCGTCGCAGCCGCACCTCGGCCCCGGCCGAGGCGGCCCCCTCGGCGACCGCCCGCGCGAGCGCGCGCACCGTGCCCGTCGCGCTGTAGTAGATGACGGCGACCTTTGCGGTCATGCCCTGCTCCTCATTGTCGGCTAGGATTAGTTATGCGCATAATAGTTATGCGGATAACTAAACTGTCAAGGAGGGCTCATGGACTTCGAGCAAGCCGACGCACTCAACCAGGCCATCCGGTTGCTGAGCCTGCGCCACCGGGCCAGAGCCGCGGCGCTGCTGGATCCGCTCGGCCTGCACCCCGGGCAGGAGGCGCTCCTGCTCGAACTCGACCGGACAGGCCCGATGATCCAGGCCCAGCTCAGCGAGGCGCTCGGTTGTGAGCCGCCCAGTGTCACGCTCATGAGCCGCAAGCTCGAAGCGGGCGGCCACATCCGCCGTACGCCCGCCCCCACCGACAAACGCGCCAGCGTGGTCGAGCTCACCGGCAGCGGCAAGGCTCTGGTCGGTCAGATCAAGCGACTCTGGGTCGCATTGGCGGAGGAGACCGTGTACGGCCTGCCCGCCGGCACGGTGGCGGGCCTACCCGGCATCCTCACCACCTTGACCGCCAACGTGGACACCAGGCGCTCCCGCCACCGGCCCGTCGATCAAGCCGGCGACTACGAGCCGAGCGCGTCGGCGTGGGTCCGCGAGCACGTCGAGCAGATCATGCGCACCGGCACGACCGACGGCGTCACGATCCGTGACCTGCCCACCGTGTTGCTGACCTACCGGGGCGCCAAGACCGGCAAGGTGCGCAAGACCCCGCTGATGCGGGTCGAGCACGACGGGCATTACGCGGCCGTCGCGTCCCTGGGTGGCGCGCCGGTCAACCCGCAGTGGTATTCCAGCCTGGTCGCCGAGCCGGACGTCTCGCTTCAGGACGGCACGGTGACCGGGCGGTACCGGGCCCGCGAGGTGTCCGGGGACGAAAAGGCCCTCTGGTGGCGCCGGGCGGTGGCCGCGTACCCGGACTATGCCGAATACCAGCGCAAGACCGACCGTCAGATCCCGGTCTTCGTCCTCGAACCGGGTGACCTCGATTGATGGGGAGTCGTTTCACATCCGGGTGAAAAGCCCGTCGAGATGAGCTCCCAGCAGGTCGGTGGCCTCCTGAGGTGTGTGCTGCCCGGCGAGTACGGCCGACTGGAGGCCGGTGACCAGTGCCAGGCAGATGGGCGCCGCCCTGCCCGGATCCACGTCTGGCCGGAGTTCGCCCGCCTGGGCGGCCTCGCGGAACTTGGCGGCGATCAGATCGTGCAGGGTTCCCGCGTGGGCGAGGCCGGTCGGAGCCAGGTGGGGCTCGGTGAGCGTGAGGGTGTAGTGGGCGGTGTAGGCGAGCACGATACGGCGGCTCTCCTCGTCGGTGGGCAGGAGGGACGTCATCGCGTCGCGGAGATGGGAACGGGGCGTGGCCGAGCCGGCGACGGCGTGGGCCATGCGGCTGCCCAACTGGGTGCCGAGGCGATGGAGGACGGCGCGCAGCAGTTCCTCCTTGGTCTGGAAGTAGTACTGCACGAGGCGCAGTGAGACGCCGGCCTCGGCGGCCACCTCCCGCATGCTGGCCGCGTGCAGGCCGCGGGTGGCGGCGATGGTGACCATCGCTTCGGCGATCTGGCGGCGGCGCTCTTCATGGCTGACCTTGCTCGACACCCATCCATGATACACATGTATCAAGAATGGTGTTCGGGGAAAGGATGAAGCATGGAGCGCATCGGTCGTTTCCGCAGCGATTCGGCGAGGCGGAAGTATCTCGCTGACTACGACGCGGAGATCCGTACCTGGCCGGAGCCGCTGGAGGCGCTCGACGTGGCCACCGGTTACGGCACCACGCGCCTGTACCGCACGGGCGCGGCGGAGGGGCTGCCGGTGGTGTTCCTGCCGGGTATGGGCGGCAATTCGCTGGGGTGGCGCTACAGCAGCGGCCCCGTCGGCGCGGCCCATCCGGTCTACCTCGTCGACCCTCTCGGGGCCGTCGGCCGCAGTGCGCAGACCCGGACCCTCGCCGGACGAAACGACATCGTGCGCTGGCTGACCGAGACGCTCGACGGGATCGGGGCGCCCGCCGTCTACCTGGTCGGCTTCTCCTATGGCGGCTGGCAGTCGCTGCTGACCGCGATCCACGCCCCGGAGCGGGTGGCGGGAATGACGCTGCTGGACCCCGCGGCCTTTCGCGTGGCCGACCTCCGGCACTACGCCTGGGCCATCGCCTGCGGCCTCGGCCTGTACCTGCCGTCGCCGCTGCGGCGCGCACTGGCCGGCATGTTGTACACCGACTCGGTGAACCGGCCAGGAGACATGCGCACCGCGGTCTTCGGCTCATACGTGTACGAGACGGCGCTACCGGCCATGGTTCCGCTCACCGACGCGGAACTCGCCGCCGTTTCCGTGCCGACGCACATCCTGTTCGGCGCGCACAGCACCATGCAGGACTCCGCGCACGAGGCCCGCCGCCTGGCCAGGGTCCTGCCGTCGGCCGAGGTGGAGCTGGTGCCGGGCACCGGGCACTCGATCGCGCTGGACGTGCCCGAGTTGTGCAATTCCAGGATCCTGCGCCACGCGGCTCGCGTCTCCACCGACCCTTCCTTCTCAAAAACTAATTCGCAAAATAGTTAGATTTCGAGACGGCGATAGACGGTGGCACGGGAGACGCCGAAGCGGGCCGCTATCTCCTCGACGGCGCGACCGTCGGCGTACAGGGAACGCGCCTGCTCCAGCTGCTCCTGGGTGAGCGCGGCGGGGCGCCCGCCGTTCCGTCCCCGGGCGCGGCCGCGCCGCCTGGGCGGGCTCGATTCGCCGAGGAGTGCCCTAGCTCCGTCGAGGATGAGGCCGCGCAGCCGCTCGGCGGGTTCGTCGCGGAAGAGCACCACGGGGTCGGCCAGCCCGGCGACCACCTGGGAGGCGCGCACCCGCTGCGCCAGGTCACCCCCGGGACCGGCCACCAGCTCGTTGGCCAGGGCGATCGCGGCGCGAAAGCGCTCGGCCACCGGAGCCTGCACCAGCAGCGTCATGTCCTTGACCAGCATGGTGAGCGTGCTGCGGTGCCGCAGGTGGACGTCGACGTAGCCCTCGATCGCCCGCCACCGCACCTCGTCCGCGCCGCCGCCCCCCGACTCGGCCTCGGCCAGCACCCGCTCCAACTCGTCCAGCAGCGGCAGCGTGACGTGGCGAAGGATCTCGTCCTTGGAGTCGAAGTGGTAGTAGAGGGCGGCCTTGGTGATGCCGACCCGGTCGGCGATGGCCTGCATGGAGGTGGCGCGGTAGCCGCGGGCGGCGAACAGATCGCTGGCTGCGTCCAGGATCCGCTGAGATGTCATGGAGTTCACCTACCCTCGGTCAGTTTGTTCGCTATATTGCTAACCAGTAGTCAGTCTAGTGCCCTGGAGATGATCCGCATGCGGGCCACAGTTGGATCGAAAAGGAACATATGAGTGAGCAGTCGGGTCCGGCCCCGCGCATCCTGACCACGCGGGAACTGGAACAACTCCTGGGGGAGCAGCAGTTCGGTGTGCTCGCCACCGTCAAGCGCGACGGCCACCCGGCCATGTCGACGGTGTTGTACCGATGGAGTGCCGCCGAACGGGTCATCCGGATCTCCACCACCGCCGGCCGCCTCAAGGCCCGCCAGGTCCGCAACGACCCGCGCGTCGCCCTGCACGTACGCGGAGACGACGTGTGGTCGTTCGCCGTCGCGGAGGGCGAGGCTCAGCTGACCGAGCAGCCGGAGGAGTTGCTGGCGTTCGCCGGCCAGGTGGATGACGCACCGGCCTTCCTGGAACAACAGGCACGCGAGCAGCGTGTGATCATCAAAATCTCCGTGTCCCGCCTGTACGGCACCGCCCTGGACGTCAACCCGGCACCGTGACACCTCACCACGAAAGGACGCCGCACGTGTTTCGCAGGCCGTTGATCGCCCTGCTGGGGGCATGGTCTCTCGTCGCCCTGCCCGCCCCGGCCACCGCCACCACTAACACCTGGACAAGGGGGTGGGCGGCCGCCGTACAACTTCCCAGCCAGAGCGAGTGGATCTCCAACTGGGCCTACGCGGGGTTCGGGAACCACTCCGTGCGCCAGGTCGTCCGCGTCGGTGCGGGTGGTTCGAGCCTGCGGCTGCGGCTGTCCAACGTGTACGGCACCGCCCCCCTCCGCCTGGCCGGCGCGAGCATCGGCAGGTCGGCGGGCGGCGCGACGGTGCGACCGGCGACCATGCGGACGGTCAGGTTCGGCGGATCCGCGTCCGTGACCATCCCCGCGGGCGGGCACATGGCGGCCGACCCGGTAGACCTACGGGTGAGAGCCGGCGAGCACGTGACCGTGACCCTGTATCTCAAGGACCGCACCGGCCCGGCGACCAACCACAACCTCGCGGTCGCCACCTCCTACCGGGCCACCGGCGACCACACGCGCAACGCCGGCGCGGCGCCGTTCGCCGAGCGGAGCACCTCCTGGTACTACCTCGCCAGCTTGGACGTCTCCGACCGCCGCCCGGCCAAGAGGGAGACGATCGTGGCCTTCGGCGACTCGATCACCGACGGCCAGGCCGCGACGACGGACGCCGACCGCCGCTACCCCGACGTCCTCGCCCAGCGGCTGAAGCGCGCGGGCCGCTCGGAGGTGGTGCTGAACAGCGGCATCGGCGGCAACCGGGTACTCAACGACTCGGCGTGCCTCGGCGAGAGCTTCCTCAACCGGTTCCGGCGCGACGCCCTCGACCACCCCCGAGTACGGACGGTGATCACGATGGGCGGCATCAACGACATCATGCACGGTGACACCGCGCCATCGACCTGCACGACGCCGAACCCGAAGGCGACCAGCGAAGCCCTGATCAACGGCTACCGGCAGCTGATCCGCACCGCCCACGCCGAGGGCGTGAAAATCATCGGCGGCACCATCCCGCCCTTCAAGGACTCCCCGCTCTTCACCGACCACGGCGAGTCGGTACGCGACGCCGTCAACGAGTGGATACGCGGCGGCGGCGAGTTCGACGGTATCGTCGACTTCGACCGCGCACTGGCCGACCCGGCCGACACCGACCGCCTCCGCCCCGCCTACGACAGCGGAGACCGCCTCCACCCGAGCGACGCCGGCTACCGGGCCATGGCCGAGGCCGTCGACCTCGCCGCCCTCTGAACCCGGGGGGTATATCGGACTACTGCATTCAGTATGTAAGATCACACCCGAAGTGGAGGGGAGTACTCCTTCGCGGCCGCGTCGTCATCACGGACCCGCCCCCGGGGCCCGGCGCGGTCGGTCCGCGACATCGCGGGCGGAGAAGACCTCCGACGGACGTGCCAACGCCAAGTCGGAGGAGCTTTCATGCCCCCACCCCTGCCCGTGCCCGCCTGGCTGTGGGCGGCCACCATCGCCACCCTGCTCGGACTGATCCTGCTCGATCTGATCATCGTCAACCGCAGACCCCACAAGGTCACGATCGCCGAGTCGGCGCGGTGGATCGCCTTCTACATCGGCTGTGCCGCCGCCTTCGGCGCAGCCGTGTGGATCTTCGGCGGCGATGACCACGCGGCTGCCTACATCACCGGCTACATCACCGAGTACACGCTGAGCGTGGACAACCTGTTCATCTTCATGCTCATCATGGCGAACTTCGCCGTGCCCGCCATCCACCAGCACCGCGTCCTGCTCATCGGGATCATGATGGCGCTGGTCATGCGGGGCGTCTTCATCGCTGTGGGCGCGCAGGCCGTACAACGTTTCAGCTGGGTGTTCTGGCTCTTCGGCGGCATTCTCATCTACACCGCGTGGAAGTTCGCCTTCGACAGCAAGGACGACGACGAGTACGACCCCAACGGCGGCGTCGTCCGCCTGGTGCGCAGGCTGTTCCCGGTCACCGACGTCTACCACGGCTCACGGATGACCATCAAGCAGGACGGCCGCCGCATGCTGACCCCGATGTTCATCGTCATCATCGCCATCGGCGGTGCGGACCTGGTCTTCGCGGTCGACTCCATCCCCGCCATCTTCGGCATCACCCAGGACGCCTACCTGGTCTTCGCCGCCAACGCGTTCGCGCTGATGGGGCTCAGGCAGTTGTACTTCCTGCTCGGCGGCCTCGTGGAGAAACTCGTCTATCTCACGTACGGCCTGGCCGTCATCCTCGCCTTCATCGGCGCGAAACTCGTGCTGCACGCGCTGCACGAGAACGAGCTGCCGTTCATCAACGGCGGCGAACACGTCACCTGGGTTCCTGAGATCAACAACTGGATATCGCTGGCCGTCATCGTCACCGTTCTCGCCGTCACGACGGTGGCGAGCCTGGTCAAGTCCAGGCGCGACGGCCGCCGGACCACCGAGCCGGCCGTACCCGAGCACGCCGACCAGCAGCGCGACTGACGAACGGGCAGGCCCGCCGACCAACAGCGGGACTGACGAACGGGCAGGCCCGCCGACCGGCGGGCCTGCCTCGAACCTGTCACCGTCGGATGAGAAGTCCGATGGTGTTCATTGTCCCGGTCTGGGCAGCAGGCAGCCGGGGCGGTTCAGGTTGATAGTGTTCCCCGGCGCGACGCACGTGGTGAGCCAGTACGTCTGGGTGCCGTAGGCGGTGGCCTTCTTCGCGGTGATGACGCCGTCGCGGTCCATCTCGCACGGGTTGTTCAGCGTGCACCTGCCGCCGTCGCGGTTGCTGGTGTTGTTGATCCCGACGACCTCGCCGCTCGCCGCGTCGAGGACCGGGGAGCCCGAGGTGCCGGGGCCGGTCTTGCAGGCCGGCGTGTAGCGCAGGACGTCCTTGGTCATGTAGCCCGACTCCAGCACACGGTACGAGAGCCGGTCGAGGGCGCACGAGTAGACCTTCTTCAGGCTGCCGGAGACCACCCGGATCTTCCTGCCCGGCTCGGGGCGCCGCGCCGAGATCGTGAGCGGGCGGACGCGGTGGTCCCGCTCCAGTTGCCGGTAGGTCGTGCCGAGCTGGTACAGCGCGATGTCGGTGCCGGTCATGGTCACATAGAGCGCTTTGGCGGCGTGCAGGGCGGCCGCGGGTTTGCCGGTGGCGTCGAGCAGCTCGAACAGGCGGTGGGACGGCTGGTCCACCAGCACCTCGTCGGGTACCGGCCACGCGCCCTCGTAGCAGTGCCCGTTCGTCAGGATGAGCGCCGGGTCGGCGGCTGTGGAGGCCGGGAGCCGTACCAGCGCTCCCGAGCAGCCGTTGACGTTGACGCTGCCGGCCAGGTCCGCGGGCTCGGCCTGCGCCGGGTGCGTCACCAGTGACAGGCCGAGAAGGGTGGCGGCGAGCGCCGCGCTGATTCGCCGAAGTGTACGCATGTCAGGTCCGTTCATTGCATGCCGGGGCAGGTGCCCCCGCTGGTGCGGCCGGTACGGAAGAAGTCGATCGCCTTCGCGGCGCAGGGCAGGCGGGTCAGCGAGCCGTGCATGCCGTCCTGGATCGTCAGCAGGGTTCCGCCGACGGCCTTCTCGGCGTCCACCGCCCAGGCGTACGGTGTGACGGATTCGCCGACGTGGCCGGACAGTTGCAGCGGGCTGCTCCCCTTGACCGGCTGCAACGGGCGTGCGGGCCACGGCCATCCCGCGCACCAGCCGCTGAACTCGATTCTGCCGCCGGCGCCCGGGAAGCGTTGCCGTCGAGACTGCGCGTCGGCCCACACCTGCTCGAAGTCGCGCCCGCCGGTTCCCTCGTTGCAGAAGATCGCGTTGTACTGGGTGGTGTTCATGCCCAAGGGCGGGTCGTCGAAGCCGTACACCTGCGCGGTGGCCGGGTCCGGCCGCGCCGAGCGGGGGATGCCGCCCTCCCGGACGGTGGCCAGATCCCTGGCGGTGGCGGCCCAGCCCTCGGCGCCCGCGCCGAGCAGCCCTCCGACCCAGTCGCCGTCCAGCCGGGTCTCCTTGCCGATCACCACCGGCTTGCGGTCGAGCCGGTCACGGAGCGCGAAGATCGTCGTGCGGACCGCGGCGGCGGTCGTCCCGAAGTGGTACTCGGCGTCGCGCCGGGCCAGCCAGGCGAGGAACCCCTCGAAGGACTTCTCGCCGACCGCGTCGGTGACGGCGTCCATGGCGGCGAGGTCCAGGACGGGCGGCATCACCGAGTCCACCCACATCCGGTCCACCCGGTCGTCGAACATCGAGCGGTAGGTCAAGCCGACGGCGGTGCCGTACGACACCCCATAGAAACTGATCTTCGGCGCGCCGAGCGCCGCACGGATCGCGTCGACGTCACGGGCGATGTTCGAGGTGGTCAGCTGCCGGACGAAGTCGGGATCCTTCGCCGTGCACCGCTTGTTGGAGGCGGCCATCCGGTTGAAGGCGGCCTTCGCCTTGGCCTTGGCGGACGCGCCGGGCGGTAGCTCGCCGGGGGAGTCCTCCGTACAATTGATCTTGTCGCTGTAGCCCACGCCTCTGGGGTCGAACCCGATCAGGTCGTGGTCGGTGTTGAGCGTGCCGAGGCCGTTGGCCGCGTACGACGCCGAGGCGGTGATGTTGGAGATGCCGGGGCCGCCGGGGCTGATCACCAGCACGCCGCGGCGCCTGCCGGGGTCGGTGGCCTTGACCCTGCTCACCGCGATCTCGATGGTACGGCCCCGCGGGTTCGTATAGTCCATCGGCACCGTCAGCATCGCGCATTCGGTCCCGGTGTCGTTCGCGACGGGCCAGTCCTTGGCCGTCGTGGCGCATCTCTTCCAGGTCAGCGGCTCCGTCGCCGCGCCCGCCGTACCGGCGACAGGCGGCAGGCCGGTCAGGGACACGGTCGCGGCCAGCGTCAGCGCGGCACGTGAGAGATGACGAGTGCTGAGCATCGTCGCACCCCCTTCGGTGGTCCAGCCCGCGCGCCCTGCGGCACGCGAGGTACGCCGTCGGGCGCACTCCGGCCATCCTGGGCACCCCATGTATCCACTCCGTGTCGGCCACCACGCGGCCGTCCATCGGTTCCGTCCGCGCCTCGACGGTGTTGACCTTGACGCGACGACAATGCCTAGCGTGGCGGCATGAAGAGAATCGGCGATCGACGGTACGGCGTCCGCCGCGTCAGCCGCCCGGACTTCGACCTCGCCTACGTCCGAGCGGGCAAGCGCGGTGCGACGCCGCTTCTGGTGATCCCGGGCGGCCCCGGCCTGGCCTCGGTTCTGCCCTACCGCCGCCTGCGGCGGATGGCGGCCGCGGGCGGCTTCGACATCATCATGGTCGAGCACCGCGGGGTCGGTTTCTCCCGCCGTGACCGTGACGGCGTGGACCTACAGTGGCCTGCCCTGACCATCACCGCGGCCGTCGAGGATCTGGTGGCGGTGCTGGACGCGTGCGACGTGGAGCGGGCCGTGGTGTACGGCACCTCGTACGGCGGCTATCTCGCCCAGGTCCTCGGTGCCACCCACCCCGGCCGGGTGGCCTCCATGGTGCTGGACTCGACCTACGCCTCGGTCACCGACTTCGACACCTGCCGCGACCACCTGCGGCGGCTGCTGTGGGACGGCGCGGATCCGGGTACGGCGGGCGTGGCCGCGACCCTGCGCCGGCTGGTGGCGTCCGGGAAGGTCGTCGCCGAGGAGGCCGGCACCGTGGTGCCCCTGGTCTATGAGATCGGGGGAGTGCCGCTGCTGAGCAAGCTGCTGGCGGCCATGGCCAAGGGGCGGCAGCGGTTGTGGAACCGGCTGGCCGCCTTGGTCACGGCGGAGCTCACCCGGGTGCGCCCGTACGTCATGGAGTTCGACCTGGCCGCGGTGATCTACTTCCGCGAGGCCTTCGGGCAGAAACCGGACGGGCTCCCCCTCGATCCGGCGAGCGCCTACGCCGGAATCGCCGGCCGCTACCCGGCGTTCGCGGGCGAGCCCGTCGACGTTCCCGCCGCCCTGCCGGGCTTCACCTGGCCGGTGGCCGTGCTGTCCGGCGCCCGCGACCTGCGCTCGGTCCGGTCCGTCGCCGAGCGTATCGCCGGCCTGGTCCCGGACGGTGTTCTGGTGCCGTTCGACCGCCTGGCGCACAGCATCCTGGACTCCCACCCCGCCGCGGCTCTGGCCGTCGCGAGAGCCGTGGCCCAAGGCGATCAGCACCTTCTCCCGGCTCAGGCGAACGGACTGGCGGAACGACGCGGCGGCGGCCGGGCCCGCCTGGCCGCCACCGCACTGCACGTCTCACTCGCCGTCACCAGTCCCGGCAGGTAGGCCCGAGGGGGCGTAAGCCTGGAGGAAGGTGCCGACGGCGACCCGGGCCACCTCGCGCGGCTCGTCGTCGCCGAGGAGCCGGGTGCCCATGCGGGAGCGCGCCTCCAAGGGGCCGATGAGCAGGGCGAGCAGTTGCTCGGCCGCCAGTCACCCGCGACCTGCTGACCTCCCTGACGTGACCAACGGCATGGTTCCGGTCATCAATGGGCAAGGTCCGTTCCCGCCGGGCACGTTCATCATCAACGGCCGCGGCCGATGCTTAGGATCAAACGCATCGGGGCGCGGCGCGGACCATACGGGCGCGCCGCGAGTGAACCCCCAGCGCCAACTCTGGAGCGTTCAGCCATGTTCACCGTAGAACTCACCTGTCCCGGCAGCAGAGACAACGCGGTCACCATCAAGACCGACCTGGATCTCAATCGCGGCGGTCTGGACAGCATCTCCAACTCCGGAACCTGCCCCTTGTTCATCGGATCGCTCGACGCGTCGGGAAACGTGCTCAACGACCTGGAGGTGAAGCCCCAGGAATCCATCAGCCACTACCAGCCCCCGGACGGCGCGACGAGGATCTATGCCGTGTGCAACAACGCCTGCGACGGGTTCGCGGAGCTGACCTACGACGATCCCGACCTCCGCTCCTGATTGGAGCGGCGCGCGACGACCCGGAAGATCGATACGTTGCGGGGGTCCGCGACGGGCGGTCACGCTGTGTCGATCGAGCTCGAAATCGATGAACAGGAGTTGTTCGCCGACCTGCTCACGATGGTGTTCTGACCGGCCTCATCGTGAGGTGGAGCCGGGCGGCGTCTCAGGAGTGACGGCCGCCTCCGTGATCCGCCGGAGCACAGCCGTGTACTCCTGGAACGCGGCGCGCCCCTCCTCGGTCAGCGTCAGCCAGGTCCTGGGCCGCTTGCCGACGAAACCCTTCTCCACCCGCACGTACCCGGCCTTCTCCAGCGTGTCGAGGTGCTTGGACAGCAGCGAGTCGCTGACCTCGATCGTGTCACGCAGGAAGCGGAAGTCGGCCGTTTCCGCCGCCGCGAGCAGCGCCATGATGGACAGCCGCACCGGGGCGTGGATGATCTCGTCGAGCGCGTGCCGGGGATGGCTCACCGTTCACCCGTGGAGCGGAACACGCGCAGCGCGCCGTACAGCAGAGGGGCGCCCGCGACCAGCGCCACCAGCACGTCGGCCACCGCCCACGACGGGCTCAGGAACATGTTGTACGCCGACGCGAGCACGGTCGTGCCCAGGAAAGCCCAGGTGACGGTGTACGCGAGCCGGGACAGCAGCCGGTCGTAGACCCGCTGGCGAGAGATGTACCAGAACCCGGCCACGACAACGACGAGAGGCACCGCCACGGCATAGCTCTGGACCGCTTCCGGGCCGAAGAACGTCAGCAGCCAGTAGGCGGTGACCGCGAGCCACATGCCCAGGAAGAAGCGCGCGCCCCGGCGGCTGGCCTTCCGTACCGCGCTCCGCGCACGGTCTACTTCGCGAAGCGCGGAATCGGCCGACAGATCATCATGACCAGTCATGTTTCCTCCTGCTCATGTACTTGACTCTTCCTAGAGTACTCAACTCCTGTTCAAGTTGCTAGGTCACTCGGCCGGACAGGTCGTGCCCGGTGCGGGGAGCTTCAGCTCCGTGAGGTACGCGGTCGCGTGCCTGATCGGGCATTTCTTGCCCATCAGGTACAGAGCGTGGCCGTGTCCCTCGTAGATGACGCTCACCGAACCCGGGACCATCCGGGTGAAGCTCTCGGTCACCACCAGGTCGCCGTGGACGCTTCCCGCGCCCAGGAGCGGCGGCAGGCCGTCCGGCAGGAGCGGGCGTGACGGATTGGCGACCTTTAACGGCCAGCCCGTGCACCCCAGGCCGTCGAGCCGGACGGAGCCGAGATTCGGCAGGGCCTTCTCCGCCGCGCGCCGGTAGGTCCGCACCTCGGCATGGCCGGCGTACCCGCGACCGTCGCCACAGGTCATCGCCAGGACGCCGGGCATGGCCCAGACGCGGGTGTTGCCGAGGACCCAGGCGCCGAACCCGGACCCGTCCCCCCGCCGCGCCTTGTCGACCGACCCGGCGAAGGTCAGCCAGTTCGCGTGGTCCGGGCCCGGGTCGGTCGGGAAGGCGAGCTGCCGCAGTTGCCATCCGGTCATCTCGCCCTCGCCGAACTCGGGGGAGGTGGCCGGGATCGGCTCGCGGTCGGCCGCGCGGACGAGTGCGCGCCATACCGCTCCGGCGTCCTCGCCGTGCAGCGCGCAGGCGGGAGTGGCCGCGCACCAGCCGGTGAACGCCCGGAAATTCCGCTCGAACGCGACCGAGACACGGAGTACCTGGTCGTTCCAGCCTGCGGAATGGTTGACCACCCCGTCGACGTACAGCGCCCGGATCCGCTGCGGGAACAGACGCGCGTAGGCGATGGAGGTCACCCCGCCGTAGGAGTTGGCCATGAAGCTCAGCCGCTCCTCGCCCAGCGCCGCCCGGATCGCCTCCATGTCCCTGGCCACCGACACGGCATCCAGGTAGGCGAAAAGCCCGGTCGGATCCGCTCGCTGACAGTCGCGGAACGCCTTGGCCATCACGGCGGCCTGGGCGGCGAACCGCTCGCGACTGCGGGGATCCTCAAGAGCGGTGCCGGGCTTCAGGCAGATCGCGGGCATGGTCTTGGACCAGACGTGGTTGCGCGGCCGGTAGCCGACGAGGTCGAAACGGCGGCCAAGTTCCCGCAGGTCGGGCGCGGCCCGTTTCAGATCGTCGATGCCGCTGCTCCCTGGACCGCCCGGGACGCCCAGAACGCTGCCGATCCGCCGCGCGGGCTCGGTGGCGGGCAGCCGGACCAGATCCAGCCGGACCGTCCGCCCGCCGGGCGCGGCCCAGTTCACCGGCACGTCGAGCGAGGCGCACTCCATGGGCGCGGGAAGCTCCGCGTCCGAGCACGCCCCCCAGATCAGCCGCCCGTCCCCGTGGGCCGCCGACGCCGCCGGCGACCCCGCCGCCAGGACCACCGCGCCGGCGAGAACCGCAAAGGCCCTCTTCATGACCGCCACCTCCGCATCACCGGTCGAGCACGGTCTGCCCGACGATGCTGTACGGCCCCGCCGAGTTCGGCCATCACGGTGCCGCGCTCGCGCGAGCCGGCCGGCGTCAACCTCGGAGCGGGTGTAATCACGACTTCCAGTCTCAGCCGCCCCGAGCCGGAAATCCTCGTCCACATGGCGGATCACCGGCTGGGAGCAGACTCCCAGCCCCACCCCCGACCATGGGATGACGCGCGGAAAGTTCGGCGGTAGGCCAGGGGGATACGCCGAGGGCGGTGTGCATGTGCTGGCGTAGCGAGGCCGTCGTGCCGAATCCGGCGCGGCGGGCGATCCCGTCGATGGAAAGGTCGCTGGCCTCCAGCAGGTGGCGGGCGAGTTCCACCCGCTGCCGGGTGAGCCGGTCGCCCGGCCGCCGAGGGCCTTCTGCGCGCCGAGATCGACGGCGTACTGCCGCTGGAGCAGGCTGCGGAGGCACACCGGCGCGGCGAGACCGGCCGGACCACCGGCGAACTCGTCCTCGCCGTGGCCAACGAGACGGGGACCGGTTGAAGGGCGACCCGATCTCGGAGTGGGTGGACAATCAACGCCATGCCACGAACGCTTGTGATCGGGTTGGTCTTGGCGTTGACCGCCTGCTCCTCCAGCACTGCCCTGGCCCCGCGTCCTGATCCGGGGGTGAGCGTGGAAATGCGCAAGCAGATGCTCATCGCGGAGTGCATGCGGCAGGAGGGCTTCACCTACGTTCCCTTCGAGGCCCGACTCGCCGACACCTCCGCCGTCAGCCGCAGGGAACTGGCCGCCCGACGCGGCTTCGGAGCCTTCGCCCATCTGGCCGTTCCCGATGACCCGGTGGCCAACTACTGGCTCGCCTACGACAAGGACCCCAACATTAAGCTCCGCCAGGCCTTGTCGCTCACCCAGCGAAGGGCATGGGCGAAGGCTTTCGGACGCTGTTTCGTCGTCGCGGTCAAGAGGCTCACCGGCAAGACCGTGAAGGATTTCGTGGACTACCAGATGAGCTATGGCAAGGAGGTCCACGCGGCGGTGTCCCGCGAGCTGGATACCGACCCCTACCTGCTGCGGCTGGCCAAGGCCTACAGCACCTGCCTGAGCGCCCGCGGAGTGAGGCACGCGTCGAGCAAGCCGACCGAGATCACCGGCGCCGTGAGCCGCCCCTTCCACGACGAGCTCCATGCGATCAGCGGAAAGACGAAGAACGGCCTGCCCGTCGTGCCGAACATGTCGCCCGAGGCCGCCAAGCCCTACTTCGAACGGGAGGTCAGGGCCGCCCTGATCGACACCGACTGCGGTCAGACGTTCAGGAACGCCTACTTCCCCCGGCGCGCCCAGCTCAGCGCACCCTACGCGAAGGCGTGGGCCATGCCTGTCCAGGGCTGACCGAAGCGACCTCGCGGGAGTCCGTGATCTATCCGGAATGCTGGTCAAGTCGCGTTTCAGGGCTCTTCTCGATCAGTTCGGCGATCGACCGGCCGAGGCCGCGCGTGACGGGTCCTCCGTCGCTCAGGCCGAGCTGGGCAGCCAGGTCACAGGCGTGCAGGTCGACCGCGGCCTCGATGAGTGCGGCGAGGACTTCCGCCGTGCTCCGTGCCCGGTACCAGCTCGTCAAACCCAGGACCACGGCGGCGAGGAGCGCCGGCCACCAGATCGCGCCGAGGATGAGATAGAGGAGCGCCCAGCCGCCGAGCCGGGCGGCGGCGGCATGGCTGTCCTGCACGGCGGTGATCTCCGCCCGGGGCGGGTCCGGGAGGAGCAGCCACAGCCTCGGCCACACGGCAAGCAGATCGAGGGCGTACGCCCGGCGCACGCGCACGGTAAGCGCGCGGAAGCGGTCGCCGATCCAGGTCGGCCCGGCGGGGGGTTCGAGCGAGACGGCGTCCCGGCGGCCCAGCGCGGCGACGGCCGCAGGAGGCAGGCGGACCGTTGACCGGCTGCTGGGTACGGACGCCGCCAACTCCCGGGTGATCCGGGCATCCTCGCGGTCCCAGCGCGCCCTGCGCCGCC
Source organism: Nonomuraea sp. NPDC059023 (assembly GCF_042740095.1). NCBI lineage: Bacteria > Bacillati > Actinomycetota > Actinomycetes > Streptosporangiales > Streptosporangiaceae > Nonomuraea > Nonomuraea sp. NPDC059023. The sequence continues at coordinate 107,184 of NZ_JBHYIO010000033.1, read as the reverse complement.
CGGTCAGGAAACGGGACAGCCGGCGGCCCTCGGGCCGGTGCCAGGCCCACTCCAGTGCCCGGCCAAGGACCGAGGCGAGGAGCCCGGCCACGGCTGACGCGGCCAGAACGCCGGCGGAAGCCAGCAGAATCGCACCCATGCCGGCGGAGACGGGCTTGGCCGCCATGCGATCGATCCACGAAGCCAGCCAGGAAACGTTCAGGGCGTGACGGTGGCCCAGGACTCCGGCGACCGTACCGGCGAAGAGGTAGATCAACCCGGGCAGGACCAGCAGCGTGGCCCAGCGCTCGGCGAGCTTCGCTCCGATGCCGGCGAGAAAGCTGTTCATGACCTGAACTGGAGCTTTTTCAGTCTCTGTCCGGTGATCGCGCAGACCGCCCCTTCTACCTCACGAACCCTCAGAAGGCGGGCACAAGCCTTGAAGGCCGGGCAGACCCATGCGTCGATCGCGGAGGTTTGTTGCTTGCCGGGGAGCTTGCGGTAGATCCGTACGGGGTGGGTTAGATAGCCGTGCCCGCTGCGGGCCATCGCGTCGTCCAGCGCATCGAGGTCGCGCTCAAGCTGCTCGTCGTCGGCCCGCTGATCGTCGCGACATACCGCGGCTTCGATACGCGCCAGCGTCCTGCCCACACCCGCGCTCTGCGCGACGTCGCGCAGGTACGCCCCATTCTCGCCCAGGACCACGCACAGGCGATCGACGCGGGCAGGAATCTCGGTCATGCCGCCCCATACGGATCTTGAAGATGTCCCTCGGGCAAAGGCGTATTCACGCGAAAGTGTAGGGGGTGCCGATGCGTCCGGCAGGAAAACCGATCGTACGGCGTGCGGGAGGACACGTGCCGGAGGACGTCGAAAGTCTCGTGAGGCGGATACGCGAGCGTGTCATTCACTGCCGGGATACGGGGCGTCCCGATCGCGTGGTGGGTTTTGACGCGCTGGCCGAGGCCGCCGCCCTGATCCGGCTCACCGACGGTAAAGGCCTGTTCGGTCGAGGGGCCGCCGGTGGCCGCCACAAAGCCGCGTGGAGCGCACTGGCGGAACTGTTCTGGCTGCGGTTCGCGGCGCGCCCGGAGGCCGACGAAAGCCTGACGGATCTGGCGAGCGCGTTCGCGTTCATGCGCCGAGCTCCGGCGGCGACGCCTGACTTCATTCGGGTGGGAATGGAACGTCATCGTGCCCACATCGACCGGTACGCGGCCGGAAGCGCCGGCGATCACTCCGAGCGGCTGGCCCGCGCGGACGATGTGGTCAAAGGCCGACGGGCCGAACCTACTCGCGCGGAGTTTCAGCAGGCGGCCGAGGATTATCGCTACGTCCTGCGCTACACGCCGATCCTTTCCCCTGGCCATGTCGAGTGCCTTGGCAACAAAGTCCTCGCGGTGATGTTGGGCAATGAGTGGGACGACCCCATGATCTCCGAAGTGGAACGGGATCTTCGTCAGATCCTTGCGATCGAGGCAGCGGGAATGCCCTGGCGGGTGGCCGCGCTGTCGAACCTCGTCACCTGTCTGCAGTTTCGCTGGCACTGGCGGGTCGAAGACCCCGCCATCCTGCGCGAATGCGCGAGTCTGGGATGGGAGCTGGCGAATTCGCTGCCTGACGACTCGCGCATACGGCTGGAGAACTCGTTCATGACGGGACGAGTGATCCACGGGCTGTGCGAAAAGAGCGGTGACACCGAGCTGTCCGTGGTGGCGGTCACGCTCCTGCGCGAGGCCGCCCGTGCCGCGGATGAGCGGAACGACACGGCCATGCGAAGGGTGATCGCGGACGTGCTCTCCACGGCACTTCTCCAGCAGTGCCGCGTCGGCGACAACCTGGCGGCCCTGCGCGATGCGCGAGAGGAGTCCATCCTCGCGATCCCGCCGTTCGGCCACACCGGTCGGGCCGAGGCATTCGTCCGCCGGATGATCGTCTGTTGCGAGCTGGTCGCCAGGACCAAGGACGTGGAGCTGATGCGGGAGGCCGAAACGATGGGCCGCAGCGCGCTTCAGACCCTCGGCGAAGACGACCCCGTCCGCGTCAGGGTCCACGACAACCTGGCGGAAGCGCTGCGCGGACTCTTTACGGCGACCGGCGACCGGCAATGGTTGCAGCAGGCGGTGATCGAGGCACGGGACGCCGAGGCCGCATCCGCTTCGGCTGAACCCTCTGAACAGGCCATACTCCTGGCTCGCCTGTGTGACGTCCTCCTGGTGCTGTACGAAGAGCAAGGCAACAGCCGCGATCTCGGCGAGGCGATCGAGGCGGGCAGAAGGGCGCTTCAGGTGTGTCCGCCGGATGTTCCGGCCCGCACCTCGTGCCTGACCATTCTTGCCAAAGCGATGTACCTCACCGGTGACCGGACATCCAGCCGGGAGGCGAGCGAAGAAGCGGTGGCCTTGGCCGAGCAGGCACTGGCCACGTGTGAGGTGGCCACGGAGCGACGAACCATCGCCCTTCGGCTCACGGCGTATCTCTGCAGGCTGGGCCGTTCTCCCGGGTACGCCCGGCGCGCCGTCGACCTCGCTCACCAGGAGTTGGCGGCACTGCCACCGGAGTCGGCGGAACGTGCTCCGTTCCTGGCCAACCTGGCGGCCATCCTCGGCCTCGTCGCGCAGAGTCAGGATGACCCGGCGTCCACACACGAGGCGCTGAGCGTCGCGCGAGAAGCGGTGGCGGCCGCTCCTGGCAACGGGAGCGCGCATGCCAACCTCGGACTCATCCTGCGGCGGCTGTACGAACGCACACCCACGAAATCCCTTCTGGACGAGGCATCCGCCGCATTCACCAGGGCGGCGAAAGAAACGGGTCTCCCCGCGATGACCCGCATCCAGCTGTACCGGAATCTGGGCTGGGCGCACATGACGGCGGGTGAAACGGAGAATGCCCAGCGGGCTTTCGAGCAGGCCATCACCCTGCTCCCGCATGTCTCGTCGATGCTGATCTGGCGCCACGATCGGCAAAAGGCCCTGGCCGAGACCGCTGGTCTCGCGGCGGAGGCAGCCTCGGCCGCGGCGGCGGCCGGCCATCCCGAACGGGCGGTGGAACTCCTGGAAAAGGCGCGAGGGACGCTCCTGACCGAGACCATCGACCGGCGGGGCCTGCTGGCCGGCCTGGCCGTTCAGAACCCGGGGTTGGCCGATCTGTTCGGGCGCTTGCTGCACAAGGCAGAGCTGTTCGAGCGCAACCCCGACGAACTCGCCCTCTTGCGCTTCGAATCGGAAAAGGATCATCCAGAAACGCAGGGACCCCGTACCGGAGGCCGTAAGCCCAACCCCGACGGCGACCCCGGCGAACTCTGGCGGAGCGCATTCCTGGGGCTGGACGTTCTGCGGCAGGAGTATGAACGCGCCTGGGGACCCCTCGTCGGAGCGGTCCGCGGTGTCAGCGGCTTCGAAGACTTCATGCTTCCGCTCTCCGCCGAAGCCCTGCGAAGGCAGGCTACGGATGGGCCGATCGTGTTCATCAACGTGAGCCGCTATCGCGGTGACGCGCTGATCATCACTCCGAAGAGGATATTCAGCCTTCATCTGCCGGATGTGGATGAGCCGGCGATCATCGAGCAGGTGAACCGGCTGCACGACACGCGGGCCCGCCTGTCGTCGCATTCTCTTCCGGAACGGCGGCGCGCCCAACAGGACATGTCCGCGGTGCTGGGCTGGCTCTGGGACCACATCGCCGGTCCTGTACTGGACGCCCTCGGCTTCACCGGCCACGATTCATCCGCACCGCCGCGAATCTGGTGGTGCCCGATCGGCGTGGCCGCCCCTTTGCCCCTGCACGCCGCGGGGCATCACCATGACGGCCGAATCCCGCGTCGTACGGTGCTCGACCGCGCGGTCTCGTCCTACACTCCCACGGTCCGGGCCCTGCGCTACGCGCGAGCCACCCGGACACAGAAATTCTGGACCGGCAGACCGGGAGCCCTCATCGTCGCGGTCCCCGAACTCCCCGGCGCGGAGAAAGACCTGCCCGCCGCCCTCGCCGAGGCATATCGCGTGCGCGACCACATCCCGGACTCTCTCCTCCTCAGTAACTCCGCCGCCAACCACGACGCCGTCTCAACGGCGTTGGAGTCCCATGGCATCGTCCATTTCGCCTGCCACGGCGTCAGCGACTGGAGCCGCCCCGACTGCAGCACGCTCCTGCTTTATGACCACGCCGACAGCCCGTTCAGACTGACCACTGTCGCGAACAAACATTTGCCGGGGGCGGCTCTCGCCTACCTTTCGGCATGCGACACGACACACGCGCTCCCACAGTTGCACGACGAGGCCATTCACATCACCTCGGCATTCCAGCTCGCCGGCTATCGCCACGTCATCGGCACACTGTGGCCCATCGACGACCAGGCCGCGCTGGAAATCGCCGACGCCTTCTACACCGCCCTCACCAACGGCGGCACAGCCCCGCCCGACGTCGAACACGCGCCCGCCGCACTGCACCGCGCGGTGCGCGAACTACGCGACAAGTACCCCGGCAGCCCCGCTCTGTGGGCCGCACATATCCATGCCGGTTCGTGAAAAGTCCGAGCTGGGTACTACCGTCGATCCGGTACGGCCGAAGCCAGCCTGACCGCGAGAATCAGCACCGCCACCAGGGCCACCGCGACCAGGGGAAGGCCCAGCAGGAAACTCGCGCGCCACGACATGAGCTGGGCGACGATCATCCCGAAGAGCACTCCCGCACCGAGGCCCACCAGGACGGCGGCGGCGGGAACCGGGATCGCCTTCCACAGTTCGGGCCCGGGGAACGCGGCCCTGAGGAGGCCGGTCCCGGCCCACAGGACGACCGCTCCGGCCAGTGCCTGCAGGACATGGCCGCCGATCAGCAAGCTGGGCATGGGGGTGAACGCGCACAGCACGGTTGCCAGGCCGAAGACGACCAGCCCCAGGGCGATCGACACGGTCAGCAGCACCGCCTGGCGACGGGGCGCCGGAACCAGCACGGCCAGGAACGCGACCAGATAGCCGTAGGTCCCCACCTGCATGATCGCGGGAGGCGCCGCGAGGTCAGTGATGACGATCGGCATGATCGCGATCGCCATCGTCGCGTAGACGGACACGAGTAAGGCGCAGAAACTGAGGGCGACGAGCAATGGCCAGCGTCCGGACATGCCGGAAACCCTATCCGCGAGTGATCCGGCCCGAAACCCAGGGCTGGAACGACGCATCGACATCCCGTCGTCAGAGGCATTTCTGCGTGGACGCGGCGGCGGTCGCGGTCTTGCCGTCCATCGCCGGGCGGGTGATTTCCTTGGCTGTCAGCACATACCCGCGGGGCTCACGAAGGTCACTGGCGAAGACCATGCCGGAAAGTGTTCCGTCGGATCTGAGCAGGGGGCTGCCCGCGCCCCCTGGCTTGACGGGTGCCTGAACGATGAGGACTTCGCGGCGGATCTGGCGTTCGTGGTAGATGTCCGGGCCATGCGCGGTGAAGCCGCGCCCGACGCTGCCCGATGTCTTGGCGAGGTCCCCGCCGCGTGGATAGCCGGCGAACGTGGCGCTCTCGCCGGGTTCGATGGGGCCGAAGACCAGCTCTCGCGCGCGCAGGCCCGGCACCCGCAGCACGGCGACGTCACGGCCTGGGTCGAAGAGGACGACCCTGCCCTCGTAGGGCTTCCCGTCCGGTGCGCTCACCGCGATCGAGCCGGTGGTGCCCGCCACGAAGTGCGCGGTGGTCATCACTCGTTCAGGCCCGTAGGCGAAACCCGTCGCTTCCGGCCGGGTGTTGTCGCAGGCGGGGGCGATACCTTTCAGCTTGACCACGTACGAGAGTGGATCCGGCTTGGGGAAGGCGCTCTGATCCCCCGGCGCGGCAGTGAGGACGATCAAGGTCGCTCCGAGCGCGGACAGCCTCTTCCCGATCATCTGCGGGATCTTAGTGCAGCGGGCTGTAGTGAGGTGTGAGCTAGGTCACAGTTGAGGTTGACCTTGGGTCAGGGTGAAGGCTCGGCAGCACGGCGCCGACCAGGACCCAACAACCTCGAAGGGCAGACCACCATGACGATCATCCTTACCGACCAGGACAAGAGCACCCTGAGGATCGCCGCGTACGGCGCCGTGACGCTGATGGCCGCCGCCGGAGCCGCCGGCGAACCGCACAAGATCGCCACCGCCGGCAGCATCGCGCTGGGCTCGGCCACCGGCCTGATCGGGCATGTGCTCGCCGACCACCCGGAGGCCAAGGACCTGACCGGCAGGTCCGTGGCCGCGATCGCCGACCGCGTGCTGCCGGCCCTGACCGCGGCCATGAACCTCCTGAAGCGGCAGGATCCGGCCGAGGCCGCCAACTTCCGCAGCACCGTCCTCGTCGCCGTCGAGACCGCCCAGATCCGCCAGGACCGGCCGAACCCCGCCACCGCCGAGATGGTCCGCAAGGTCACCGGAGCCCTCGACGCCGCCGGTGCGGACCGCGAGGCCGTACAGGACGGGCAGGATCGCCCGGAGCTGCAGAAGACGATCGAGGAGATCGTCGAATCCGGATTCGTCGGGGTGTCGCTGCGCGTGCACGACGAGCGCGGCGACTGGGCCGGCAGCGCCGGGGTGGCCGAGCTGGGCGGGACCGCGAAACCGCCGGTCAACGGGCACGCCCGGATCGGCAGCAACACCAAGACCTTCACCGCCACCCTGGTGCTGCAGCTGGTGGCCGAGGGCAACGTAGAGCTGGACGCCCCGGCGGCCGGCTACCTGCCCGAGTTCGGGCTGGACCGGCGGATCACGGTGCGGATGCTGCTCCAGCACACCAGCGGGCTGTTCAACTTCACCGGCGAGGTCTACGACGACGGGTCGATCGTGCACGGGATCCCCGTGCCTTACAACACCACGGGCAAGGAGTGGGTGGACATCCGGTTCCACACCTACCGTCCCGAGGAGTTGGTACGGCTGGCGCTGTCCAGGCCGGCCCGGTTCGAGCCGGGGACGGGCTGGAGCTATTCCAACACCAACTACGTGCTGGCCCGGCTGCTGATCGAGAAGGTCACCGGCCGCTCGCTGGCCGAGGAGATGCAGCGGCGGATCGTGGGGCCGCTCGGGCTGTCGGGCACGGTGGTGCCGGACGCCTCTCCGGAGATCCCGGAGCCGCACAGCCGCATCTACTACCGCTACGAGGAGGACGGCGGGCAGCAGACGATCGACATCACCCGCTACAACCCCTCCTGGATCTGCACCGGCGGTGACATGATCTCCACCGGCCAGGACCTGGCCACGTTCATCTCCGCGCTGATGGGCGGCAAGCTTCTGCCGGCCTCGCTGCTGGCCGAGATGTGCGCCCCGCACCCCACGGGCCTGCCGAACATGGACTACGGGCTGGGCGTGTTCGTCACGAAAGCCGACTGCGGCGCCACCCTCATCACCCACAACGGCGGCAACGTCGCCTCCATGACGCTGATGTACAGCACGCCCGACGGCGGCAAGACCCTGACCGCCGTACTGAACTGGGTGGACGACGCCGGCATGTCCATCGCCGCAGTGGTCCGGAAGGCCCAGCACAGGCTCGTCAACCAGGTGTTCTGCGGCGATTAGGCCGATCCGGGTCGGATGCGAGGATCTCGGCCAGCCGGAGAGTGTCCTCGAGATAGCGCTCGTAGGGGAAGCCGGCTGCGACGAGCCCGGCGCGTAGCTCGTCGTAGAGCGGCTTCCCTGCCGTGTGGAAGGCTTCCCGGCCGGCATCGGTGAGGCGGACCAGCCGCCGCCGCGCGTGTTCGGGGTCGATGGTGATCCGCACCAGGCCATCCGCTTCGAGCGGTCGCAGCGCCCGGCTGATGGCCGGGTCGGACACCGACAGCGCCTGCGCGAGCCGATGCTGCGTCACCGGCTCGATGTCCTCCAACGTGCCCAGAAGCCGTATCTGGCTGTACGTCATCCCGTCCCGGCCATCGGTGCGCCGCCGGGCCGCCTCGCCCAGCAGCATGACCACGCGGTGCAGCAGATCTGCGAGTCCGTCATCCACCCCATCACCCTACCCAAGTGTTACCTTGTTAATATTAACCAGGTAAGGCTTATGTCGAGCCCCGGGAGCTGTCCTCACCATGGCGAACAACGAGATCGGCGCCGAGCGGCTCACCATGTTCGTCGACGCGGTGATCGCGATCGCGCTCACCCTGCTGGCGCTGGATCTCCCCGTCCCCACCGGGGACACCACCGAGGCGATGCTGAGTTCGGTGTCGGCCCACGGCCACGAGTACCTGGCCTTCGCGCTCAGCTTCGTGGTGATATCCGCCCACTGGCGCGCCCATCACGAGATATTCGGATATGTCCGCTCGCTGGGCGGCCGCCTGACCAGCCTCACCCTGGCGTGGCTGTTCATGCAGGTCCTGATGCCGTTCGCGACCCGGGTGCTCACCGCCGACGGCGCCTTCGCGCCCCGGTTCAGCCTGTACGCGATCGTCCAGGTCCTGGCGTCCGCGTCGTTCGCACTGATCATCCGGGAGATCCGGCGCGCACACCTCTACCGGACGGACGTCCCGCCCCGGGCGTTCGCCGAGAGCATGGTGCGCAGCGTCTGCCTGGCCGCGGTGTTCGCGGTGTCCGTTCCCGTCTCGTTCCTGACCAATAGCACCGGCGCGTACCTGGTCTGGCTGACGGCGCCGATCGTGCTCACCGTCGCCCGCCGTCTCGGTACTGTGACGTCGCATGACCGACACCGAGCTTGAAATCACCGCAGACCTGGTCCGCGACCTGCTGCAGGAGCAACATCCGGACCTCGCGGGGCTGGCCGTCCGCGAGGTGGCGGGCGGCTGGGGCAACCAGATGTGGCGCCTCGGGGACGAGCTGGCCGTGCGCATGCAGCGCATGGACCCCACCCCGGAGCTCCAGCTCAAGGAGCGGCGGTGGCTGCCCGTGCTGGCCCCGCGCCTGCCGCTCCCGGTGCCGACCCCGGTGCGGTTCGGCGAACCGTCCGAGCGCTTCCCCAAGCACTGGACCGTGATGACGTGGGTTCCCGGCGAGCCGCTGGACCACGGCTCGATCAGCCGCGGCGACCACGCGGCCGACACGCTGGCGACCTTTCTCCGGGCGCTTCACGTGGAGGCGCCCGCCGAGGTGTCGATCGTTACGGACCGCGGTGCCCATCCCCGGGACTGCACGGGCGGTTTCGAGCACTTCCTCCAGGCCGTCGACCCCGGCGACATCCCCGCCGGCGTCCGGGAGGTCTGGGACGACGCCGTCGCGGCCGGCGCGTGGGAGGGCCCGCCGGTGTGGGTGCACGGCGACCTCCATCCCGCGAACGTCGTCGTCTCGGACGGAACGCTCTCGGGCATCGTCGACTTCGGTGACCTGTTCGTCGGCGACCCGGCGTGGGACCTCGCCGCCGCATGGGTGCTGCTACCCCCGGGCGCGGCCGCACGGTTCTTCGACGCGTACGCGCGGGCGGACGAGGCGGCCATCCGGCGCGCCCGCGGGCTGGCCGCCATGAAGAGCCTCTTCCTGATGCTCATGGGCCAGAACGGAGATCGGGGCCTTCCCGGCGGCAAGCCGCACTGGGGGCCCAAAGGCCGGGCGGCACTCGAACGGGTTCTGAAGGGCGTCTGACGCCGTCATCCCGGCTCCTCGGCCAGCAGGGTGGCGAGCTGGGCCCGGCCGGAGATGCCGAGCTTGGTGTAGGCGCGGGCCAAGGTGTTGTTGACGGTCGCCACCGACAGGCCGAGCTGCGCCGCGATGGCCCGGCTGCTGAGGCGCACGGCCAGCAGGGCCACCTCGCGTTCGCGGCGGCTGAGCACCCGCAGGATCTGCTCGTGGTTGAGCAACGGCGTGATGGCGCCCTCGCAGCGCGCGCGCAGGCCCGCGGCCCGCTCGCGCGCCAGCGCCGCCTTGCTGGCCAGGCCGGACTCCCGGTGAATCCTGGCCGTGCACGTCGCGACCTCGGCGGCGAGCAGGTGCTGGCCCAGCCGGTCGAAGGCGTCGACCGCCGCCGAGAGCGCTTCGCCGTCCTCCTTCCGCAGTCCGCGGGCCGCGGTCGCCAGGGCGTGGCTCATCGGGGTGCGCAGCGCCGCGTCCAGCTCTTCCAGCCGGCGGCACTGGCCGTCGCCGCCGAGCCGTACCACGTCGTAGCGCGCGAGCGCCTCGACGGTGGGAAGTCCCAGGCCGAGGGCCTGGTCGGCGGCGTAGCGCGCGACGATCGCGGCGTCGGTCAGGCGGTCCTCGGCGGCCAGGGTCCAGGCGTTGCCCAGCGTCATCCAGGGGGCGTACACCCGGTTGGCGGCGTTGGCGGCCAGGTCGGCGCGTTCCATCCAGGTACGCGCGTCGGCCGCCTCACCGCCCACGGCGCACGCGGTGGCCAGCCCCGCCATGAACGTGCGGGTGAGCCGCAGCGTGTCCTTGCCCTCCAGGCAGGTGATCGCCTCGCGCAGCGACCGGCCGGCGCTGACCGGCCTGCCCTGGCCGCATTCCACCAGCCCGCGGAAGCCGATGTAGCCGACCGACATCAGCGGGCTGCCGCCGGACAACACCTGGCGGTACCCGTCGTCGGCGACCTTCCACGCCTGGTGCGCCTCGCCCATCGCCAGGGACGCCAGGCAGCGGGCGATCTCGAGTTCGACCACGCCCCACGGCAGCTCGGCGCGGCGGGCCGTACCCACGGCCAGGCCACGTTCGTGGTAACCGGCGACCACGGGGGCGCGCCCGAGAAAGCCCGCGGCCGCCGTGGCGGCCGCGGTCGCCCAGATGACCGCCTGCGCGCTCGCCGTCTCCGTGGCGAGAAGCCGCTCCGCGATCTCCAGTACGGCCCCGCAGCGCCCGTCATGCAGCAGGATCCACGAGCGGATCCCCAGCGCCAGATCCTCGCCCGGCCGGTCGGTGAGATGGTCGAGCACCCGCTCGGCGGCCACGGCGTCGCCGTCACCCCAGTACGTGGTCTCGGCCCGGACCAATGCCCACCGGAGCAGCTCGTCGTCGCCGGACGGCGGCTCCTCCGGCAGGACCGCCGCCGCCTCGGCGCTGCGGCCCCGGTATTCCAGTACCTCGGCGAGCAGGGCGTCGGCCTCCACGGAGGGCTCGGCGTCCCGGGCCGCCCGCGCGAGCCGTTCGGCCAGGGCGAGGTCGGCGCGGTCGATGGCCTGGCGGGCCCCGCGCCGCACGACGTCGGCGCGCACCACCGCTCCGCCCTCGACCTGCCAGAGCGCGGCCCGCAGCAGGTCGTCGCCCCGGCGCAGAGGGGACTCCAGCAGGGCGTGCGCCAGGCGCCACCACAGCTGGCGGGCCCGGCCGGCGGGCAGGCCGGCGCGCACCACCTCGCCGTAGATCGGGTGCGTGAGCCGTACCTGCGTGCGATTGCCCTCGCGCTCGAAGACGGTCAGCCCGTGCGTCTGCGCCTCGTCGATGGCGGCGGGCTCCGCGAGCTGGGCCAGCAGGGGCAGGGGGAGCGGTTCACCGCACGCCAGCAGTTCCAGCACCAGGCGGATCCGGGGCGGCATGGGACGCAGCCGGTCGGCGAGCAGGCGGCGCATGGCTCCGGTGGGGTGGTAGTCGCCGGTGAAGTGCCACACCCCGTGCCGCGGGCGCAGGGCCCGGTCGGCGATGGCGGTCGACAGCAGCTCGCGCAGTGCCAGGGGATTGCCCGCGGCCATGGTGTGCAGCCTGACCCGGGTCACGCCGTCCACGTCGGCGGAGAGGGTGTGGTCGACCAGGTGGTCCACGGCGGACGGCGGCATGGCGGGCAGTTCGAGCCAGGGCGCCATGCCGTCCTTCCACAAGGTGGTGATCGTCTCGTTGCCCTCACCGGAACGGCACGTCGTCAGCACGAACGCCAGCCGGTGCGCGGCGAGATAGCCGATCAGCGCCGCCGATCCGGCGTCGAGCAGGTGGGCGTCGTCCACGCCGATGATCACCCGCCGGGTCTCGCCGCACCGGCGCAGGCGCGTGGCCGTCGCCGCCAGGACCGACACCCCCTGCTCACCGGGCAGCCAGCCGTTCGGCAGCAGATTGGCCACCGCGCCGAACGGGATCGACGCCAGCGCTCCGGTCGCCGCCACCCATTCGGTGTGACAGCCCCGCGACTCCAGGCTGCCGAGGACCTCCCGGGCCAGCCGGGTCTTGCCGATACCGGCCTCGCCCGAGATGACGACGCCGATCGCCTCCTCCCGGTCGAAGCACGACCGGATCGTTTCAAGTTCCTCGTCCCGCCCGACGAACGGCCATCCCCGCATGAGCGCCTCCCGGGACTATTCGCCGTCCCGGGCATCGCGGATGACCGGCAGTCAACCGCCCTGTGGGCCGTCCAGCGCCTCGACCGCGCCGAGGCGCAGCGCGTACGCGAAACAACCGATGACCACGACCGCGAACGCGACCACGAGACCCAGCGCGACACCGACGCCGGACACCGCGGCCAGCCCGCCGACCAGCGGCGGCCCGCACATCATGGCGCCCCACGTGAGGCCGGAGACCGTGGCCAGGGCGGGTCCGGGCGCGATTCCCGGGATCTTGGAGCTCGCCCGGAGCGCCGCCGGGATGACGGGCGAGAACCCGAGCCCCACGGCCATCAGGCCGGCGATCGCGGTCACGGGATGGGGGACCAGGAGCGCCGGGAGGAAGCCGAGCCCGGCGAGGACCATGAGCACGCGCACGGTACGCACGGTCCCGAACCTGCCGAGCACCCGGTCGATGAACAACCTGCTGGCGAACATGCTGACCGCGTACACCGACAGGCCCAGCCCGGCCAGCTCCCGCGGCGCCCCGGCCGCGTCGGTGAAGAAGACCGAACTCCAGGTCTGGGCGCTCCCCTCGGCCAGGTTGGAGGAGAAGGCGACCACGCCGAGCAGGACGAGAACCATCCCTCCCGGCCTCCCGCCGGTTCCCACGGGCCTGGCCTTCGTGGGGACCGGACGGGGTGCGAGCACGACGAAAGCGGCGAAGGCCACCAGGCCGAGCTCCGCACCCTGCAAGGCGACGGGCTGCCCGGTGTAGCCCGCGACGGTGCCGGCCGCGCCGCCGGCGAGCGCGCCGAGACTCCAGAAGCCGTGGAGCCTCGACATGATCGGTCTCGCCGTGGCGGATTCGACGTCGACGGCGTGCGCGTTCATCGCCACGCCGACGATCCCTTCGACGCCTCCCCAGATCCCCAGGAACAGCGCCAGGCTCCAGAGGGAGTCGGCCAGGCCCGGCAGCGGCGCGGCCGCGCACATGAGCGGGACCGTCCGGCGCAGCGCCCGCCCGCCGCCGATCCGCTTGACCAGCTGACCCGCGGCGAACATGGCCGCGACCGAACAGAGCGGCCCCGCGAGCAGGGCGAGGCCGAGCTGCGCGTCGGACAGCCCGAGACCGTGCTTCAGCGACGAGATGCGTGATACGCAGGCCGCGACGAGGAGCGCGTGCGTGAAGAAGACGGCCGAGACGGCGGCCGCCGGGCTCACGCGGCGAACTTGCCGAGGTCGCCGAAGGGCGAGTCGAGCGGCCATGTGCACCATTCCACCGAGGCGTAGAACGAGGTTCCGTCGTCGTTTCTGGCTGTGGCGCGCGGGTGGTCGAGATGGAAGGTCGGATCGGCGAACCGGTCGAGCGGGCCGTGGTGCTCCACCCGGCGCACGAAGTCCAGGTCCTCGCCGCCCCAGCCGGAAAATCGTTCGTCGAAGCCGCTGACGCGGGAGAACAGCGAATCGCGCACCCAGACGCAGCAGCCGGGCGGACGCCGGAGATAGACGCCCCGCGCGGCGCGCTCGTCGACGTGGGCGTCCCCGTGAAAGCAGCGTCGCTCGATCGCTCGCGCGCTGGACTCACGATCGAGGAAGAGAATGTCCCTGAACGGCAGGTGCGCCTGGGTACCCGGCTCCGAAAAACGTTTCAACGCCCGGCTGACGAAGTCGCGGTCGACGAGCATGTCGGCGTCGAGTACGCAGATGGTCTCGGCGGGCCGCGCGCCGTGGGCGACGCCCACGTTGACCGCCCACGCCTTGTTGAACCGGCCGGAATGCCGCGCGAAGACGTAGCCGTCGACCACGGGCTCCAGCGTGTGCCGCTGTTTCGGGGCGTCGTCGGCTTCGACCACGACGATGCGGTAGTCGTGCCGTGCGGCGCTCTGGTCCAGGAGCGCCGCGATGGTGGCCGCCAGGTTCCGCGAACGTGCGCCGCCGGGTGTGGCGTCGCGGAACGGGATCACGATGGCGGCCCTGACGCGGCGCCCGCCGGCGTTCCCCGGGCGCCGGGGGAGGCCCGACAGGATCTCCGTCGCGGTGGGGGAGCCGTGCGCGGGCGCCGGGGTGTCGTCGCCGACGTGCAGACGGAGCCGGGACCTGCACTCGGTCGCCCAGGCGAGTTCGGCGAGCCGCGCGCACCGCTCGCTCTCGGTTCTGGCGATCGCGTCGTTCAGCCGGGCGCGCAGGTCGCGGTAGTGGACGGGACTGGCGGGTTCGGCGAGGAGAAGCCGGCTCAGCCGCGCGACCTCGCGGATGTCGAAGTCCAGCAGCGTGGCGGCCATGCGCTGGTGGACCTCGCGCGACCAGTCCCAATAGTCGGGCGCCTGGCTCTGGCAGAACTCGTCCGCCGAGATGACCAGGCTGCCCACCGCGCTGCCGGCCACGGCCGAGGCTGACATGGACATGGCGCTTCCCTTCTCACGCTTCGAAGTGACGTAGCTCCGGCGGCTTCGCGAAGTAGGGCTCGATGGCCTTCGCCAGTTCCGCCGCGTTCTCGCTGTCCGGGAAGAGGTCGAGGTGGTGGGAGAGGCTCTCCCAGCCGACGCGGACCAGGTAGCGGCCGCTCGCCTCGGCGTCGCGATGCAGGTCGGCGGAGGTGCAGCCCTCGGCGGCCAGGAGAAGCGGGCTCGCCTGCCGGAAGGCCCTCTCGAACTCCTCCTCCCGGCCGGGCGTGATGTACAGGTAGGCGTACTCGAAGATCATCTACTTCTCCTCGCTCAGGTACCGCTCGACGGCGCCGAGCAGGTCTCGCCATGAGGTCAGGAACTGCGCGATGCCGTCGGCTTCGAGCCTGCGCACCATCTCGTCGTAGCCGATGCCGAGGGCGGCCAGCGCGCCGAACACCTCGGCTCCATCCGGTACGGCGCCGCCCACCGTCCCGTGGTCGGCGAAGGCGTCGATGGCCGGTTCGGGCAGGGTGTTGACGGTTCCGGGGATCGCCAGCCCCGCGGTGTAGTAGGTGTCCGGGTAGGCCGGGTCCTTGACGCTGGTCGAGGTCCACAGCAGGCGTTGCCGGTGCGCGCCCGCCGCGGCGAGCGCCCGCCAGCGGCCGGACTCGAGGTCCCGCAGGTGCCGCCGGTGGGCGAGGTGGGCGTTGGCCAGGCCCGCCAGCCCGCGCAGGCGCCGCGCCTCGCCGGTGCCGATGGCGTCCAGCCGCCGGTCGGCGTAGGTGTCGAGGCGGGAGACGAAGAACGAGGCCACCGACCGCACCCGCGCGGGGTCGGCGCCCAGCTCGATCGCCTGCTCGACGCCCTCCATGTAGGCCGCGTGCACGGCGGCGTACCGGGGCAGCGCGAAGATCAGTGTCACGTTGACGCTGATCCCGTGCGCCACCAGGTCGGTGATCGCCGGCAGCCCGGCCGGGGTCGCCGGGACCTTGATGAGGACGTTGGGGCGATCGATCGCCTCCCACAGCCGCCGCGCCTGCTTGACCGTGCCCGCCGTGTCGTGCGCCAGGCCCGGGTCGACCTCGATGGAGACGCGGCCGTCGCGGCCGTCCGTGCGCTCGTACACCGGGCGCAGCACGTCCGCCGCGTCCCGGACGTCGGTCGTGGTCAGCCGCTCCACGGCCGCCGCCGCGCCGGCGCCCTGCCGGGCCAGCTCGCGGAGCTGGGCGGCGTAGGCGGAGGTCCCCCGGACGACGGCATTGCGGAAGATCGTCGGATTCGTGGTGACGCCTACCACGTGCCTGTCGCGCACCGCCGCGGCGAGAGTGCCGGTCACGATGCGCTCGCGGCTGAGGTCGTCGAGCCAGATCGAGACGCCGTGCTCGCTCAACGCCCGCAGCCGATCGTTGCCCGCCATCGCCTACGCCTTGATGAAGGCGCCGGCGTCGACCGGGACGGTCGCCCCGGTCACGTAACGCGTCTCGTCGGAGGCCAGCCACAGCACGGCGTTGCTCACGTCGATCGACTCGACCCAGGGCACCGGGATAGCGTTGAGCCTGGCGGCCGACTCGGCGATCTGCTCGGCCGTGGGCCGGTCCACGCCGGGCACCAGCAGCCGCAGCCCCACGGGATTGCGCACCATGTCGGTGTCGACGTTGCCGGGATGCACGCTGTTGACCCTGATGCGGTACGGGGCCAGCTCGTTGGCCAGGGAGCGCATCAGCCCGACCAGCCCGTGCTTCGAGGCGGCGTAATGCGCCATGTTCGGGCGCCCGAGCAGCCCGGCCACCGAGTTCGTCAGGATGAGCGACCCGCCCCGCCCGGCCTCGATCATGTGGGGGATCACGCTGCGCAGGGTGTTCCAGACCCCGGTGAGGTTGACGTCGATCATGTCCTGCCACTGCTTGGCGGACAGCTCCCAGCCGCGGCCCAGCGAGCCGATGCCGGCGTTCGCGCACACGACGTCGATGTCGCCGAACGCCTCGCGCCCGGCCCGCACCGCCGCGTCCAGCTGATCGACGTTCCGCACGTCGGCGACCGCGGTGATGATCTTCGCGCCGCGGGCCTCGACGAGGCTCCTGGTCTCGTCGAGATCGTCCGCGCGGGCCAGCGCGTAGTGCGTACTCCCGACCTCGTGACAGATGTCGGTGGCGATGATGGCCGCGCCCTCCTCGGCCAGCCGTAGCGCGTGCGACCTGCCCTGCCCGCGCGCGGCGCCCGTGATGAGGACGACCTTGCCGTCAACCCGTCCCATTGTGGTCCCCTTTGCGGCTCGTGGGTTGTGCGAAGTTCGCGGCGGCCAGGCCCCGGGCCTCTTCGGCGGTACGGCGCAGCGCCGCGACGGCCGCGCCGGGATCCTCGGCCCCGTAGACGGCCGACCCGGCCACGAAGGCGTCCGCGCCGGCCGCCGCGCACGACTCGATCGTGCGCAGGTTGACGCCGCCGTCGACCTGGAGCCACAACGGCAGCCCCTGCTCGTCGATGACCCGCCGGGCGCGGCTGACCTTGGCGAGCAGGTAGCCGAGGAACTCCTGGTTGCCGAAACCGGGTTCCACCGTCATCACCAGGAGCATGTCCACCTCCCGGAGCAGGGCCTCGTACGGCTCCAGCGGCGTGGCCGGATTCAGCGCGAGCCCGGCCTGCGCGCCCGCGCCGCGAATCGCCCGCAGCGTGCGTACCGGCGCTTTGACGGCTTCGGCGTGAATGGTGACGCTCGCGGCCCCCGCCTCGGCGTACCGGATGGCCCAGTGGTCCGGGTCGGCGACGCCGAGATGGATGTCGAGGGGGAGTTCGGCGCTGCGGACCAGCGATTCCACCACCGGCAGCCCCACGGTCAGATTCGGGACGAAGTGGCTGTCCATCACATCGACGTGGATCATGTCCGCCGCACCGGCCACCCGGTTGGCCGCCTCGGCCAGGCGGGACATGTCAGCCGCGAGAATGCTGGGCGCCATACGGAGTGCCACGGTCTGCTCCCGGGGTACGAAGAACGAGCGAATGGTCGTTGATCTCGAGTTCGATCCGGCCGAGGTGTTCGGCGATCCGGTCCGCCTCGGCGAGGGCGGCGCCGTCGTGCCGGAACATGACGGCGATCGTGGTCATCCCGGCCGCCCGTGCCGCCCGTATCCCGCTGGGCGAGTCGTCCACGGCCAGCGCGTCGGCCGGATCGACGCCGAGCAGACCGGCGGCCAGGAGGAAGCCCTCCGGATGCGGTTTGGCGTGCCGTACGTCATCGGCGCTGACCAGCACCCGAGGAACGGGAAGCCCCGCGCCGCGCAGCCGCGCCATGGCCACCTCGGTGTCGTTGGAGGTGACGATGGCCCACCTGTCGTCCGGCAGGGCTTCGAGCAACGCCGCCACGCCGGGCAGCGCGACGGTGCTGCCCGTACGGTCACGCTCGGCCAGCCGCACGGCCTCGGCCTCCGCCGCGATCTCCGGCTCGCCGAGATGCGGAAGAAGGGAACGCACGATGTCAGTTCTGCGCCGCCCGTAATGCTGGGCCAGGTCGAACGCGGCGGCTATTCCCTTGGATGCGGCCCACGTTCCCCAGCAGGCCTCGGCATCCGCATAGGAGTCGACCAGGGTGCCGTCGAGATCCAGCGCGATGGCGCTGAAAGAAGTACGCATGAAATCCCGCCTTTTCCCGTCCCGGAGTGGTTCTGGGCGAACGTATGCCGGGCGCCCGCCGGGGCAATAGATCAGGCGGATTAATCAGGTGGCCGCGCACAGCCCGGCCAACTAACCAGCCAGGGCGATCACCTCACCGAGGCCGGTGGCCGGCTCAGGCCGCCCGGAACCTCCTCTTGGGCACTGACGATCACCTAACCTGGCCGGGCGGGAGCTGCTCGCGGCTCGAACGGAGTAGGTGTGACTACTCCTGACAAAGCTCGTCGATGGCCGTTCGTCGGGCGCGAGCCGGAACTGAAGGCGAGGCACTGCACCGATCGGGCGGGCGCAGCGAGTGGGTCGCGGCGAGTTCCGCGGCCGCGCAGATCCCGTTCGGGGCGCTGGCGCACCTCGTACCTGACCACGTTCCGGGCGCCGCCGGGTCGGTGCAGCTGATGCGAGCGATCGGCCGGCGGGTCCGCCAGGCGGCGGTGCTCGGTGTCGACGACGCGCACCTGCTCGACGAGGCATCCAGCACGGTGATCGCGGGTCTGGCCGGTGTTCGTGGTGGCGACCGTACGCGGCATGGGCGCTTCGCGCAACACCTCGCACACCGTGACGACGGGCGAGGGATGGAGGACCGACACGTTCCCCCTCTGATCGATTGATCGAGCGATTCTGCCCCCAGGCGAGACATCCCCGGGGGCAGAAGTCCGCCACGCCTCCCGTGAGGCAAGGACCCGCCTGCGGTGTCACCGCGGTTGGGCGGTCTCCCGGATCGCCCCGATCACCATGTCCAGCTCCGCGCCGAAGATCTGATCAGGCGTCACGGCCCGCAAGCTCGGCAGCAGGGCCTTCAGCTGCTTCATCCCCTCGCCCGCTTCCGCGGCCACGAACAACTCGGCGTTGCGCTCCGGGGCGGTCGGATCGCCGTGCACCTCGCGCTGCACCCTCCCGAGCACGAGGTCCACGAAGATGAGGTAGTAGCGGGCGGCGGCCTGGTCGTCGAGGCCGGCCGTCGCGAGGATGTCCGCGATCGTATCGGCGATCCGCAACCCGCCCGGTCCGGCGTTCACGCGGCTCATCGCGCGCTCGGCGATGCCGGGATGCTCACGCAGCACGGCGCGCATGCTGTGCGCGAGGTGGCGCAGCCGCTCCTCCCACGGGCCCCGCGACGCCTCGTCCGGGATCACCTGGCGGGCGACCTCGTCGGCGACCAGGTCCAGAATCGCGTCCTTGTCCGCCACGTGCCGATAGAGCGCCATCCGGGCCGCACCCACCTCGGCGGCGAGACGGCGGATGGTGAGCGCATCCACACCTTCCCTGCGCACGAGCGCGAGCGCGGCATCGACGATCTGCGCCCTCTCCAGGCTGCCCCACGGCCGACGGTCCGTCACGTCGCCCAGCATACTTGCGGACGCTGTCCGCAAGTGTTTAAGTAAGGCTAACCTAAATGGAGGTGTCGCATGGAGAACTGGGACCAATGGCCGCTAATCGAGGTGCGTGCGGAGGATCCGGCCTCGGTCACCGCGGCGCTGTGGTCGGCCACGCGACGAGAGACTCCCTTTACGGCCGTCGTGGTTCTGGCCGCCTCCGAGCCCGCCCCGCGCGGCAAGGAAGCGCCGGCGCGAGTGCGCATGCTCATGCGGGTACGGCCAGGCCTGCGCCAATGGTGCCGCGGCCTGGCCTTCGTCCTTGCCGGCGACCCTCCGGACAAGGCGTTGCGGTCGGCCGACAAACTGTGGGGCTGTCCAACGCTCGCGACCCGTGACCTGGCCGAGGCGAGGGACTGGGCCCGCCGCATGCTGGCCGAGGAGGCGTGATGTGGCTGCTGGCCGGGCTCTTCACGCTGGTCCTTCTCCTTCGCGGCAAGGTCGTGAAGGGCGATGGCAGGATCACCGTCCTCGCGGTGCTGGTGGCCGCGTTCGCGGCGAGTACCGCGCAGACGATCGTCGTCGCGGCGTTGCCCGCGTTCGCACGCGAGTTCGGAGTGTCCGCCACAGCGGCGCCATGGGCGCTGACCGTCTTCATGCTCGCCGGCGCGGTCGCCATTCCGGTCGCCGGGCGGCTCGGCGACCGGTACGGCTATCGCCGGATCGCGCTGGTCTGCCTGGGCTTCTTCGTCGCGGGCCAGCTCCTGTGCGCGCTGTCCGGCTCCTTCCCGCTGCTGCTCGCCGGGCGGGCGCTCGCCGGGGTCTCCGGCGGTCTGTTCCCGCTCGCGTTCGGGCTCGTGCGCCACGCGGTCTCCGCCGACCGGCTGCCGCACGCCGTCGCGCTGCTGTCGGCGATGTTCGGCATCGGCGGAGCGGCCGGCATGCTCGCCGCCGCCCCCCTGCTGACCGCGTTCGGCGCGGAATGGCTGTTCTGGCCGCTGTTCGCCCTGGGGATCGTGGCGCTCCTGCTGGTACTGCTCCTGCCGGCCGACGAGCCCGCCGCCGGCGCCCGCGTGCGGCAACCGATGGTCGATCTCCGCCTGCTCCGCAGCCGCGCGATGGTGGTGACCAACCTGGCCACCGTCGCGATCGGCACGGCCATGTTCGGCGTCGTCACGTTGATCCCGCATCTCGTTCCCGAAGACCGGATCGTGGTCGCGTTGTTGCCCATGGTCGCGGCGATGCTGGTGACCACCCCGCTCTCGCCGCGGCTCGGCGGGCGGCTCTCCGTCCGGGCTGGCGCCGCGCTGGGCATCGCCTCAGGTGTGGCGCTGGCGTTCGCGCACGATGAGCTGTGGCAGATCTGTGTTGCCGGCCTCTTGCTCGGCGCCGGGTACGGACTGGCGTTCTCGGCGTTCGGCATGCTCGTGGTGGACGCCGTCGAAGCACGTCAAACGGGGATGGCGACCGGGGTCAACACGATCGCCAGAACCGCGAGCGGAGCAGCCGGAGCCCAGCTGGCCCCGCTACTCGTTGCCGTTGGCGGCAACGGTCCCGCGTTCGCCACGTTCGCCCTGATCGCGGCGCTGGCTCTGGCGATCACCGGCGCCCTGCCCCAGCGCACCCCGAACCAGGCTGCTGCGGCACCGTTCTAAGGCTTGTTCGGGTCTGTCCGAAGGATGCGGTCCATGCCGAACTCGAAGACTTCCTCCTGCGTGAACTCCGGCAGGTCATCACCGAACGAGCGCATCACCGGATACCGCTCCGCGGGCAGTTCCCGTAGCGAGTTGCGTACCTTCGACCAGTGGTCGGCGTTCCATCCGGCCCGTTCCTGGTAGATCGAGGCACTGCCGATGGTGAACCGGACCAGGCTGGAGGCGATCCCCACGGCGGTTCGCCGCTCGATCCCGCTGTTCAGCAGCAGGGCGTAGAGCACCTCGGCGAGACGCATGTCGCCCTGGCCGCCGGAACCGGCCTTCATGATCGCCGGATGTTCGGTCAGCAGCCGGAAGAAATCCCGCATGACCTGCCGTACCCCGTCGAGCCCGGCGTCAGGCGACTCGGGCACCTCGATGGTCGCCAGCAGGCTGTCGTAGAGCGCGGCGAGGATCTCCTCCTTGCTCTTGAAGTAGGTGTACAGCGCCATGGGTTGCACGCCCAGGTCCTTGGCGAGCCGGCGGACGGTGACCGCGCTGAGCCCTTCGGCGTCCATGAGCTGTGTCGCGTGCTCCAGGATCACCTGATGGCTGAGCGTCCCTCGCGGGGCACGGGGCATGCTCGATCTCCCATCTGTCTTATCGCGTACTGTACATGTACTGTTCGCGTATGGAACAACGTTACCGTGCCGCCGAGCAGTTGCTCGGACACAACAGGCCCATTTTGGTACGCGGCGGCAAGATCCGGCCCGTCTGGCGGGACGGGACCTTCTGGTACCGCGCCGACGGCCGGTTCCTGCGCGTGGACCCCGCGACGGGCACGAAGGAGCCGGCATTCGACCATGAACGGCTGGCCAAGGCCCTGGGCGCGGACCCGGACGCGCTGCCCTTCGGCACCATCACGCTGGAGGACGGCGCCGTCGTCTTCGACACCGACGGGGCACGCCGGCGCTGCTCGCTCGACACCTACACCATGACCAGGAGCGCGGCGCCCGGCCCCACGGACGTCGTCTCGCCCGACGGCCGCCACGCCGTCTTCCGCAAGGGCCACGACCTGTGGCTGCGCGAGCTCACGACCGGCGCCGAGTCCCCGCTGACCACCGACGGCACCGCCGAGCGGCCCTACGGCGCCGGCACGGACTCCAGCTCTCACCGGACGCTCCTGCGCCGCCTCGGCCTGCCGTACTATCCGCCGCTCGTCGTGTGGTCGCCGGACAGCAAGCGACTGCTGACGCACCGCCTCGACGAGCGCGGCGTCGGGCTCATGCACCTGGTGGAGAGCGCGCCCGCCGACGGCGGGCGGCCCGTCCCGCACACCTACCGCTACGCGCTGCCCGGCGACGAGGTGCTGCCGCGCGCCGAGCTGATCGTCTTCGACGTCGCATCCGGTACGGCGGTGGCCGCCAAGGCCGAACCGCTCCTCGTGGCCCACCTGTCGCCCATCGCGCTCAGGCGGATCTGGTGGGCCGACGACGGCTCGGCCGCCTACTACCTGCAGCAGACGCGCGACTACCGCACCCTGCGGCTGAACAGCCTGGATCCGGCGACCGGCGAGGTGCGTACCCTGGTCGAGGAGAGCGGTCCCACCCGGGTCGAGCCGTCGCAGTGGATCAGCCACAAGCCGATCGTGAAAGTGCTCCCCGAAGGCGTGGTCTGGTACTCCCAGCGCGACGGCTTCGGCCACCTCTACCTGTACGGTGACCGGACCGTCCGCCTCACCCGCGGCGAATGGAACGTCCAGGAGATCCTCCACGCCGACTCCACCGGCGTGTACTTCACCGCCGCCGGCCTGGTGCCCGAGGATCCCTACCGTCGCCAGGTCTGCCGGGTCGCGCTCGACGGCACGGGCTTCGCCAGGATCACCGGCGACGACCTCGACCACGAGGTGAGCGCCGCCGACGACGGCTCCTGCTTCGTCGACTCCGCCTCCGCCGTGGACGTGCCGCCGGTGATCACGGTACGCGGATGGGACGGCCGTGTCCTGGTGGACCTGGGGCACGCCGACATCTCCGGCCTGCTCGCCACCGGCTGGCAGCCGCCGGAGCGCGTGCGCGTCAAGGCCGCCGACGGCGTGACCGACCTCTACGGGGTGCTCCACAAGCCGCACGGCTTCGATCCGGCCCGGCGCTACCCGGTCGTCGATCATCCCTATCCCGGGCCGCAGACCAGCCGGGTGCCGCCCTCCTTCGATCCCGGCTTCTACGGTTATGACGCCGAGGCGGTGGCCGCGCTCGGCTTCGCCGTACTCGCTCTCGATGGGCGCGGCACCCCGGGGCGGGACAAGGCCTTCCACGACGCCTCCTACGGCGCGCTGGAGACGGGCGGTCACCTCGACGACCACATCGCGGCCCTGCGGCAGCTCGCCGAGACCCGCCCGTGGCTGGACCTGGACCGCGTCGGAATCTTCGGCCGCTCGGGTGGCGGCTACGCGACCGTGCGCGCCCTGCTCGCCCACCCGGACTTCTTCAAGGTCGGCGTCGCCGAGTGCGGCAACCACGATCAGCGCCTCTACCACTCGATGTGGGGCGAGTCCTACGAGGGCCCGGTCGATGCCGGGACCTACGCGCGCTCGGCCAACACCGAACTGGCCGACCGGCTCCAGGGCAAGCTCCTGCTCGTCCACGGCGAGCTGGACGACAACGTCACGCCACACCTGACCATGCGGCTGGTCGAGCGGCTGATCGCCGCGAACAAGGACTTCGAGTTGCTGATCGTGCCCGGCGCCGAGCACCTGTTCGTCGGGTTCGAGGAGTACGTGACTCGCCGCCGCTGGGACTACTTCGTGCGTCACCTGCTGAACGCCGAGCCGCCCGCCGGGTACCGGCTCGCCCCCATCCCGTTCGACCCCGAACTGCTCGCGGGCTAGGAGCACCCATGGAGAACTTCATCCGGGCCACCGCCGAGTCGCTGGGCGTCGTCGGCGCCCAGGCCGCCGTCGTCAAGGGCGAAACCGTCCGCTCGTACGCGGTCGGGCTGGCCGACGCCCGCCACGGCACCCCGGTGGACGACGGCACGCTCTT
The DNA here is from genome assembly GCF_042740095.1 of Nonomuraea sp. NPDC059023. Taxonomy (NCBI): domain Bacteria; kingdom Bacillati; phylum Actinomycetota; class Actinomycetes; order Streptosporangiales; family Streptosporangiaceae; genus Nonomuraea; species Nonomuraea sp. NPDC059023. The sequence goes on along the minus strand of NZ_JBHYIO010000033.1, from coordinate 83,037 downwards.
CCAGATCGGCTCCACGACCAAGCTGTACACGGCCGCGATGCTCATGCGGCTCGCCGACGACGGCAGGCTGGACATCGACGTGCCCGTCTCCGGACACCTGCCCGAGTACGACCTCGGCACGATCACCGCGCGCCACCTCATGTCGATGACCAGTGGCCTCGACAACGGCCCCTACGCGGATACGGGACGCGGCGACGACTGCGTGGCCGCGTACGTACGCCTCCTCGCCGGCATTCCGCCCATCTTCGAGCCCGGCGCCGGTTTCGGATACTCCAATGCCTCGACCGTCGTCTCCGGGCTGCTCGTGGAGAGGATCACCGGACGCTGCTGGGACGACGCCCTGCGCGACCTCCTGCTGGAGCCCGCCGGTCTCGCCCACACCGCCGGCCTCGCCGACGAACTGCTCTACCACCGGGTCGCGCTCGGCCACACGCGTGAGCGCGAGGTCGTCAAGCCGTTCTTCTTCTCCCGGGGGCTCGGCCCGTCCGGCTCCACGCTCTGCGCCAGCGCCCTCGACCTGATCGCCTTCGGCCGCCTGTTCCTGCGCGGCGGCGTGCTTTCCGCGGCCGCCCTCAAGGAGATGCACACACCGCACGCCGAGGTCCCCGCGCGCTGCTTCGCCGACCACTGGTGCGCCGGGCCGTACCTGAAGATCTGGGACGGCGTACGCGTCTACGGCCACAGCGGCACCACCCCGAGCGGTTCCTCCACGCTCAACTGGATCCCGGAGCACGACCTGGTGGTGGCCACGATCGTGAACGTGGCCGAGCGCGGCTACCAGTTCGCCGACGCGGTGATCCGTGAGATCGTGCGGGCCGAGACCGGCGTCGTCAAGCCCGCGCTGCCCGAACCCGACCCGGCGCTGAGCATCGCGCCGGACCCCTACACCGGCCGGTACGGCGCCCACGATCTCCTCTACGAGGTGACCGCGAAGGACGGCCGCCTGCACGCGGTGATCCACGGTCCGGACGGGTCGCTCGCCTCGACGGACCTGCTTCCCCTCGGCGAGCACCGCTTCCTGCCCGCCGACGATGCCTTCACCGCACACCACATGTGGGACGTGGCCTTCGTCATGGGCGCCGACGGCCGCGCGGTCCGGCTGCTCAACGGCGCGTTCGCCGCGCGCTCGCTATGACCGGTGATCAAGTTAGGGGAGCCGGCCGACCTCGCTCACGACCGCGATCCTGAGGACGGCGGACATGTAGAGGACCTTGCCCTCGGGCATGTTCTTCCTCATCTGCGCGGAAGGCTGCCAAGGGGTCTCGTCGGGGGATTTGCCGCCGGCGGGACGGAAGGAGGTGTCGTAGTCGACGACCTGTCGTTCGCCGAGGTACTTGAAGGTGTTCGGGTCGAAGATGAGGTCGTGGCGGATGCCGTGGAACGTCTGGCCGACGGCGATTCCGGGACGTCCGGCGGAGTCCGTCACGTTGTCGTACACCTTGGTGCCGGGGATCTCGGCGGCGGCCTTGAACATCGCGGCCAGGGCCTTGGGGCCGAGGTAGGCCTCGCGGATCGTGTCGCCCACGGTGACGAAGGCCTGAACGTCCGGCGGGTTGCCGCCGCGGCTGTTGCGGTAGAGCCAGTCCTTCATGGCTTCGGCGTCGGTGGGCAGGTCGGTGCGGTAGGCGGGGGCGTCCTGGCAGCCTGTCGGCGGTTCGGCGAGGTCGATCTTCTCCTCGATCGTTTCCTTCTTCGTCGGCGTGACGTCGTTCTTGTGGCACAGCCACGTGCCGTCGCCCGGGCCGCCCTGCTCGCGTACCAGCCCGGCCTGGCCGCCGAACGCCGGGAGCCAGACGTGCCGGTGAGAGGCTTCGGCGGGCTGTCCCTGGCCGCGCTTGTCGAGAATCCCGCTCTGGGCGCTCTTCGCCTCGAAGTACATGAACTGGCCTCGGGCCGGCTTCAGTTCGGGCTCGCTCGCGGCGTACCGGGACGCTTTGACGAGCACCGCGGGGGCCCCGGCGAGCGCCACGGACGTGCCGGGCACGAGTTCGTGGCGGCGGCCGGGCTCGTCGCGGAGGCCGGGAATGATCATTACGGCGGCCGCGCCCGCGGCCAGGGCCGAGGCGACGAGGGCGCTGAAGAAGAGCCTGCGGCGGGGCGGCGTGCGGTGAAGGGTGGACAGTTCGGACATCAGATGCCGCTTCCTGGTCTCGTGGCCAGGCAGGTCCCGTCGTACCGGGATGTTCATGACAGTTCCTCCCTGAAGGCGTTGTGTCCGATCGGTGGTGGAGGTTCCAGGAGTTTCGCGCGCAGGCGGCTGAGGCGGGAGCGGACGGTGCCGATCGGGATGTTCAGCGCGGCGGCGGCTTCGGCGTAGGAGAGTTCCTCCCAGACGCAGAGCGCGAGCAACTCCTGGTCGCGGCGCGGAAGCGTCTGGATATGGCCAAGGATGTCGCGCATGCGCCGCTGGTCGTCCACGCGGGCCGCCACGACGTCGGCGACCTCGTGGGCCGGGACGGGCTGGGGCAGGCGGGCGAGGGCGTCGCGATGCCGTCGCAGCGCGCGCCGGTGGTTGCGCAGGCAGTTGGTCGCCACGCCGTAAAGCCAGGCCAGCAACGAGCCGCCCTCCATGCGGACCTGCGTGCGCCGCCGCCAGGTCTCCAGGAAGACCACCGAGGTCAGCTCCTCGGCCACCGACCAGTCGGCCGTCCGCCGGAAGCAGTAGTTGTAGACAGCACGGCTGTGCCGGTCGAAGAGGTCGCCGAAGGCACGCTCATCACCGGCGAGCGCCAACGCCCACAACTCGGGATCGTTGTTACTGGTCACATTCCTCTTGTGTCCGGAGCCGGCCACCGGTTCCGCCCGAGCCTACGGAGGACTCAGATCGGGATGGCTCTGGCGCCACGGAAGTCTTCTGCGAGAACGGCGCAGGTTTTCCGCACACCGCGGCAATCACGGCGGCGGCAGGGAGCGGCGGTACGTGCTGGGGCTGGTGCCGAAGGCTTGGCGGAAGGCCCGGGAGAAGGACGACGGACGGGTGAACCCCCAGCGGGCGCCGATCACCTGAACAGGCTGTGCGAGCCAGGCGGGGTCGGCCAGATCGGTCTTGCACTGTTCCAGGCGGCGTCGCCGGATGTGCGCGGCCACGCTCTCTCCACGGCTCTCGAAAAGAGCGTACAGACTACGGAGGGAGACGTTGTGGGAGGCCGCGATGGTTTGTGGTGTCAGATGGAGATCGGCGAGGTTGTGGTCGATGAAGGCGTCGATGCGCCGCAGCAGCACCTGTTTCCGGGTTTCGGCCGGGAGATGATCCCAGGCGTCGATCTGCTGGGCCAGCAGGCCGGAGACGAGTTCGAGCACCGCCCGTTCCAACGCCCGCAGCTGGGGTGGCGCGCAGCCGGCGGCGCGGGCGTCCAGGGAGGTCAGGAACCGGCGGACGATGGGACCGATGCCGTGGCGCAGGGTGAACCGGCGACCCAGCGCCGCGTCGAGCCGGTCCGCGGGAAGGTTGATCATCGTGCGGGGAATGTGCACGATGATCAACCCGGTCTCTCCCTGACCAGGGGTTCCGGCGGAGTAGGGATGGGAGGTGTCGAACAAGACGGCGTCCCCGGCCACCAGGTCGCTCCCGGTTCGCCGCTGGGAGATCCCTTTGCGGCCGTACGTGATCACCCCGAACAGGTAGTGCTCCGGATCGCTGCGGCGGATCAGCGCGGGCGTACGCCATGCCCGGTGGGCGGCATGGTTGTGCCGCGAGACCTCGACCTGGCCCAGGCTCAGGACGTGGGCCCGTGCCAGGAACCCGATGGGGTCATCGATGGCCAGCGTGTGGGGTGCCACGGTCATGGACACCAGGTCCTGGTACCAGTCGGCCCTGTCCTTCGGCACGACCTCGTCCGTGGACATCCGCACCCACACGGGCCGTCCGGCCTTCGCGGAGTCACTGGTCATCTGGCCAGCCGCCGGCTCAGTACCTTGAGCAGCGTCAGGCAGAACAGGGTGTTGTACGCCAGTCCGGCCACCACGTACGGCCAGTACGTTCCGCCGTCCATGGCCGCCCAGAACGCGCGCAGCGGCCAGTACGGCGGCACTATCCCGAAGACGAGCTGCCACGACGCGTCGAGGAAGAAGAAGGGGATGAGCGTGACGCTGAACAGCGCCAGCCCGATCACCCGCATCACCGCCAGTCCTTCGATCTTGTTGCGGCCGAGGGAGGCCATGGTGATGCCGACGACGGGGGCGAACATTCCGGCGACCACGGCCACCGGAACGCTGAGCACCAGTTGCCCGGCGGTCAGCATCATCGACACGGCCAGCGAGGCGACGATCATCAGCGCTGCCACCAGGCCGGTGACGACCGCCCGGTAGGCCGGATAGATCCCCGGCGGAACAGGGGTCACGCGCAGGGCGGTCAGGGTGCGCTGGTCGCGTTCGTCCAGCAGTTGCAGGCCCATGACCGCGCCGAGCAGGAGCGGCGGCCCCAGCACGCAGAACGCGCTGATGATCAGCGACTCGTAGGGGCCCAGGTCGAACCCCCACTGCCGGTCGGCGAAGGCCGTCGCCGCGGGCAGGAACCACAGGAACGCCGCGTACAGGAACGGCCCCAGCAGCACCGCGGTCAGCAGGGAGTCGCGCCGGATGGTCATAAGGTCGTTGCGGCCGAAGGCCGCCATGGCGCGCCTCATGCTCCGCCCTGCCTGGTCACGACGTACTTGTAGAAGACCCCTCGGGCGGTACGGCACAGCAGCACGATCCACGCGGCCGGATACAGCACGGCGTAGGCCGCCTGCCACCCGGTCAGCGAGACCTGGTGGAACGCCGATCCGAGCAGCAGCGCCACACCCTCGGTGGGCACCAGGTAGAACGCCCAGTGCGGGACCAGCCCGGAGTAGTCGAGCAGCGGCAGGTTGGCCAGCGCGAGTACCAGGGTCGAGGGCATCAGCCACTCGCTGACCGAGGGGAACAGCGGCGCGGTGACGAATCCCGCCAGCACCATCAGCAGGGTCATCGCGGTCACCCCGGCCAGCAGCGCCAGTAGGTCGAAGCCCGGGCCGTAGTCGGCCAGCACCACGACGGCGCAGGTGAGGAAGGCGAGCACGGACATGGACAGCAGCTTGGCCGCCAGGTACTCGCCGAACCGCAGCGGTGTGATCAACAGTGCGAACAGCGTCCGTTCGCCCCTTTCGAAGAACAGCGCTCCGGCCGTGAAGAACATGAAGAACTGCAGGTCTGCGATCAGCAGGTACGGCATGGCCGCCCCGAGCAGGTTGTCGGGCACGATCCACAGCACGCCGATCCAGATGATCACCACCACGCAGGTGGCGTGCCAGAACCCGTACCGGCGTTGCAGCCGCAGGTCGAGCAGCAATGCCGGCCTCAGCGCCCTCATGTCAGCGACCTTCCGGTGACGTCGATGAAGACGTCCTCCAGGCTGGCCTCCTGGCTGTGCAGCGCTTCGATGGCATGCTCGGCCGCGAGCGCGCGGAAGGCCGGATCGTCGGCGAACCCGTCCAGCGGGAAGTCCTTGCCCGCCAGCAGGTCGCCGTCGCGGTAGGTGACGCGCACCACCCGCTGACTCCGGCTCACCTTGTGCTCGGCCGGGGTGTCGAGCGCGGCGATCCCGCCCTCGTTGACGAACGCCACCCGGTCGCACAACTGGTCGGCGGTGGCCATGTCGTGCGTGGTGAGGAACACGGTGCGGCCCTCGGCGCTCATCTCGCGGATCATGTCCTTGACCAGCCGGGCGTTGACCGGGTCCATGCCCGAGGTGGGCTCGTCGAGGAAGAGCAGTTCCGGGCGGTGCAGCAGCGCCCGGACGAAGACGAGCCGCATCTGCATGCCCTTGGAGTACGCCCCGGCCCGGACGTGGGCGTGCTCGGCCAGGCCGACGCGTTCCAGCAGCGCCATGGGGTCCTCGACCGGCCCGCGGTACAGGGAGGCGAAAAAGCGCAGGTTCTCCAGCGCGGTGAGCTTGTGGTACAGGTTGGGCAACTCGAAGGAGACGCCGATCCGCTGGTAGTAGTCACTGCCCCAGGCGGTGGGCTCCTTGCCCCACACCGTGGCCTGACCGGCGTGGCCGGCCAGCAACCCGGTGAGGATCTTCTGGGTGGTGGACTTCCCGGCGCCGCTGGGCCCGAGGAAACCGAAGACCTCGCCCCGCCGTACGGTGAAACTCATGCCCTTCACCGCGGGCTCGGCCGCCTTCGGATAGGTGAACGTCAGTTCGTTGACCTCGACAACGGTCATGTCTCCTGCTTCGCTTGATGTTCCAGCCACCGCTCTTTGATGCGGCCGTACTCCAACTCCAGGAAGGCGTACATGTCGTGCGCCTCCTGCATCCGCCGCCGGCTCTCCTCGGTGCGGTCGTTCAGCAATTCCAGTCCCCGCTCGGTGACCTTGCGCCACTCACGCGCCATGCGGGCCTTGTCCTCGGCCTCCCGCAGCCAGAACCCCGGTCGCAACCGGTAGTAGGTACGCCGCGTTCCGGGCACCGGGTAACGCTCCACCGAGCCGCCGCCGATCAGCATCCGCACCGACATGCTGATCGCGCCGCGGCTGGCCTGCAGCGCCTCGGCCAGTTCGTCGGCTGACTGATGAGGCGGCTCGCACACCATCAGCCAGCCCAGGATCCGCCCCGGCATGCGCGGCAGGCCGAGATCCTCCATCCACGAGCCGATCTCATCGGCGAAGTCGTGCAGTGGCGTTCGCTCCATGAGGCGAGACTAGACCTTCTCGGACTGAACTTTCAATACATTCTGAAAGTTCAATCGGTTGCTATGTGCCCGCCTCCAGCGTCAGGCCGGCGATGATCCGGCGGGCCAGCAGCAGGTACGGCACCACGATGGCGTTGAGGATCAGCGCGGTGATCAGGCCGCCGCGCGCCATCGGGAGCGTGATCGACACGAACGTGCGCAGAGGCGTCGCGCCGCCGCCTCCTCGGTCTCCTCGGGCAGGTTCCTGAAGAAGCCGGTCAGCAGGAAGACCGTGAAGGGCACCGACAACGCCACGTACAGCAGGTAGAGGCCGAACAGACTGTTGGGGGGGATGATCACGGTCTGCGTCGGCACGCCCTTGAAGGAGGCCGAGACCAGCCAGTACAGCAGGAGAACCTCCGGTACGGCGAAGGTGCCCCGGACGCCGTCGGGCCTGGCGCGCTCGCCCAGGCCGCGCACTCACGTGAGACGGGCACCTCGAATTACGACCCGACGAGCTCACCGTATGTCAAAGAGACGGACATTCCCTCGTAGGGTCAAGGCCAAGACAGCCCCGGAAGCCGCATTCGTCTCCCGGGGCTGATCTCATTGGCAGCTAGGAATACGCCGTCGAGGGCGCAGGCCGTACTTCTCCGTAAGTGCGGGAGGCCGCAATGTGGCGGTCTCTCGTGCCCGGCGCCGGCGCCAGCTCCTCCCTGTGAGGGAGCAGCCGAAATGGCACCGCGGTCAGGTTTTCCTTGAGCCTCATCGCGCCAGCCCGGCGACGGACCTACGCCGCTAGTTGAAACAATCCTGTTTGTTGAGCGCGATGCCGTACTCGGTGACCTTGCCGCGCTTGACGCTGAAGGAGTAGTAGGCCTTCTTGTTGCCGGGGACCGTAATCACGTAAAAGCCGTGGGCGTCCTTCTTGATACGCGGGTAGGCCGCCTTCACCTGCTTCGCAGTAGAGCCGATCATGATGCCTTCAGGGGTTCTCATGCCCTTGGCGGCGAAGATGGCCGCCAGCCCCACCTTCGGCGAGATATAGATGCCGACCGAGTCCTTGGGGGTCGGGAAACTCTTCAGGTCCCAGCCGGAGCAGCCGCCGCCGCCCGGCATCTTCTTGACCACGGCCCCCGTAGCCCTGGCCTGCTTGACGGTCAGGCCGAGCTTGACAGCGCCGTAGCCGTGGGGACCCAGCGTCGGCTTCGTCTGGGCGGCCGCCGCGGTGACACCGGAGACCAGCAACGAACCGGCGAGGAGCGAGGCTCCGATCATCGTCTTCATCATGCTCTGCTTTGACGGCGAAGTACCGGAAAAGGTTCTGGCAACCTTGCGGCCTTCGCTGACACCCCTCCGCGATCCGCATCGGCTACGCCCGCGTGTCCACCCGTGGCCCAAGCTTCAACCGCCAACTCGCCGACCTCACCGCGTCCGGCTGCCGCAAGATCTTCACCGACGAGAACGCTCTCCGCCCCGAACCCGTGGCCTGGTGCCCTCCTCGAAGGGCCGTCCTCTACGCCAGTTCGGCGTCGCTGTACTTCAGGCAGCGAGTACTGCCTTAACCTCGTACGTGTATCGCGCTCTAAACGGAGAGGCGCCCTGAACGGAGATGGCTGCTAATAGATGCACTGAAAGCATAGAATTAGGGATATCGCGACAGGTTCCCTCGTCCAGGAGAACGAGGGAGTTACTTGCCGTCTGACCTAGTGAGCAGCTTCGTACTTCTCCACGACAGCTGAAGCGATACGACCGCGCTCGCTGACAGGCAGGCCGTGGCTCTTGGCCCACTGGCGGATCTCGGCGGACTTCTCACGGCTCAGGGCGGGACTGCTGCCACTGGCCGCTACACGCCGGCCTCTACGAGCGCTGGACTCGCCCTTGACCTCGCGAGCGAACTCAATCCACTCCGCCATGGACTCATCGAAAGCCTTATCGTGCGCTGCCGAGAGATCGATCTCGTATGACTTCCCCTTGTAGGAGAACGTGACGGTTCCCGCGGCGTCGGTGGTGCCGTCGATGTCGTCAACGAAGGTCTCAACGATTTGCTTCGCCATGCTTCTGCTCCAAAGGTATGTAAGGACTGCCGGGCACCCTAACGGTTCCCAGAAGCGTTCGTGGTTCTTTTCGGTCACCCTCAACCACGGCTATCTGGTGAGGAGGCATCGTGTGGGGCTCGGGAACACGAACCATCGCCAGTCCTGGGCCCGACGTCTGCTGTCCCTGCCCGCGCTGCTGTTGCGGAGTGAATTCTCCGCGAAGGCGGAACTGCGGAACGCGGTCCCGCGCCGTCAGATCCCACAGGTGCGCTGCGAAGTGAAGCCGCCGCGTGGCGTGTGTGATCAGAGCGGCAACCTCCTGCCTGGCCCACGTGTCCTCATGGCCATGGCTGTCGTTGGGTACGGCCTGCCGCGCAAGGTACAAGAGGCCGTGGCCCCGCAGCGCGCGCGAACCCCCGGACGAGCCCGAACCGGGTGCATTGGGCCGACCGGATGTGGCACAGGCGAGCGTCCCACAGAAGAAGATCGCCACCGTCGCCACGCCGGATGCCGGCCCTCCGGGTTGAGACGTTGGCGTCGGCGGGGATGCTCGCCGTGCTGATCTGACAGGGGCGGGGCTCCCGCGGTGCCTTGCCCCGGGATGCGACACGCCCGCCGGATAGCGGTGAGCGCTCGCCGTTAGTCGAGAGTGCTGAAGGCCGTCGCCCGGCCGGGCAACGTGAGAGCCGGCATCAGCCCCGCGGTACCGGCGCGTATGCGATCCATAGCCGCCCACTTCTCGACCACGCGGACAGCGGCTCCACGGCTCTACTATTACTATTCGTAGCTCATCATGTGGGTGAAGGGCCCAGGGAGTGGGCATGGGTTGGCGGCTTGAAGGCGGATGCAAAACGCTTGGCCTACTAGAGTGCATAGTGAGGCGATCGAGCTACGGGGGAGTGATGAAGGGACCGCGTTCGTACCGCGCTGTGCGTGTGTCGCGCTGGTGTCTGCTCATCCTGCTCACCCTCGGCGTCTGCGGCATGCACACCCTCGGTCACATGGGCACCGACCACGCCGCGTCGAAGGCGTCGGCCGTGGGTGGGCACGCGTCGGGTAGCCCGGTCGATCCCGGACGGGGTATGCCTGATCTTGACCCAACGTCCATCTGCCTCGCAGTGCTCACGTCGTGGATGCTTCTGGCGCTGATCGGACGACGAAGCCGTGGCAACGGGTCACCGCGCGCCTCCTCTCCGGTCCGCACACGCGTGCGCGGAGTCGCCCGGTCACCTCCCGGTCCGGTGGCCCTGTGCTTGGTGCGTCTCTCGGTGATGCGCATATAGGCCGGTCATGCCTGCGGGATCGGGCCAGAGGCCCTCCCGCGTCACCGGTCGGCACATCAACCCAACCCAGAGAGTCACAGTTATGCACAGGAATCGATCGACCATGCGCAGGTTCTCGCTCGGAGCCGTGGCCGGAGCGGGCGCACTCATCCTCCTCACTGCTTGCGGCGGCAGCGGTGACGCGATGGCCGGGCATGAAGGTATGTCCAGTTCGGCTCCGGCCGCCACCGCCACCGCCAGCGCGTCACCGTCCGCGTCCTTCAACGACGCGGACGTGATGTTCGCGCAGATGATGATTCCGCATCACGAGCAGGCCGTGGAGATGGCTGAGCTCGCGACCACCCGCGCGGCGGACCCGGAGATCAAGGAACTCGCGAGCGAGATCAAGGCCGCCCAGGACCCCGAGATCCAGACCATGAGGGGCTGGCTCACCGCTTGGGGCAAGCCCATGCCCTCCGGCGGAATGGGACATGACATGCCCGGCATCATGTCCGAGGCGGACATGAAGCAACTCGAGGGCGCGAAGGGGGCGGCCTTCGACAAGAAATTCGCTGAGCTGATGATCGCTCATCACAACGGCGCGATCGAGATGGCGCGAACGGAACAGTCGCAGGGAGCCAACGCGGAAGCCAAGGCTCTGGCGAAGGCGATCGAGAGCGCGCAGCAGTCGGAGATCGCACAGATGCGGAAGATCCTCGACCGGCTCTGACCGAACGCGTGTGCCCAGGAGCGATCCTGGGCACACGCGCCCCCTAAAAGGATTTCACTGCCAGCGCTCACGCGGGATGGCCCCTCTGACGGTGCAGCCGTCCGGGGTGCCATTGATCGAGACGGTCCCCGACATGACGGCAAGGGCGGCACGCATGCCGGCCTTCTTCGCGTCGCTGCCCATGCCGTCATCGCTCACCGTGAAGAGCAGGCCGTTCGTGCCGGTGGTGACGGCGACGGACACCATCGCGGCACTGGCCCGCTCCTCGATGCCGGCCAAAGCCTCGGCGACGCAGGCGAGCACCGCTTCGGCCACCCGATCGGGTACCTCCTCGGCCGGCAGTGCCCAGGTCTCCACCTGGATGCCGGAGCGATGGGACCAGCCGGCCAGTTGTTCCTTGAGCGTCTGGGCCAGATTCGTGTCCCGCTGCGTTCGTGTGCGCATCCATCCCACCTCCATCTACTATGAATAATAGTAGATGGAGTTTCGGAAGACGTCATCGACGCGGCCTACGTGCGTCTCCGCGGCTCGGGCGTGTCCCGCCAAAAGGCATGCCTCAGGGCGAAGAGCTGGAGGAACGCACTGCTCGGATCGCGCTTGATCCCATGGGGCCTGCGGCTACGGGCTACCCCGCCGCATAGCCCAGGAGGGTCATCATCCCCGATTCCGCGTGGTAGATGTTGTGACAGTGGATCATCCACAGCCCCGGGTTGTCCGCGTCGAAGTCCACGTCGAGTGTGCTGCCGGGCAGCACGATGACGGTGTCCTTGCGGATTCCGGACGGCAGGGCGAAGGTGTGGCCGTGGAGATGCATCGGGTGCCACATCGTCGTCCGGTTGACGAAGGAAAGACGCACCCTCTCTCCCGAGCGCACCGGCTCGACGATCTCAGGGGCGTACTTCTTGCCGTTGATCGCCCAGTCGTAGGCCGCCATGGTGCCGGTGAGTTCCAGCCTGACGGTGCGGTCGGGCCGCTTTTGCGGCAGCCGTACCCGCTCATGAGGTTGGAGCTTCGCGTAGTGGACGACCTCCCCTTCGAGCTCGCGCGGACGATGGCCGAGCTTGGGTGTCGCGGCCTGAGGGCTGGTGCGGACCAGCGCGCGAGCTGCGGCGGCCTTGCCTTCGGCGAGCGCGACCAGCGGGAAGACGCCGTCTTTGAGGGTGACCAGCACGTCGTAGCGTTCGCCCATGCCGATGAGGAGCGCGTCGGCGTCCTTCGGCTGTACGGCGAAGCCGTCGGTGTGGGTGACGGTCAGCCGGTGATCGGTCAGAGCCACACGGAACGCGGTGTCACCGCCGGCGTTGATCAGCCGGATGCGCAGGCGGGTGCCCGGCTTGGCGCGGAAGGTCGTCGGCTCGGCCGGTACGCGGCCGTTGACCAGGAAATGCGGGTATCGGACGTCCCCCGCGTCGCCGCCGAGCAACGGGCTCATCGCGCCCATCAGCATGTGCTTGCCCATTCCGGTGGACGAGGGACCTGGCGTCATGTCCCCATGGTCCATGCCCGGCATGCTCATCCCGCGCGACAGTTCGGCGAGGACGTCTTCCGGTGAGCCGGTGACGCCGTCCAGCCAGTCATCCAGGATGACCACCCATTCGTCGTCGTAGCCGAGGGGCTCGTCCGGATCCTCGACGATGAGCGGCGCGTACAGGCCGCGGTCCAGCTGGGTGCCGGAATGGGGGTGGAACCAGTACGTGCCGGGGTGGGCGGCGGTGAATTCGTAGGTGTACTCGGTGTCGGCCTTGATGGGAGCCTGGGTCACCCCTGGCACGCCGTCCGCGTCGTTGCGCAGGGCGAGGCCGTGCCAGTGGATGGTCGTGTCGGCCGCGAGCTGGTTGGCCAGGCGGGCGCGGACCACCTCGCCCGCCGTGACGTGCATCGGGCGGCCGGGTACGCGTCCGTCGTAGGCCCAGGTACGGACGACCGGCCCGCCGAGGTCCACCTGGCTTTCGGCGGCGGTCAGCCGGAAGTCACGGATCCTGCCGGGACGGCGGGCCAGCTCCGCGGCGCGCACCCGCGCGTCCGCCGGTCCGACAAAGGCCGGGGCGGGAGGTGCGCAGGCCGTGAGAGCGGCCCCGCCCAGCAGTCCGATGCCGGTTTTGAGCAGGGTGCGTCGATCGATGTTCATGGTGTCGCCTCACATGCGAGATCGTGCTCGAAAGGGATCGCCGGAAGACCGGACGATCTAGATCAGGAGCACGGCTGGTCGCCGAGGTGAGACGAGGGGAGGCCCGCGAGGCCGGCTCTGCCGGATGGGTGTCCGTGTGCGTCGCGGGACGAGCGGGCCGGGGGTGGTCCCCAGGGCGAACAGGGTCAGTATCAGGCTCGCGGCCGTGCCGAGGAATGCCAGGCAGACCCAGCCGTCGTCCGGGTCCGGGTCGGCGGGTGCGGTCTGCGCGGAGACGTGACTCGTGGCCGGTGCCATGTCATGTCCCCGCGGGTGACCCAGCGAGTGCATCGCCAGGATGCCGAGGGCCAGGACGACGAGCATCATCAGGCGCAGGATCACCGGACGAGCTCGCTTCATGAAGCCAGGCTACACGAACAACTATGTATCATAGTAAGTAAGGGTCGGGTCCGGACATGATTACCGTTTCTGGCCTGCTCAGAAATAGTCCTCCGGGTGGTGGGCCAGTGATCGACGCCGCGAAAAGCCACGATCAGAGGAGCGAGAGCGCGTGGCAGTGGTGGGCCACGAAGGAACTCAGCCCGGGGACGGCGGCCAGGGCGGTGGGGCCCGCCAGTAAAGCGCCGACTGCGGCCATCCCCGCCAGCCTCTCCCGGCGGTGCAGCGGGACGGCCGGGCTGAGCATGCGGCGTACCCGGGTCAGCGCGGTCTCGCCTCCCGCGCCGAGCGCGAACGCGGGAACGCGGCCGGTGGCCAGGCCGACCAGGGCGGCGGCGATGTGCGCACGGGGGTGGTGGCGTGCCGCCACGTCGTCGGCGAGCAACTCGATCAGCCGGACGACCTCGCTCCTGGCCCTGGAGAACAGCGGCACCCGGGGACACGCGCGGGCGAAGGCCTCCGCGACGGCGAGTACCAGGTGGTGCCGCCCGCGCAGATGGGCCCGCTCGTGGGCGAGGACGGCGGCGACGTGCGCGGGGGCCAGCGATCGTAGCGCGCCGGTCGTGATGACGGTCTTGCCCTGGCGGCCGGGCAGGCAGTAGGCCAGACGCTCGCCGTGGTCGAGGACGATCGCGCCGAGGTCTCCGTCGTGGCGGCCGACGAGGCTCAGCATCTCGGCGTGCCGCGCGCGTTCGCGGCGAGCGGTGAAGAGTACGGCGGACAGGCAGTACGTGGTCCTGGCCACGATCAGTCCGCTGAGGAGAAGGGCCGCGCGAGCTCCCCACGACGAAGCGGCCGTGTCGAAACCGGCCGCGAGGAGGGCGGCGCACGCTTCGAACAGACCGGCCAGGCCATGGCCGATGGCGTCGGGGGGTATGGCCGCGGCCAGGCCGCCCATGACAGCCGAGGCGACGACGGAACTGCACGCGGCCAGCCACATGGCGATCGCCAGGCGGGGAGCGCGTTCCGACCAGTGCGCCCGGGTCAGCAGCCGGGGGAGCAGGACGGCGGCGGCGAGGGCGTACACCGCCAGAATGGCAACGACGATCACGAGCGGTGCCTCCTCGGGGGGTACACCTGGAGCGCAGACTCCAGCGCCGTCGCCTCCTCCGGGCTCAGCTGTTCCAGGAAGTGCACCAGAGTGGCGGCGTGGTTGCCGCTGCCCGCCAGGGTCTCCCGCATGAGCCCGGCGATGTACGCCTCCTTGGTGGCCACCACCTCGTACAGGTAGGCCTTGCCCGCCGGCTTGCGTTTGAGCAGGCCCTTGGTGTGGAGCTTGTCCATCACCGTCATCACGGTCGTGTAGGCGATCGCCCGCTCCTTGCGGAGGATCTCGAGTACGTCCCGGACCGAGGTGGGCCTGCGAGACGACCACAGGAGATCCATGATCGTGGACTCCAGGTCTCCCAGAGAGCGCACCATGCGACCGTCCTTCCTGCCTGCGAGCCTTCATACTATCTATAGTCGTAGTTAAGAGGGGAGCGGGCGGCGAGCCGGGGTCTGCCCATGCGCCGGGAGGCCGGCGTGGCGTCGGGGGCTGGGCCTTGAGCGGGTCGAAGCGGTGATCGCCGCGCCCGCCCAGCCTCGTCTCGTCGCGCCGTGAAGCGCCAGGTCATGGACGCTTGAAGCCGATGTGCAGGTGGTCCTGGTGCACGGTGTCGGTGAAGGCTCCGCGGAACGCCCAGGGGCCACCCACTTCGTCCGAGCCGTATCTGATGGCCGTCTCCATGAGCGTACGAGCGGGATTGGGGCCCTTGTCGCGCGCGTGGGCGGCCACCCGCCGGCCGTCGATCGCCCAGATGTCCACGGCCCGGCCGCGGGTGTGGTTGCTCGTCGACATGCTGCCGAACACCTTCGCCGGATGTCCGCTGGCCAGCACCGCGACGGAGATCCGATGCTCACGTGACAGGCGCAGCAACATCCGCAGGACCCGATCGTCGATGCGCCCGGCCTGAACGTCCCAGCGGGCGCTGTCGGGCAGCACGATCCTGCCGCTCGCCAGCACCCTCCTGGCCGGCGTGCCGCTCTCGGCGTCTCCGGGCGCAGTCCCGCCCAGAGATGCCAGGCCGGTGACGGTCCAGCCCTTGACTCGCTTCGCCAGCCGGACGTCGACGGTCCGCGTCCTGGTGACCAGTTCGGTACCGCGTTGCCGCGACAGCCGTACGACGGCCATGATCGAGGCGCGCTCGGCCATGAGACCGCCCAGCTGCGGATAGATCACCTGGATCGCGCCTGCCGCTTCGCCGTCGAGCAGGCCCGCGGCGCGGGTGACCGGACCGACGGGCAGCTTCAGCGCGGCCATGCGCGCGCGGCTGGCCGCGAGCGACCCTTCACCGGCGCCAAAGGTGAACAGCGCCTCAAGGTAGGCGACGGCGGCGCGTTTGACCGGCCGGGCGGGCTCGTCCGCGTTTACGGTGTACGGCTTCGCCGTCGCGGGAGCCGGCGTCGCGCGCGCCCTTTGCGGTGATTTGGCCGGTCCGCAGCCTGCCAGCGCCAGCGTGAGGAGCGAGCTCACCAGCGCCCTGCTCACAGGTCCAGTACGAAGGGTGTCCACGTCTTGCCTTCCGCGTCCCGCACCGGCGCTCCTCGTTTCCAGCCGAGGTCGGCATAGAGGCGATGAGCGGCCTCGTTGTCCTGCTCCGCCTGCAGTACGAGCCGCTCGACGCCGTGGACCTTGGCGATGTCCACGAAACCGGACACCAGCGCGCTGCCCACGCGGCAGCGGCGCAGCTCCTGGTGGACGGCGATGTGGTTGAGCACGCCCGTGCGGCGGGAGGTCCCCTCGGTGGTGCCTGCCGCACGGATGCCGCGGGCGTAACGCCTGGGACAGGTCGGCTCGGTGCAGGCGCACGACGTCGGGTACGTCACGCAGTTCCATAACGCGCAGCACGGGTGGAGGCATGGCCACAAACTACCTCAACTACGATGATCGATAGTAGATTAGTTTCGGCGGGTGCTTCTACTGGCAAGTCGCTGGGAGTGCTACAGTGCTGATCGTTGGCTGTTTTGGATGACCGGTTGAGAGGGAGGTGAGGTTTGATGACCGCGGTGAAGACCGCTGCCGTGTGCAGCGCCCGGACATTCCTCACGTCCCGGGCCCCGGTCTGACCCACTTCTCACCCTTTGCCGTGAGCCGTCCGGCTTACGAGGCAGGGTAGCGTCTGCGTCTCGTCGGGGCCCCTTCACCAAGGTGTCTCACGTTGCCAAATCTCTTCACGGATCCATCCGACGCCGGCCTGACCCGCTACGGATGGACGGAAACACTCGACAACGCCTTCGCAGAACACCGCGAGGCCGGCCTGGTGCCGGCCCGGATCGCACGGGTGGATCGTGGCCTGTGTGACGCGGTCACCGAGTCCGGCCCGGTGCGGGCCACGCTCTCGGCGCTGTACTCTCCCGACCCGCTCCTCGCGCCCTGCACCGGCGACTGGGCCGCCCTGCGCCCCGGTCGCGAACCCGGACTGGTGGCCCTGCTACCGCGGCACAGCGCGATCGTCCGCTCGTCGGCGTCGCGCAACTCCCACGCACAGGTGCTGGCCGCCAACGTCGACACCGTTGTCGTCGTCGTCTCACTGACCGTTCCGCTGGACGCGGCCCGGCTGGAGCGGCTCCTGGCCCTGGCATGGGACAGCGGCGCCACGCCGCTGATCGTCTTGACCAAGGCGGACCTGGCCGCCGACGCCGCCGCCGTACACGCCGAAACGAGCACGCTGGCACCGGGCGTGGACATCCTGATCACCAGCGCGGCCACCGGGCAGAACATCGATGTGCTGACCGCGCTGCTGAGCGGCACGACGGTCCTGCTCGGATCCTCCGGCGCGGGCAAGTCCAGGCTCGGCAACGCGCTGCTCGGCGACGAGCTCCTGGCCATCGGCGAGGTACGGGCGCAGGACGGCAAGGGCCGCCACACCACCGTCCGGCGCGAGCTGGTTCCCCTTCCCGGCGGCGGTGTCCTCATCGACACTCCCGGCCTGCGCGGGATCAGTCTCTATGACGCCACCGACGGCCTGGAACAGGTCTTCGCCGAGATCGAACACCTCGCCCGGGACTGCCGCTTCGGCGACTGCTCCCACAACACCGAACCGGGTTGCGCGGTTCAGGCCGCCATCCAGGGGGGCGAGCTGACCGAGCGCCGTCTGGCCAGCTACCGCAAGCTACAACGCGAGAACGCGTGGGCGGCCTCGCGCACCGATGCCCGGCTACGCGGCGAACGTACCAACCGGCAGAAGGCCATCACCAGCCATCTGCGCGCCACCTACAAGTTCAGGGACCAGCAGTCATGACCGACCGCACTCCCGGGCCGGACCATTCCCCGCACGACCCGATCACCAACCCCGTCGTGACGGCGTTCTTCGCCCTGCACCACGGCCTGCCCCGCCAGGGGCCCGGCTCCGACGCGACCACCCGCCGCCTGCTCGCCATGGCCGGACCGCTTCCCCCGCACCCGCGCGTGCTGGACATCGGCTGCGGGCCGGGCCGATCCAGCTTGGTGCTGGCCGAGGAGGCCGCCGCCGAGGTCACCGCGATCGACCTGCACCAGCCGTTCCTCGACGAACTGACGCGGGCCGCCGCCGCCCGCGGCGTCGGCCACGCCATCAGGACCGTCCGGGCGTCGATGGCGGATCTTCCCTTCCCCAGTGAGAGCTTCGACCTGATCTGGGCTGAAGGATCCGTCTACAACATCGGCTTCGACACCGCCCTGCGCTCCTGGCGGCGGCTGCTCGCCCCCGGCGGCACGCTGGTCGTCACCGAATGCGAATGGACCACCCATTCCCCGTCCGCCGAGGCACGGGCGTTCTGGGACCGGCACTACCGGCTGCGTACCCAAGACCAGAACGCCGCCGCGGCGCGCGCTGCCGGATACGCCGTCGCCGCGCTGCACCCGCTCCCCGACAGCGACTGGTTCGAGGAGTACTACACGCCGCTGTCGGAACGAACCCGCGCGGCCGACCCGACCGAGGCCGGGATGCGCGAAGCGGTCGCGGCCACCCTGCAAGAGATCACCATGCGCCACGAGCACGGAACTGACTACCAGTACACCGGCTACGTCCTGCGCCCCCAGACAGACACAGAAACGGACACGAACACCCCCATGACCACGTGGATCACCCGCCCCGAGACCACCGCCGACCTCGCCCAGATCCGCGAGGTCAACCTCGCCGCCTTCCCCACCTCTCACGAGGCCGACCTGGTCGAGGCGTTGCGCGCCGACCCGCAGGCGTGGATCCCCGGCCTTTCCTGGGTCACCGAGGCGCACGACGGCTCCATCGCCGGCTTCGCGCTGCTCACCCGCTGCCACGTCGACGGCTCTCCGGCCCTCACTCTGGGCCCGTGCGCCGTGTCGCCCGAGCACCAGCGGCGCGGCGCCGGTTCGGCCGCCATCCACGCCGCCCTCGACGCCGCCCGTGAGCAAGGCGAGAACCTCGTGCTCGTGCTCGGCCACGCCGAGTACTACCCCCGCTTCGGCTTCGTCCCGGCCTCCGGTCACTCCATCCGGCCGCCCTTCGACGTCGAGGACAAATACATGATGGCGCTCGCCTTCGACCCCTCCCGGCCTGTGCCCACCGGCACCATCCGCTACCCGGCGGCGTTCGGAGTCTGACCCACGCTCTCCCGAGATTCGGCGCTCAGCCGACCTCTGAGGCGGGGGGCGGGGCCGGGGGGGGGACCCCCACACCCCCCGCCCTCCCCGCCCCCCGGGGGGGGCGGGGGCGGGCGGGCTTTGGACCCCCTCCCCCGCCCCGCCCCCCCGCCACGGGTTCAGGGAAGTCTTCACCGCTGAAGGGCCCTCGCCGCGGATGCCCGAGGATGACCGCCATCTGCGAGCGGGTCATCGGCACCCTGCGCCGTGAAACTCCTGGACCGGATGCTGATCCTCAACGAACGCCACCTGACCTCGTAGCTCAATATTCGGCGGCACAAGAGAAGAGCCAAGGATGAGCACGCTCATGCCTGTCATCCTGCTGATGAGCACACGAGTCCGGGTAGTTCACCGTGCACCGCCTTGGTGTGCATATTGCATCAAGGCGGGCATCCCCGATTAAGAAGGACCAGCAGGCCGCCCGTAGGAAGCTCGGTTCCATGGGCGCCGGCGACGTCCGCCTGGGATGGCGGCTGATAGTCGCGAACGACCCGTCACACCCTCGTGCTCACGCGGTGCGCCATTGCTGGTGGGGCGGGAGAGTGTTGTCGCAGTCACGGATGATGAGTGCGGCTCCCTTGTGGGGATTGGACTCGACGATGGTCAGGCATCTGTTGGACCTGGGGTTGCGCAGTTGCTTTCCGTTCCATGACCACTGCTGTGGGGCTCCGCCGTGACAGGTCCACATGTTGATGCCGGCGCCGTTGTAGATATTGCCGTCCTGGACGTCCAGGCATTTACCGTTGAGGTCGCTCACGAGGGCTTGGCCGACGAAACGCCAGCGTTGGTTGTTGGTGCCAATGCAGTCGGACATGTGTACGGCGGCGCCGTCACCGGTATTGGCGGCACGGATTTCCAGGCAGTAGTTGTTGACGTTTTCCGTCGTGAGTACAAAGCCCACCGCCCGGTTGGTCTGCTGGTGTCGTGAGTCGGCCGCCGCCCCCGAGGCGGCCAGCGCGCCGGCAGCGGTAATGGCTGCGGCCAAAATGGTGATGCTTCGTGCTCTGCTCATGGAATTCCTCCGCTTGTCGGTGCTTGATACGAGGGCGTCCAGGACGTTCCTGTTTGCTGTGCGCTTTGACCATCACCCATGCGCCGGGAGCCGGCCATCCCCGGATCTGGGGATAGCGCGGAAAACGCATGGCCGGGCAGAGCGTGAAGGCTCATGCTGGAGGCAGTGGCGTCCTCGGGGGTTGGCGATGACCAAGAGCCGTTTTCTGGTACGGGACTTGCACGCGCACGCACGCCACCACGCCACCGCCGGCGAGCTGGGCGAGGCGGTCTCACAGGTGGTGGCGCCCGTCGTAGCCCATGACGCGCTCCGGCTGGTGGGCACCAGCCCGACCTCCGACGTGGGTTCGTTCAGCTTCTGGCACGGCGTCGAGCCCGGCCTCGGCCGCCCGTGGCTGCTCAACTATTTCGCCGGCGCGGAGCCGTACCCGATCGAGGACCTGGCCCGATTGCCGATCCCGGCAGGGACGATGAGCGGCGGCGATCGGCACGTCGACCCGGCCCGGCAGCTGCTGGCCGCCCACGGCGTGGGCGGCCAGCTGCGGTTGCTGCTGCGAGACGCGCGCGGCATCTGGGGCACGCTGGACCTCCTGCGCGGCCAGGATCGTCCACCCTTCGACGATCAGGACGTACGGCGGGCCGCAAGCCTGACCCCAGCCCTGCTGGCAACTATCCGCAGCTATGTAAAGGCAGGGCCATTGGCCCCGCAGTCCGCAGCGCCGGCACCCGGTGTCTTCATCGTCGGCGCCGACCACACGATCCGTACGGCCACACCCCCGGCACGCGCCTGGCTGGACATGATCCGTGAACGTCAGCCCAATCCGAGCTGGACCAGCGAGCCGTTCATGGCCGGGATGGCGATCAAAGCGCGCGAATACGCCCGCGACCCTCACAACCCCCGCCCGCTCTGTGTCGGCCCTTCGGCCGGGTACGGCCATTGGATGGTGTGCCAGGCCGAACCGTTGGACGACGGCAGCCAGGACGTGGCGATCATCATTCAGGCGGCTGCGGGCGAGCACCTGCTCACGTGCTTCAGCGACTGGTACGAACTCACCCGGCGGGAACGCCAGGTGCTCGCGCATCTGCGCGACGGGCTGTCGCGCAAGCAGATCGCCCGCCGTCTGGAGTTGTCGATGCACACCGTGAGCGACTTCCTCAAAGCGATTCACCGCAAGACCGGAGCCACCGGCCGCGACCAACTTCTCGCCGCCCTCATCCCCTGACCACCAGCCAGACATCGCGGCTCGGCTCACAACCACCACTCCTTCTCGATCAGAGTGGTTCGTCCAGGCAGGTGAACGCTGTCCTACGCTCCTGCAAGACGTGTGCCAGGCACCTACAGCTCCCCTCACCGAAGCCGAGGCCAGCCTGCTGCTGTCGGTCATCTGGTGCGGACGCTCCCGCAATACTCCGTCTTCCGCATCCAGCACCTCGAGCTCGAACGAGCTACGCCTGTGCGGGCTCATCCACGACAAGGGCGCCCCCAGCAAGGCCGAGCGCCTCGGCGATGAGGACTACCTCCAGGGACTGCTGTACGGAGTCAATACCGCGCTCAACGAGTCCGCCGCCGGGGATGTTGAGCGACAGGCGAGGGGGCTCTGGCGCTGATCTTGTTGCAAACCCCTGCGGTTCCCAGGTCTTGTTGGCGGCTCCCTCTGTGTGTGACAAGTCGCCGAGCCGCCTTTCGTCCTGAAGCCAGGCTCTAGTCGGAGGAGGAGTTCAGGAACAGCGCCGCCAACCGAGGTAGCCGGCGGTGCATCTCGGCGGAGTCGTCGAAGTCGAAGTCTTCACCCATGTCGAACTCACCAGGCTGCCGTGGATACCGCTGCTCTTGAGCCTCGAAGAGGCCGTCGTTGCCTGTGATGCGCTCGTAGGCATGAGAGGGGGCATAGGTGAACTCCTCGTAGAAGATGTTCTCGCCGTCGTCTCCAGCCAAGGCTGTTGCCTGAACGAGTGTGAGGTCCGCGAGGTCGTCCGGGTTGGCGAGGGCAACCTGGTAACACTCACGCCCCTGGGCGATGATGCCTGCTCGGAAGTCCATGAACGAGTCGTCACTGCAGCCACCGCCGATCAGATAGGCGGCGGCCCAGACGTCCCAACGACAGAGCGCCGCCTTGTACTCGTCGTAGTGCTGGCGGTAGTCAACGACTGCCTCGGCCGGCATGTCTGCCAGGACTGTCTCCAAGGCCTCCAATTCACCTTCCCCAAGATCATGTACGGAGCTGTCAAGAAGACCTGGGAATTCCCGCCAAACTAAAGCCTGGAAAATCGGGGTCCCCGGGTGTGCCTACCGATCGCTGCTCCCGCGCTCCATCGTCTGGAACCCTCCGCCGGCCCGGTGCCGTGGACCGACGAAGGAGGCCTGCCGCGCCGATCGCCCCAGCCGTCCACGGCCTCGGCCAACCCCCTGCGGGTCGGCAGGTCGGGCACAGTCTTCTGTCTCGTTCGCCGCCGCGGCCAATGCTGAGCGACAGCGGTCGCGAGGTCAGGAGTCGTCCTCCTCCTTCGCTGGATCGAACGATTCCAGAGGGCGGGCGCTGCGAACATGTCCAGCCAGTACGCGTGGCAAGCACGCCTGCACACCGGCGAGCTCCTCCCGATCAATCGACCAGTCCATGGTCGCCGGCCCTCCGCCCAGGAGGGTTGCGTCCATGAAGTCGTTCCAGCGTCCGTACGAGCTGAGCAAGACCATCTCGTCCGGCACATCCAGGTCCAGGACGACGTAACGGGCGTACTCCTCGTCGGTCTCCGGGCAGAGGAGGAGATCAGCCGTCACGGCGACCGCGTTGTCGCGGGTGTCCCGCCCGAGCCACGCCCACACCGGCGGACGGCCCCGGCAGTCGAGGCCGCGCCTGGCCATCTCCGCCACCATCTCCTCGTACGCCGGCCGATACGACGAGACCAGCAGGCGGGCCCAGTCGCCGACCAGTTCGCCGTCGGTCTTCAGCGAGTCGAGAATCGCCCGGTGCTGCACTGTCCACAATCGCACCGGGCGATTGTGGCAAGACAGCGCAGCACATTCCACACAATTGAATCTGGTGCCGATCATGCCGGGATCGGAAGGTGTTTCGGTCGCTACGCCCGGACACGAGCTCCATTCAACACGCCTTACCTGCCAGAAGAGATCATCTGTATCTGACCTGCGAGAAGAAGGCCAAGAACCTGAGATAAGCCGCGCGTCTACCTGCGCATGCTCCCTACACCCGAGCCCGACCCAGCCGACGACATTGCCTCTCACCTGGCGGCCAACGCCTGACTCCCTGGCATGGCGCAGACCTGGACTTTCACCGGCGTGGTCTGCACCACAGGCGCCGACTTCACCCAGGATCTTGCTCGTCGTCGTGCTGGTGCTAACCGGGTGCGGTGCCTCGGTTGAACTGCCGCGTTTCGCCGAGCCCCCGTTCCGTCGAGGAGGTCGCACGCCAGTTGCGCGAACACGAGCTGCACGGAGAGTCGTCCCTCCCGGCTGTGGATGACGTCTTCCAGCTGTGTCCAGGCGCGCCGAGCCGCAGGCCGTGGCCACATGGTGGCCCGGCTGAAGACGGATCCGCCGGTGCGCGCGAGGTTCATGCCGATGCCCGACGTGGCGCAGGCGGCGCGCCTGGTGGCTCAGGCCACGGGGTGGCACGTGACTGCGCGGGACCGGCGAGCGGCACCGTGGTGAGGGGATGGTGGGACAGATGACCGTGTCCGCCGTCAAGCGTGCCGGCTGGTCGGGCGTGCAGGTCATCACGAGCGGGCGGAGTGGGAACGACACCGAGGCTTCGGCAAACGCCCCTACATCCTCCTCGGCATCAGACCCGGAGTGCCGGGGTTCGACGTAGCATACCGGCGCCACTCCTGCCCAGTGCCGAAGAACGTTGCCGGTTGAGCAATCATAGATCGATGTTGAATTCTCCTGCTTTACATACGCTCGGCGGGCAGGGGTTGCCGCCGAAACTCGATGGCGGACGACCTGCGCGCGATTCTTGACGCCTTGAGAGTGCGAGTGCTGAGCACGCCAGGCCCTCATTGCGCGTGACCTGCTTGGCTATGTGATTATTTCGCGCGTTGACCATATTTCGAAAGCCTCATTAGCCTGTCATTTCAGATGGTATTCACGAAAATCGCCGTTCCTTATCGGCTGCCCGAGACCCTTGTGCAACTGCGCATCGCGCCACTTGCACGTCGTCTTCAGGAGGGACCATGGCGGACAGTGCGCCCCGCACATTAACCGAACTCTTCGACCGGTCGGTGCGAAAATATCCGGACCGGCCGGCCGTCACCGACGGCACGCAGTCCCTGACCTACGCGCAGCTCGATCGAGAGGCGGGCATCGTCGCCGCGTCCCTACGCCGGCACGGCGTCGGACGAGAGGATCGAGTAGGCGTCTACCTCAGCAGGTCGACCGGCCTCTTCGCCGGGATTCTGGGCGCGCTGAAGGCGGGCGCCGTCTACGTCGCGGTGGACCCGCGCTACCCGGACGCCCGCCGTGACTTCATGCTGGAGAGCAGCGGCGCCAAGGTCGTTCTCACGGACCGCCACACGCGAGACCGCCTCGGAGAACTGGCCATCACCACCGTCGATGTCGACGAGCCGGCGGAATCCGGTGAAGCCGCCGACGCCGAAGTCAGGCCCGGCGACGCGGCCAGCCTTCTCTTCACTTCGGGGTCGTCGGGTGAGCCCAAAGGGATCGTCCTGGAGCATCGCAACCTGGTCTCCTTCGCCGAGAACCCCGCTCTTCCCGCGCTGCTCCCGGAGGATCGGGTGGGGCAGGTGTCCAGCGTCTCGTTCGACGCCTTCCACTTCGAGATGTGGTGCGCTCTCGCCGCCGGGGCGCGGACCGTGGTGCTCCCGCCGGTGCCGGAGCTGCTCGCGGGGGACTTTCAGCGGCAGATGAAGCACTATGGCATCACCGCCATGCTGGTGCCGACCATGGTCGTCAACCACGTGGTCCGTGAGGACCGGGACGCTTTCTCCTCCCTCCGGATCCTGGCCACGGGCGGAGACGTGCTCACCCCGGCCGCCTGCCGGGCGTTGCTGGGCGGCCGGTTCAAGGGAGAGCTTTACAATCTCTACGGCCCGGCTGAGATCACCACCGCCTGCACCTCTCATCGGGTGAGTGCGGTGGACGCCGACTCGGAGGCCATCCCCATAGGCAGGCCGCTGCGGGATGTGTCGTTGCGGATCCTCTCGCCGGAACTCCAGCCCGTCGCGGACGGCGCGGTCGGCGAACTGTATGTCGGCGGCCCAGGGGTGGCGCGCGGCTATTTCGGCAGGGACGACCTGACCGCGGAGCGCTTCGCGACGGAGTCCGTGGACGGCCGTGAGGTCAGGATGTACCGGACCGGCGATCTCGTGCGCCGGCGCGAGGACGGCACGCTTCTGTTCGTCGGCCGGGCCGACGGTCAGGTGAAGATCCGCGGATACCGGATCGAGCCCGGCGAGGTCGAGCGTAGTCTGATGCGCTTCGCCGAGGTCCACGACGCCATCGTGCTGCCGGCCGGTTCCGGTGACGACCGCCGGCTCGTCGCCTTCGTCGTGGTCGAGGAGTCCCTGGGCGTGAAGGATCTACGCCACCGTGCCGAGGCGCACCTGCCGGATTTCATGGTGCCCGCGAAGTTCATCGTACGGCCGGAGATCCCCGCCACCACGCACGGCAAACGGGACATGGACGCTCTGAGGGAACTCCTCGCGGATCACCTACGCCAGGAGCAGGCGTACGCCGCTCCCGAAACCGGCACCGAGAAGTATCTGGCGGAGCTGTGGGAGGAACTCCTCAGCGCGGAGAAGATCGGCAGGAACGCCGAGTTCTTCGAGCTCGGCGGGCACTCGCTGCTGGCCTTCCGCATGCACCACCGGATCTGCGGTGATCTGGGGGCGGAGCTCGAGTTCCCCGCCGTGCTCGCCCATCCCGTGCTCAAGGACCTGGCCCTGGTCATCGACACGGCGCCGCAGCGTGAGGCGAAGGCCTCATGAGAGCGGCACTCGGCACCGACCTGACCGACATCGACCTGTTCGTCGAGGGCGCCCACGAGCAGGCTTTCGCGGCCCTGCGAGCCGAGACGCCGATCTACTGGAACGAGGGCGCCGACGGCAGCCGGTTCTGGGCTCTGACCAGGTATGAGGATGTCCTGTGGGCCTATCGCGAGCACGGGCTCTTCGGTTCCGGCCGAGGCGTCATCGTGGGGGGATCGTTCCGTGCCGAGGGCGACACCTCGGCGGGGCGCATGCTGGTCTCCACCGACCTGCCCCGGCACCGCATGCTGAAGCAGGCGATCTTGCCGGCCATGCGCGACGCCGTCGCCAAGCGGGTCGCGAGCCGCGTGGCCGGGCTGCTCGAAAGGGCGCTGGCCACCGCACGGCGTGACGGGGGATGCGACTTCGCCACCGACATCGCGACCGAACTGCCCGCCGGCGCACTCATGGAGATCATGGGAATCGGCCATGCGGACGCCCACCGCCTCATCGGGCTGACCCGGCGCATGGTGGGCTACCGGGATGAGATCTTCGTGGACACCGGGGGCCATGAGCGCCTCCGGCTCGCCTGGCTGCAGTCCGAGGTGTTCGAGTTCTTCGCCGGCATCCTCAAGCAGCGCCGCCGTGACCCGGGGGAAGATCTGGTCAGCATGCTGTTGAAGGCGGAGGTGAACGGTCGCCGGCTGACCGGGGAGGAGGTCTTCTACAACTGCATGAATGTCGCCGTCGGCGGCAACGAGACCTCCTCGCACAGCGCGTCCACCGGACTGCTCGCGTTCATGGACAACCAGGATCAGTACCGGATGCTGCGGAGCGGCGCGTGGCGGTCACAGCTCACCGTGGCGGAGGTTCTGCGCTGGAGTTCGACCAACGCCTACGTGCAGCGCTCGGCGCTACGCGATGTCACCCGCGGAGGGATCACCATCAAGGAGGGCGATTCCATCACGCTGTGGAACTATTCGGCCAACCGTGACGAGACCGTGTTCCCGCACGCGGACCGTTTCGACATCACCCGGGAGCCCAACCGCCACCTGTCCTACGGGGCGGGCCTGCACCGCTGTATCGGAGCTCCGATCGCCTACGCCGAGCTGTCGCTCCTGCTGGAGTCGCTCGCCGGCTCCGGGATGACCTTCGCCCTGGCCGGCGAGGTGCGGCGGCTGCGCTCCAACTTCATCCTCGGGATCACCCGCCTTCCCGTGGCGGTCGTCTGAGAGACGGTAGAGCGCGCGAGCGCGGCCGGTGCGATCGTCCGCACCGGCCGCGCTTCGGTTTCGTCTCAGGACACCGGCCGCGTCGCCTCCCCGGTCACCAGGTCATCGATACGTTCCCTGGCCACGTCGATCACCTTCTCCGACATGTCATTGCATGCCCACTTCCGCCCTGTCAGCTCGGCGGCGATCGCCGTGGAGCCGATTCCCACGCAGGGGTCGACGACGAGATCGCCTTCCGACGTGAGAAGTTCGATGAAGTACGTCGGGAGAGCCACGGGATAGCGGTCGATGTCGGGAAGGACACCCTCGGCCGCGCATCGATCCAGATACCGGAAGTCGGTGTAGGAGTCGCCCATGGTCAGGAGGTTGCCGAACGGATGGGTCAGGCTGCTCTGGTACTGGCGGACCTTGGTGGTGTCGACGGGCACGTCCGGCGTACGCGACAACCAGTACAGCGTGCTGACCGAGTCGTGCAGCCGGATACGCTGCTCGTCCACCCACGTGTCGCGCGCGTAGAGCAGTTGCGGGTTGTACCAGTAGAACTCCTGCAGCAGATGCCAGCCGCCCTCGCCGAGCAGTCGCGACAGGGCGGCGTAGTTCTGAATCGTGCGGACGGGGCGGTCGTCCGCCCAGGTGCACCCCATCTCCAGCACGACGCTCCCGTCGGGCAGCAACACCCGATCGAACTCCTTCATGAACCTGAGGAACCAGTCTCCGAAGCGTGGGCACGCCGGGTCATCGGATGTGATCGTGTACGGTCCCGTGAACCACAGGGACGACATGATGAGGCGCACGCCGGCGTCGGGCAGCGTACCCAGGAAGTCGATGGCGTCACCGCGGGTCAGTACCCCGTTGGCGGTGCTGGTGACGTGGGCCTGGCCGAGGCCCGCGGCCGGTTGGTTCATGAGATCTCCTCCAGTCGGTGGTGTCGTGAACTCCGCGGGCTCACCTGACCCAGCGCGCCTTCGCGGGCAGGCTGGTGATGGTCCGCTCGCTGGGAGTGACGCGACGTTCGATGGGCCCGTCGATCTCCCAGTCGATGAGCCGTGCGGTGAGTTCCTCGAAAAGGGCGATGAGTTCCAGCCGGGCCGCCGCGACCCCCAGGCAGTGGTGGATGCCGATGTTGAAGGACAGATGCCGCTGGACGGGGCGATCGAGGAGCAGGGACCCGGAGTCGTGCCAGCGACGCTCGTCCCGGTTCGCGGAGGCCCAGATCAAGATCACCCGTTCACCCGCTGGAATTCGCGTTCCGTGCACCTCCACCTCTCTGGTGGTGACCCGCTTGAACCAGTGGAAGGGCGCGTCGAAGCGGAGAAGCTCCTCCACCGCGCCGGGGACGATCTCGGGCTTGGCCTTGAGCAGTTCCCACTGATCCGGGTTGTCACGCAGATGGACGAAGGCGCTCGCGATGGTGGCGCTGGTGCTGACGATCCCGGCGTCGAAGAGGAAAAGGATGTTGGCCAGCGCCTCGTCGTGTGACAGCTCTCCCGCGAGCATCGCCCCGGACAGCACCGAGAGCAGGTCGTCGCCGGGCCGGGTGCGGCGCTTGGCGAGCTCGCGGGACAAGTACTCCCACATCTCGTCGCGGGCCGCCATCGCCTGCGCCGGCAGCTCGATCATTCCGGGATTGCGCTCAAGCATGGTCGAATGCCAGGCGCGTAACTGCTCTTGATCGCTTGCCGGCAGCCCGAGCCAGGCGCAGATCACGCCCGCGGGCAGCGGATAGGAGAGATCCCGCGCGATGTCCACGGATTCCTGTCGCGCGAGCCGGTCGATCAACGCGCTCACTTTGTCGCGCACCATCGGTTCCAGCCGGGCCCGCACCTTCCCGGCGGAGAACTCCTTTCTGAGCACGCCGCGAATCCGGGTGTGTCTGGGCGGGTCGGCGCAGTCCATGGCGGGCGCCGGGCCGAACAGGAGCCCGGTGTCGTCGAGGTCATTGCCCTGTGCGGAGGAGTAGGTTCTCCAGTCCATGGCTGCCGCCTCGACGTCGGCGAAGCGTGACAGCGCCCAGAAGTCCACCCCCTCCACGGTCTGCCCGTGATACAGCGGCGCCTCGGAGCGGAGCCTCCGATAGACCGGATAGGGGTCCTCCGCCAATTGCAAGGGGTCGTAGGTGAGTTCCATGTGCGTCTCCTTCACCGGTCGAGCACGGGCTTGACCATGGATCCCCTCGGGGTCAATTCCATGTCGTTGGTGTGCCGGCGGACCCACGACGGCGCGGTGCTTTCGCCATTTACGCCCTTCTCGATGAACACCAGGTTGTGGTAAATGTGGATCGCCGTGACCGACCGGTCGAGATAGGAGCCCAGGCGCGACTCCTCATCGAGCTGGTCCTGATGGTGCAGTCCATCGATGAGCTTCTTCAGGAAGCCGATCCATGTCGCCGTGTGGGTGAACGACGTGTGGCCGCCGTTCCACCCGGGCCAGTAAGACGTCTGTACGTCTTCGACGACATAGAGCCCACCGTCCTTGAGCAATGGGAACAGCGTGTGGAACGCGGTGATGGTGTGCGAGCTGATATGGCTGCCATCATCGATGATCAGGTCGATGCCGTCGATCTGATCGGCGACTTCGCGCAGCGAAAGAGGGTCCGACTGGTCGGCCCGATGAATTCGCACGCGCGGCTGGGCGAGCGGTGACTTGTCGAAGATGTCCAGGCCGTGAATA
Organism: Nonomuraea sp. NPDC059023; assembly: GCF_042740095.1. Taxonomy (NCBI): domain Bacteria; kingdom Bacillati; phylum Actinomycetota; class Actinomycetes; order Streptosporangiales; family Streptosporangiaceae; genus Nonomuraea; species Nonomuraea sp. NPDC059023. The sequence goes on along the minus strand of NZ_JBHYIO010000033.1, from coordinate 53,317 downwards.
ATCCCGCGACGGAAATAGGATTTCCACATGCGCAAGGACTCTCCGCCCTCGTCGGGCGCTTCGAAACCGCCTATACCTATCTCCAGGACATTTACCCTCCGGTCGCGGTACTTCGCGAAGTGGCGGTCGTAGTGGGCGGCGAACCAGTTCTCCCCCCACTTGTCGGCACCCGCCTTCAGCGCTTCGTGGCGGACCGACGGCGCGACCGGTGACAAGGCGTTCAGCACCTCCCCGGCCACCCGTCCGGCCGCCTTGTAGCGCAGCAGCCACGGGTCGTCGGGGGCGTTCGTCCTGGGCCCGGGCTCGCCGTCCACGCTCACGACGCGGGTGGCGTCGCATGCGGCGCCAGGCCGGCCGTAGAGCGCGAGCACCAGGTCTCGCAACTCCCAGCGGATGGTCACACTCTGCTGCGGCGCCTTCCCCTCGGTGACCTGGATTCCGGCCGCGCCCACGCGCAGTGCGAATTCCACCGAGCGGTCGCCCGCCGAAAGCAGGAATTGCACGTCGACCGCCGGCTCGGTGACCGTCGCGGGATTCAGCCGGAAAGTCAGCTCCTCCAGCGCCGCCCGCGCCACGTGGCAGGGATTCTCCCGGCGTAACCGGTCGGCGATTCCGTGTTCGCCGGCGTCCGCGATATCCAGGAGTAGTTCGGTCATTTCGACGTCGTTCATGTGTCCGGCTGCCTTTCTTGACCGACGGGCTTCTGGTCCTGATTATTGGGCTACACCGTTCGAGGGAGCAAGGACATGACCGTCATCATGAACAGCGTTACACTCCGGGAAATCTGGCAGGATATCCTGGGAGTCGAAGTCGGCGAGACCACGGATTTCTTCGACGCCAGCGGTGACTCGTTGTCGGCCATGCGCATCTACGCGCGGGTCACGGATGCTTTCGGCGTCGTACTTCCGCTGAGCACTATTTTCGACAGTCCCCGTTTCGACGAGTTCGCCCTGGCCGTGGAGGCGCACGCCCAGTCGCAGCGCGGCGACGGTGAACAGAGGCGTTGACTCCCCGTCGTCACGCGGGGAGGGTTCGATGACAAAGGCGCTGTGCATGTGACACCATTCCGCACTTGCACAACGTCCTGGTCGGCGACAACGAGGTGGAGCGTTGGACTTTCTCGCGGGAGTAAGGACCCAGGCCAAAGTCCTGGGGGCGGCTGGCGCGGTTTCTGTGGTGGCACTTATGGCTGTCCTGGTGGTGGAGGCCCTTACCCCCGCTGTGACCGCGCTCGTGCTGGCCCATCTGGTCGACACGCTGATCGCGACCGGCGGCTCAGGGGGCATCGCCGCGGCGGTGTTCCCCGGGCTGCTCGCCTTTTCGGGCGTCCTGCTGCTGGGGGCCGTCGGAGAAGCGATGGACGGCCCGCTCAGGGCCGGGATCACCGCACGGATCGACGGCGAGCACAGAAGGGACGTCGCTCACCTCGTCTCCGGCAGCCGGTATCTAGCGCCGCTTGAGAACCCCACCGTGCAGCGGCTGGTCAGGGAGGTCACCCTGGATCCCGCACGGGGATACGACACGACCCCGGCCGAGGGCGCGATCGCACAGCTGCGCTGGCTGGCCAGCCTCCTCGGCGTCGCCGCCTCCTGTGCCGTGCTGGCCTGGTACGCGTGGTGGCTGGTGCCCCTGGTACTCCTGCCGGCCCTCCTGAACTGGCACATCTGCAACCGCCAGGCCACCGAGATGGCCGCCCTGTGGCGGGGCGCGATCAAGGGGGAGCTGCACGCGGACGTCTGGCGGCAGGCGGCCGTCTCCGCGGGTGAGGGCAAGGACATCCGCATCTTCGGATTCGCGGCGTGGATGATCGACCGCATGCAGCACCACATCGTGAGCGCCAACGAGGCGTTCTGGGACTACGTGGCACGCATCATGCGCGGTCAGTGGCGGCAGTTCGGGCTGGTCGCGGTGGGCCTTGTCCCGGCGTACGCGGCCGTCACGGTGAGCGCGGCGCAGGGCTCCACGCCGATAGGCGTCCTGGCGGCCGTGCTGACCGCCGGCTGGTCGGTCTTCCAGGTACTGGGCCGGAGCATGGAGCAGTACAAGATGGCCTCGGCGGCCCGTGTGCTGGAAGCCACGGACCGGTTACGTCACGAACTCGCGGTCACCGTCCCGCAGGGCGATCCCGGGCCCCGCGAAGACCTCAGCGAACGGCCTCCCCCGCTGGTGCGGTTTCAGGGCGTCTCCTTCACCTACCCGGGCACCAGCCGTTCCGTGCTGCGGGAGCTGGACCTCGAGATCCGCCCGGGGGAACTGCTGGCCATCGTCGGCCTCAACGGCGCCGGCAAATCCACGCTGATCAAGCTGCTGTCCGGGCTCTACGCGCCGACCGGCGGCCGCGTCACCGCTGACGGGCGGGACATCGAAGAGATCGACCCCCGCCTGTGGCGATCACGGCTTTCTGTGGTCTTCCAGGACTTCGTGCGCTACCACCTCAGCGTCAGCGACAACATCGCGCTGGGGCACGCCACTTCGGAACCCGACCAGGACGACCTGAACGCCGCGGCGCGGGACGCGGGCCTGACCGCGGTGCTGGAGAGATTGAGCGGCGGATGGGAGACGCCGCTCGCCCGCGTCCGCGAAGGCGGAGTCGATCTCTCCGGCGGCCAATGGCAACAGGTCGTCCTCGCGCGAGCGCTGTACGCCGTGCGCCGTGGGGCCCGGCTGCTCATCCTCGACGAGCCCACCGCCCACCTGGACGTGCGTACCGAGTTCGACGTCTTCGACCGCCTGGCCAAGCACCGGGGTGAGACGAGCGTCGTACTGATCTCCCACCGGTTGTCCACGGTGCGCATGGCCGACCGCATCGTCATGCTCGACGGCGGGCGCATTACCGAGTCCGGCACTCACGACGACCTGATGGCGCTGGGCGGCTCGTACGCGGAGATGTTCGCCATCCAGGCCGAGCGCTTCAACCGCGGCTACGACGAGCGCATCGAGGAAGGGGAGCTGTGATGAGGCGCTATCTCGCACTGTGGCTGGAGCTCTTCCTCGTCTCCTGGCGAGGGGCGCGTGGACTCACCGCCGGCTCACTGCTGGTGGTGGCGGGCACGACGGTGATGACCGCGGCGGCGGCGCTGACGTTGCGCGCCACCGTCGACGCGGCGGCGGCCGGATACCTGCAGGCCGCCGTCATCGGCAGCGTCGGAGCGGCGCTCGCGTACGGCCTCACCATGGTTCTGCAGGACGTGGCGGGTACGCTGACCAACACCACCGCGGACCAGGTCGGGCGGCTCCACCTGCACCCCCGCATCCACGAGGACATCGCCACCATCGAGGGCCTCGATCACCTTGAGCGCAGCGACTTCCTGGACCGGGTCACGGTTGTTCGGGGCGCGTCGGGCAAGCTGCTCGGCCTCTTCTGGAAAGCGATCATGGCGGCCGGGGGAATCCTGCGGATCGTCATCGTGATGCTGATTCTCGGTGTGCTGAGTCCCCTGCTGCTCCTGCTCATCGTCTTCGCCGCCGTCCCCGTCTGGTGCAATCAGCGCGGGCAGCGCCTGCTGAAGCGGGCCGACATCGCCACCGCGGAGATCGACCGGCTGCAGCAGCACCTGTTCGATCTGGCGACCAACGCCGCCAGTAACAAGGAACTGCGTGTCTCCGGAGCGGCGGAGACGGTGGTCCGCCGGCAGAGCGCGGCCTGGGATCAGATGATGCGCGAACGCCAGCGCGCCCAGTGGGCGGCATCGGCCTGGAAGCTGGTGGGGTCCGTCGCCTTCGCCGCCGCCTTCATCGCCGGGCTCGCGCTCATGGTCCAGCGCGCCGGTCAGGGGCAGGGCACCGCCGGAGACCTGGTGCTCGTGATCGTCACCGCGGCGAGCCTGCGGCAGGCCATGCAGGCGGCGGTGTCCAATACGGCGGACACGACCGGCGCCGCGCGGGTCGTCGAGCCTTACCTGTGGCTGCGGGAGTACGTGGCCGCCCACAAGCACGCCGACTCCGGTACGCTCCCGACGCCCGACCGGCTGACCGAGGGAATTCTGCTGGACAAGGTCAGCTACGCCTACTCCGGGACGGGCCACCCCGCGCTGGACGAGGTCAGCGTGCGCATCCCCGCCGGCAGCGTCGTCGCCATCGTGGGTGAGTACGGCTCGGGCAAGACGACCCTGGTCAAGCTGCTGGGCAAGTTCTACCCGGTCAGCTCGGGGCGGATCCTGGTCGACGGCACGGAGCTGTCCTCACTCGAGACCGCGGGCTGGCGCGCCCGGCTGAGCGCGGCGTTCCAGGACTTCGGCCGCTTCCGCACGACGTTCGCCGAGACGATCGGCCTGGGAGACCTGGCGCACCTGAACGATCCTCAGCGGATCGAGGAGGCGATCGGCTACGCCGACGCGGGGGAACTCGTCCGCCGGCTGCCCGATGGCCTCGGTACTCAGCTGGGACGCGAACTGGGCGGAGTCGACCTGTCCGAGGGACAGTGGCAGCGCACCGCCCTGGCCCGCGCGTCCATGCGCCGGAATCCGCTGCTGTTCGTGCTCGACGAGCCGACGGCCTCTCTCGACGCGCCGAGCGAGCAGTCCATCTTCGAGCGTTACATGGAGCGTGCCCGCGACCTGGCCGCGCGGACGGGAGCGATCACGATCATCGTGTCCCATCGATTCTCGACCGTCACCGGCGCAGACATGATCTTGGTGCTGGACAAGGGCCGGCTGATCGAGCACGGCACCCACGCCGAACTCATGCGGCTCGACGGCCGCTACGCGGATCTGTACGGGATCCAGGCCACGGCGTATTCCGCCAACGGCCACAAGCCCAGTTGATCGAGGGGAGTCGAAGGTGGACATGCGGCCAGAGCAGGAGCCAGGGGCCTATCACGGCTACGTGGACGGGCAACTGATGAAGATCTGCCCCCATGACACGGCCACGGACACCGACCCGTTCACGAAGCTCGCCCACGCCCAGTTCCGGGCGATGATGCTGAGCGAGGCGTACACCTGCGTCGGCGGCGCGTCCGCGGTCCGGCAGGCCCGGTACAGGTTCGGGGTCTTCCCGGAGCTGGCGTCGCCGGAGGGTGTGGGGGAGTGCGCGGCGTCCCTGCGCGCCTTCCTCGAGGAGTTTCCGGAGAAGGAGAATCCCGTCGCGGTGTTCGTCGCCGTGTTCAGGGGGCCGGTCATCGACGGCGAGGATGCCTTCGAACGGTTGCTCTGGCAACATCTGCAGGGTCTGCACGACGGCGACACGCAGCCTCCCTGGTGGGACCCGGACGATCGAGACGCATGGGACGACGAGCTCGGATTCGTCTTCTCCGGGCGTAACTTCTTCGTGGTCGGGCTGCATCCGGCCGCTTCCCGCCACTCACGGGTCTTCGCCTGGCCCACGCTGGTGTTCAACACGCTGTCGCACATGCGGCCCCTGGAACAGGCCGGTCAGTTCCAGCGGATGCAGAGCAAGATCCGCGTCCGCGACGAGCGGCTCCAGGGGTCGCCGAGCCCTACTCTGACGCTGCGGCAGGTGGCGCAGTTCTCGGGCCGCTCCGTGGGCCCGGATTGGGAGTTCCCGTTGAGGCCCCGCGAAGAACAACCGGACCCTGAGTGACGGCGCCCACCTTCCTCAGCGCGGCGGTGTGAAGGAGGCCGTTGGACGTGACCACGGCCTCCCCGTCGCTCCAGAGCCCGCCGGTGAGCGAGGTCAGCCGCCCGCCGGCCTCGCTGACGATGAGGTCGAGCGGCACGACGTCCCATACGGCGCCGCCCGCCCCGGAGGAGGCGATGTCGTAGGTGCCTTCGGCGACGAGCATGTGCGGCAGGAAGTTCCCGAACCCGCGGGACCGCGCGCAGGCGGTGATCAAACGGACCATGCCCTGCGTGTCGGGCCCGTAGTCGCGCAGGCCGCCGTAGGCGATCCGCGCCCCTTCCAGGCGGTCCACGGACGATACGGTGAGCCGCCGGCCGCTCTCGAATGCTCCCGAGCCGCTCACCGCCCACCACCTTCTGCCCAGCAGCGGTGCGCTGACGAGGCTGAACCGCGGGCGGGCACGGCGCACGTAGCAGATCATGTGGGCGTAGGCCGGGAGTCCCTCCACGAAGTTGGAGGTGCCGTCGATGGGGTCGATGACCCAAAGGGACGCCTCCTCCGCCGTGCCCCCCAGTTCCTCGCCCACGACCGCGTCCCCCGGGAAGGCTCGCCGAATCGAGGCTTCGATGGCCCGCTCGATGCGTACCTCCAGATCGAGCATGGGGGAGTGGTCGGACTTGATGGAGACCTCGTAGGCTCCTTCGCGGAACGCGCGGGCCGAGAGGGCGTCGGCCGAGTCGAGGCACCGCCACGCCAGCGCGAACCGAGCCCGCTCGGCCGTCCGGAGGCCGGCAGGCTCCATCACGCCTCCGTTCCCGCCAGGATCGCGGCCAGGCGGCGCGCGAGCGCGAGCGTGGTCAGCGAGGGGTTGGCCGCCCCCATCCGGGGAAACGTCCCGGGACCCGCCGCGTACAGGCCGTCGATCTCGGCGAACTCGTGCCGGTCGGTCAGCATGCCGCCCAGAGGAGTGCCCCCGCCTTCATGATCCTCGGTCCCGATGTATCCCGACCACGTCAGCGGATCCGCGGCCGGACGGGCGTCCAGGGATTGCGGTAGTACGGCTGCCGCGCCCGCGCTCGCCGGATCGGCGAAGGGACGGAACGCCAGGGCGGTCGGTGCGGCCCCGGCGTGACCCGCGATCTGCTCCCATACGGACTGAAGGATCTCCCGCTGCCCATCGAGCATCGTCGCGTCCTCGGCGGACAGGCAGCTGTACACGGCGACCGGCAGGCCGGCCCGTTGCTCGATCCAGGTGCCCGGCGAGGGCAACTGCTCGCCCGTGAGCTGGGCGTCAACCACGGCTCCGCCTGCCGACGGGGCCGTGACATGGACGAAGAGATTGGATCGTGCCGACGGGGCGCAGGGCGCGTAGTACGAGCCGGGTGGCAGCGTGTGCAGCAGCCTCGCCGCGCCCGCCCCTTCGAGCCGTACGAGGAAGCCCTGCACCAGATGGTCGTAGAGGGACGGAAGCCGGCGCACCGGACCTCCCCTCACGTCGCTCAGCGCGCGCAGGGCGAGCCCGGCGTTGCACACTGCGCCCGCGCTCAGCACGACGGCGCCGGCCTGAACCTCTCTCACCCCTCCGCCGCCCTCGCGTACGAGGACGCCCCTGGCCCGCCCGTCGCGGATCACGACGCGGACCACCTCCGCCCTGGCACGGACCCGCACCCCGCCGCGACCACCCCGTGGCTCGCCCGTCCGGGGATCGCGCCAGGTGTCCAGCGGGGAGTATGCGTGCCATCGACCTGGATGATCCGGATCATGACGGACGGCGAGCGGCGCCGTTTCGAGCCGGAGGTCCCTCAGCGGCGGCACCGGGTCGCCGCCGGGGAGCTCACCGCCGCACCAGGAGGCGAGCTGATCCAGTGTGCGATCGTAGAGTGACGGCCCCCCGTGCCAGGAGTCGCGGAGGTCGCTTGCGACGGTGACGGGCCACCAGGTGGGGGTCAACGCCCATGATTCCGCCGGTAGCACCACGCCGTACCAGTAGAGGGAGCGGCCTCCGACCCGGCGTCGCAGGCCAGACGTCCCCGTGAAGTGGGGCGCGTTCAGGGCAGCCCACGGGCGGACGTAGTACGGATCGGTCTCGGGAAGCAGCCACTGCCGCAAGGCCCGGTCGCCGTCGTGGACCTGGTTCACATGGCGCAGTTCGTCGCCGGGGCCCGCCTCCAGGACGAGCACGTCGTCCACCTGCCGCGCTTCGAGATGCCTGGCCACTTCGAGGCCGGCCAGGCCGCCCCCCACGATGACCACCCGGCTGTGACGTGGCAGAACGTCCTGGTCAATGAGTGAATGACGCATCCGCAACCCGCTTCAAAAGATGAAGAGTCTCGTTCACGCCGTCGATCCAGGCCTCGACCGCCTTGGCGGACACCCTGGCCGGCTGGTAGGTGAGGTGCAGCGCGAACCTGTCCGGGCCCAGCCGCCATTCGGAGTAGACAGGTCTCCAGTACGAGGAGGCCATGGGCAGGGGCACCCGGGCACTCGTGACACCCGGTAGCCGCAGCATGGTGGTGTCCAGCGTCTCCGACATCATGTTCACCTTCACGACCTCCGGCCGGCCCAGCTCGTGCAGGATCTGGTCGACGTAGGCGTCGCGGTGACGATCGGCCGCCAGCCAGTGCCGACGGACCGAGGACAGGACTTCGGGGAACGGCCGGCCCGCAGGATCGGCGAGCGGCACGAGCCGGGTGTTGAGGCAGAACCCGGCCAGATCGTGCACGGAGGGATCTTCGCGGTTGGCCGTGTCGGTGCCGGCCAGCATCCGGTCCTGGCCGGTGATCCGGGCCAGGGCGGAAGCGGTGGCACTGAGCAGAACCAGGAACGGCGAGACCCGGGCCTGCCGTGAGACCCCGCGGACCGAGTCCACCTGCTCCGCGCTCGCCTCGAAGGTCGCGGCCGCCGTGGCGAAGGGCGGCGCCCCGGGATCGCCTGGCCCCGGCCAGTCCACCTCCCGGGGAACTCCCGCGGCCGCCGCACGCCAGTAGGCGGTCACGGACTCCTTCGACTTCTCCCAGGACTCCCGCTGTTCCCGGGTGTAGTCCAGGTAGGTGATGGTCAGCTCGGGCAGGCTCGGCGCCCGCCGCTCATGGCGCGCCGCGTAGCACTCCGACAGGTCGCGCCACAGGACGGAGATCGACCAGCCGTCGTACAGCACGTGATGGATGGTCATGGCGAGCACGACCATGTCCTTCAGCACGTAGATCTCCGGCTGGTACAGCGGGTCGCCGGAGCAGAGCCGCCCGGCGTCGTAGCGGCGCGCCACCAGGTCCGTCGTGATGTCGTCCAGCGTCACACCGGTGTCCACCGGGCGGATGACGGGACGGCACGCCCCGCCGGCCGGATCTCCGGCCCGCTGCCAGTCGGCGCCGTCGCGCGTGACGAGGGTGGTGGACAGCACCGGATGACGTGCGGCGAGATCCTCCAGCGCCCCCGCGAGCGTGTCCACGTCCACGTCCCCGGTCAGCCGGAAGACGAAGGAGTTGTGGTAGCGGCGGGCGCACGCGGGGAACGCCCGGATGTTGCGCAGCATCTCCTGCTGCTGGAACGAGAGCGGGAACAGGGCCTCCGCACGACGCATGGTCGCTCCCTCGGGTGCGGTCAGGACTCGGGCAGGTACGAACACAACCGCAGCCATCGCTGCCGGTCGTCGGAGGTGTCGCCGTGCTCCGCGGTGAAGGTGATGACGTATTCGGCGATCTCCGACAGGCTCCACTGCAACGCGTAGAAGTGATGCAGCAGCGGGTCGCCCTGCGGCGGCAGGCCGAACTCGCGCGCGCAGAAGTAGCCGTCGCGCTCGGCGGGAGCACGCAGGGCGCACTGCCAGTCCGCTATGGCGAAGTCGTCACCCAGGCGGAGAACGTTGTCGCCGTTGAGGTCGCCGTGCGTGATGCTCAGGGGACGGCGCGCGGCGGTACACCGCTCACCGGTCTCGGAGATCCGTTCCCTCAGCCCCGCGATGTAGGCGCCGTTACGCCGGACCAGCTCGCGCAGACGCCGGCTGAAGGGCCCGGCGTCCCGTGACGGCTCCAGCGCCCGCGACAGGCCGGCCGACAACCGATCTTCGAACGGCAGCCGGAAGTCCTCCACCGGCAGGTCCGTGGCGACGTCGCAGGTGTGGACCTTGCTCATCAGCTCCCAGATGCGGTTGAGCTCGCGTGGGGTGAGGGAGCCGGCTCCGCCGATCGGCTCCACCGGCAGGTACGGGTAGACGGCGACGGGAAAGCCCTGCACGGTACGCAGGACTCGCCCGTCTCGTCCGGCCAGCGGCGCGAGGACGAAGTCGAGTCCCGCGCCGCGCAGTGCGTACGCCGTCTCGTAGGACTGCGGAAGGTGGCCCAGGAAGTCGCGGCGCACGCTGATCCACAGGCTGCCGCAGCGATAGGCCCAGCTGTCAGTGCCCAACGGCTGGAAACGCAGCTCCGTTCCGGCCCCTTCGTAGGCCGGGCGGACCGTCCGCAGCAGGAGGTCCTCGTCCAGTCTGCTGTTGCGTGCCAGCATGGTGCGGGTCAGACCGGAACCTGCGAGACGAGGGTCCGCACCTTGCTGAAGGCCGCCGCGACGGCTTCCATGCTCCCCTCCCCGCCGAGCAGGAACGGGTGATGCATGGTCAGCACCTCCTCGTGTGCCCGGGTGGCCTCCGGCAGCTTGTAGCCCGCCGGGTCGATCCGCCGCTCGTGATCGGCGCTGATGCTGTAGCGGCGCTTGGTGTGCGGCTGATAGAGCGGATTGGCGTTCAGCGCGGGGTAGCAAGGCTGAACGGGGTATCCGAGCTCGGCCCTCAGCGCGCGGCAGATGGCGCGCAGGGGCTTGCCGCCGAACTCGCGAAGATCCAGGCGGATCGCATAGTGGTAGTAGGTCGGCATGGTGACCGAGGCCGCCGGCCGTACCGGGCGGACTCCGGGGATCTTCTCCAGCAGGCGGGTGAGAAGCTCCGCGTTGGCGGCGCGGTCCTGATGCTCCTGGTCGAGCACGGCGAGCTGGTCGAGCAGGAGCGCGGCGCCGAACTCGGACAGGCAGTAGTTGTTGCCCATCACGCTGGAGTTCTCCACCAGCTCCATGTCCCGCGGCAGGAGGGATCCCGTGGCCAGCCTGCGTCCGTCGGCGCGCAGCTGGAACAGGCGATCCGCCAGCCAGGCGTCATCCGTGATCGTCGCGCCGCCCTCTCCGGCCGTCAGCAGCTTCGTCTGCTGCATGCTGAACGTGCCGATGGCGCCCATCGTCCCCGCCCGGCGGCCGTTCCACCGCGCGCCGTGCGCCTGCGCGCAGTCTTCGATCACCGGAAGCCCGTGCCGCCGGCCGATGTCGAGGATGCGATCCATGTCGGCCATCGAGCAGTACAAGTGGACGACGGAGATGGCCCTGGTACGCGGTGTGATGGCCGCCTCGAGGGCGTCAGGGTCGATGCAGAGTGTCTCGGGGTCGACGTCGACGAGCACGGGGACCGCGTTCACGTTCAGCACCGACGACGCGGAGGCCACCCACGTCAGCCCCGGGATCAGCACGTCGTCGTCGGCGCCCACCTCCAGTGCTTCCAGGGCGATGGTGAGGGCGCTGGTGCCGTTCGCCGTCGGCACGCAGTGACCGATCTCGTTGTAGGCGGCGAAGCGTTCGGCGAACCGCTGCTCGTTGGTGCGATGGCCTTTCCATTCGCCCGACAGCGCCCAGCGTCCCGATTCCAGCGCGAGGGTCAGGAGCGTGCCCGCGTCGGCCTGCGGACGCGGCCACTGCGGCCAGGCGAGGTCGGTCACCGGCCGGCCGCCCATGAGTGCGAGAGTGCCTGTCATCATTCCTCCTTGTCACCGCGGCGATCGCCGGTCAGCCCATGTGGAAGACAGATCGCACGTTGCCGTCCGTCCTGTTGAGCGCCACGTCCAGCGCCGCCTTGTGGTCGGCGAGGGCGAACTCGTGCGTCAGCATGAAGTCGACGTCGACCGCCTTGCCGGTGAGCATCCGGATCGCGTCGTCGAACCGTCCTCCGGGGCCGAGGACACCGCGGACGGTCAGCGCCTTGATGGTGGCGACGTGCGGAGCCATGAGCCCCTTCTCCTCCACCCGGTAGCCCACCAGGCAGACCCGCCCACCGGGACGGACGATCTCCATCGCCTCCTGGACCGCCGCGGGATAGCCGGAGGCTTCGAGCACCACGTCCGGCCGGAGCCGCTCGTTCCCGTCGATCAGTGCGGTCAGCTCACCCGCCGCACCGCTGGACACGGCGTGTGAGCCGCGCGCCTGAGCCACGGCACGGCGTTCGCGGACGGGCTCCGACACCACCGTCACCTCCGCGCCGCGCTGCTGGGCGGCGGTCATGAGCATGAGACCGATACCGCCCGCGCCGGTGATGGCGACGCGCTCTCCCGCCTGAAGGCCGATGGCGTCGATGGCGTGCAGAGCCACGGCGAGCGGTTCGACCTGACTGCCGAGCCGCAGCGGGAGCGCGCCGGGAAGGGCGAACAGGTTTCGCACCGGGCTGATCATGTAGTCGGCGCAGGCGCCGTCGCGGGTGAACCCGAGCTCCTGGAGGTCCTCGCACAGCACCGGGTCGTCGTTCACGCACGCCTTGCACGCCCCGCAACTGCAGGTGAGGTCGCCCGTGACGTTCTTGCCCACGAGGCCCGCGTCACCGGAGTCACCGACGGCGACGACGGTGCCGCTCCACTCGTGGCCGGGGACCACGGGGTACTGGAATCCGTGCCACACGCCGCGGAAAAGCGAAAGATCGCTTCCGCAGAGAGAATTGTAGGCCACCTTCACGAGCGCCTCGCCGGCCTTCGCGGTCGGCACTTCTCGATTTTCCAGATGCGCTTGTCCGGGGGCGGAGAAAACCAGGGCTTCCATGTGCTCGGTCCTTTCCGTCGGGCTAAGGAATGTCGAACCTAATAAGGCGGAATTGGAGAGTCAAGCGCGTGTGCAACATGTTTGGGAGTTCGAGAGAACACGCCTTGACGAGGCCGGATCACGACATTTTCATACGACCCATGGAAAGCATTGAACTTGCGATTCTCGACGCCGGGGGAACAGGCCTTCTGGAGCTCGACGGAGCCCGGCCGTCGATCGCGGTCGAGAAGGGGATCGGCGCCGGCCCGCGCGAGATAACGGAGGCGATGCGCCGGCAACTGGGCATCACCGGCATGATCCTCAGGGTCGCCGGGCCGAACACCGTCGAGGTCGAGTACACCGGGACCGACGGCAGGCCGCCGTCCGGGTCGCTGACCTGGCGGCGGGCCGATCCCGAGCAGGCCGGCGCGCCGCGGATGTGGTGGCAGCGGCCGGGCGCCGTGAACGAGGTACTCGCCGCCGTCGACGCCGCGCTCGCCGCGCGGGGCATCGAGCGCATCGGCCCACCGGCGCAGATGCGGAACATCAGCGTCACGAGCCTGCTGCGTGTACCGACGGACCGGGGCCCGCTCTGGCTCAAGATGGCGCCGCCGCTGTTCGCCCATGAAGCAGGGGTCATCGACTGGGTCGCGGGAACGGGCACGGTGGCGGTGCCCCGGGTGGTGGCCAGGGGGGCGCGGTGGTGGCTGGCCGAGGCCTTCCCGGAGGAGCGGACGCCGGCGTCCGGCGATCCGCTGCTCGCCATGGCCACGGTGCAGCAGGCCTCGGTGGACCGCACCGGTGAACTGATCGCCCGCGGGTGTCCCGACCGGCCGCTTCGCCGGCTGGCCGGCGATGTCGCGGACCTCGCGGCGCGGCGGGATCTCGTCACGGCCGAGGAGCGCCGCCGGCTCATGGGAGTGCTGCCCCGCTTCGCCGGAATCGTCGCCGACGTCGACGCGCTGGGCTTCCCTCAGGTCATCGTCCACGCCGACCTGCACCCCGGCAACGTGCTGTGGACGGGCGAGACCTGGTTCCTGTTCGACTGGACGGACTCGTGCGTGACGCATCCGATGGTCGAGCTGGCGATGCCCCTCAGCTACGACACGAGCGCGTGCTCCGCGCGACGGGCCGCCCGGTACGCCGACCGCTGGCGCGGCTGGGTGCCGGACCAGGCCATCGCCACCGCATTGCAGGCGGCGCCCGCGGTCGGTGCCGGTCACCTGGCGGTCAGCTACGGCCACATCCTGCGGGCCGTCGGCCACCATGACGGGAGCACGCAGAGCAGCCGTGACCTGCTGCCCTGGTTCAGGCGCTGGATCGACGCGCTCTGCGTGGCCGTCGGATGAGGCGAGGCGCGGAGGTGGCCGATCAGTCGGCCACCTTCGCGACCAGGTCCTCGCTGACGTCCCACAACCAGGCGGCGAGGTCCCGGTCCTGCGCAGCGGAGGAGGTGCGGGCCGGTCCACGCTCCGCGTAGTAGGCGGCGCGCGGGGCCCCGCCCTCGGCACCGGTGGCCAGCCACACCAGCACGTCCGCTCCCTTCTCCGGGCGGGCCAGGAGGAAACGCTCGAAGGGCTTGACCAGCCGCACGAAGGGCGATTCCCGGTTGAGGTCTGTGCGGATCGACCCGGGGTGCGCGCTCGATGCGGGCAGTCCGGTACGCCGCGTCAGCTCCGTGGTGAAAAGGATGTTGGCCAGCTTGGAGTTCGCGTAGGCCAGGCGCCCGCTCCAGCGCCGGGTCAGCTGGATGTCGTCGCGGTCGATGGCGGCGGCCGTATGGGTGGACGACGAAGTGGTGATGACCCGGCCCGCGTTCTCGCCCAGCAGCCCGGCGAGGAGATTCGTGAGCAGGAAGGGCGCGAGATGGTTGACGGCGAACGTCAGCTCGTGGCCCTCGGCGGACTCCTGCCGTCTGCTCGGCTGAACGCCCGCGTTGTTGACCAGGACGTCCAGTTCCCGATGGTGTTCCAGCACGATGTCGGCGAGCTTTTCCACGTCGTCGAGACGGGACAGGTCGGCGTGCACGGGATCGGGCACCCGCAGGCCGGATGGCGCCACTCGCGTCATTCTCCGGTGTACCGATTCCAGCTTTTCAGGAGAGCGCCCAGTGGCCAGTACCCGATGGCCTTGGCGGGTTAATTCAACCGCCGCGGCGGCTCCGATTCCAGAGCTCGCCCCGGTTATGAGCACGTAACTCATTCTGTTGCCTCTCTGTTCGGCTCTTCTCATAATCTAAGCAACATCCACCCGTTGAGGGAGAAAGAAATGACGTATCGCCAAAGCTTCGCCTGGTGGTCCTTCACCGAAAAGGGAGAAGATCTCTCACTGCTCGAATCGGCGGCGGAAATCGGCTATCGAGGAGTGGACTTCCTGCCGGCCGAGCACTGGTCCAGGGCCCGCGACGCGGGCCTCGACCTCACGATCATCGACGGGCACGTCTCGCTGGAGGTCGGCTTCAACGATCGGGACAACCACGCCGCTCTCGCGGACGAGGTCCGGGCGAACCTGGCGCTGGCGGTGGAGGCCGGCGTCCCCTTCCTCGCGGTCAACGCCGGAAACCGCCACGTGCGCTCCGACGCCGAAGGAGCTGCCGTCTGCGCGGAAGGGCTGGCGCCACTCGCCGCCGAAGCGGCGGCGGCGAACGTGACGCTTCTGCTGGAACCGCTGAACAGCAAGGTCGATCATGTGGGCAACCAGTGCGACCACACCTCGTGGGCGGCGTCGATCGTCGACGAGGTCGCTTCGCCGGGGCTCGCGCTGCTGTACGACGTCTACCACATGCAGGTGATGGAGGGAGATCTCCTGCGCACCATCGACCGGTACCTCGATCGGATCCTCCACATCCACACGGCCGGCGTGCCGGGCCGCCACGATCTCGACGACCAGCAGGAGATCAACTGGCCGGCCGTCGCGCGCTTGCTCCACGAGCGCGGTTTCGCCGGGTACGTCGCCCACGAGTTCATCCCTCGGGCCGACCCGGTGGCCGCGCTCCGGCACGCCTACGGGGTATTCGACCGGGACGGTCACGTGTAGCTCGCCAGCGAACCGGTCCTTCGGACATCGAGCGTGACGCAGTGGAAGCCGCCGCCCAGCGTCCGCGCATGTGTCAGCCGGAGTGGCAGGACATCGATCCCGTGCCGCTCGAGGAACCGGATCAGACCGGGCTGGCGGTCGTCCACGACGGCCAGCCCGGGGCGGACGACGAGGAGATTCATGCCGATCCACGTCGAGGCCCGCGGATGCGCGCCGGCATGGCCGGTGTCCACGAGGTCCGGACACCGGAGCTGCTCCCAGCCCTTCAGGAACGCCGGCATGTTGGCGTCGTTGACCCGCGCCGGATTCACGAGCAGACGGCCCGGTGACAGGGCGACGAGTGTGGAGTCGACATGCGTCGAGGCGTACAGGCCGCGGCAGGGATGCACCGTATAGGTCTCGCCGAGGGCGGACTGGAGCCAGCGCGCGCCCAGTTCGTTGCCGCTGTCGGACACCAGGTAGAGGAGGTCCGTGCCGAACCGCAGGACGTTCGCCGCGTCGAAGGCCGGCTCCACCTCGCGTAGCCGTCCGCCGGGAGCCGCACTCAGGTCGTACATGTCGTCGAGCAGGCGCGGACGCGGCGCGGCGATCCACCGCGCCCCCGCGGTGAAGTACTCCATGAACAGGTTCTTGTAGGCGAGCGACTCGAAGATCCGCGCGCGCAGGACCATCGGCGTTTCGATGAGGGTCGTGCCCACGGCCAGCAGGCCGTCGCGCGGGCAGTAGTCGTAGAAACCCTCCGTGGACCAGTCGGGCGTGCTGATCCGGGCCGACAGGTCACGTGGTTCCGGCCTGCGCACGGTGACGCCCAGCCCGGACAGGGCCTCGGCCAGCGCGTCCAGCTCCGCTTCCGTCTGCTCGACGATCTCTCGCGCGTACGGGCCGTGCGGTATGTCGTCCGGGGACTCCAGCGTCGAGAACTCCACCGCGTGCAGGCTGACGTCGGGAGCGGGCACGCGTGCCCCCCGCATCGTCCCGACGATGATCTCCTCAAGCGGGTCCCACTCGTTGTGCACGTTGACCAGGCTCATGACGGACCTCCTCGTGTGGTGGACGGGTCAGGCGGATAGGCGAGTGGTCTCGGACGACCACAGGGCCTCGATGGCCCGGTCGACGACGGATCGGGGCACGGCGACCAGCGGCCGGCCTCCGGACCGGACGGGCCGGCCGATGGATTCCAGCAGCACCATGGCGACCTCGTCGTCCCCGAGCGGCAGGTATCCCCGCTTGTTGTCGGTGATCAGCAGCTCTTTCACCGCCTCCGGCCGTACGGCGCGCAACCGGTCCCTGCCGAAGGCCAGAACATCGATGAGCCGGTGATGCGTCCGCACGGCGTCGTCGGACAGGCCGTGTGTCTCGCGGGCGATGTCGGCCGCGGCCAGCATGCCCCAGGCGACCGCCTCGCCGTGCGAGATGGCTCCGCCGGAGGCGAACTCGACGGCGTGGCCGACGGTGTGTCCGTACTCGAAGAGGATCGCCTCGTTCCGTTCCCGGGAGTCGATCGCCAGAAGAGGCGTTTTGGCCTCGACCCCGATGCGCAGCAGCGTGCTCAGGGCGCGATCGGGCGACTCCCGTCGCTGGACCACGGCCGCCAGGAAATCGCCGGCGTCGTGAGGCACGGCGGCGAGTACGTTCTTGGCCATCTCGGCCAGCCCCGTGAGCATCTGATCGTCCGGGACCGTCTCGAGCCAGGCCAGGTCACACGCGATGAGGGACGGGATGAGGTAGGCGCCGAAGAGGTTCTTGCCGCGCCGGAGGTTCACGGCCTGCTTCTCCGAGATGACCGCGTCGAACGCGGCGACCGGCGTCGTGGGCAGGTGCACCAGGGGCAGCCCGCGAAACAGCAGCGCGGCGACCAGGCCGGCCATGTTGCCGAGTACGCCGCCGCCCATCGCGACCACGACCGAGTTCCGGCCGACGCCCTGGTCGATGAGCTGGTCGACGATGCGCTCGACCGCGGCGAGAGACTTGTTCTGCTCGCTCGCCGCGACCATCACCGGCACGATTCTCAGCTCATGCCGGATGTTCTCGATCAGCTTCTCCGCGTGGCTCCATACGGCGGAGTCGATGATCATGGCGACGTGGCCGTACCCTCCGAGCTCTCGCGCCAGGAGCTCACTGATCTCCGCGTTGCAGTCGAATCCCGAATAGTAGGGGACGACATTCCGCCCGAATGTCACCTCGTCCACATGCATCTGTGTCTCCCATCGGTGTAGGTGCCTGCGCCGGCCACGGACATCAGCGCGGTGCGGCGAGGAGGTCGTCGAGCTCCATGTCCAGAAGCCGGGCGAGCTGGGTCGCCGAGCTCGCGCGGGCGACCAGCCTCACCCCGCCTCGCGTGGCCTTCGTCCAGGCCAGCAGGCTCGCTTCCGTCCGTGCGTCCAGGTGGTCACGGGTGAAGGCCATGATCGGGAATCGCGGTAGTTCCCGCGCCTGCCATCGGTATGTCTCCGCGACCGCGAGGTCCGCGCGCACCACGGGCCCGAAGAAGGCGAACATGGCGTCGTCGGCGGCGACCTCGGAGGACAGGATGCCCTCCTCGACCAGAGCCGCGCGGAACCGGTCCTCGGGCAGGCTCGACAGCGCCGACGGCGCGTCCCCCGCGCATGGGGCGTGCTGGCCGATCACGGCCACGGCCTCGGGCGGCCCGCTCTCCCGCCGTTCCAGCGATCGACCCAGTTCGTAGGCGATCAGTCCGCCGGAGCAGTCGCCGACCAGGACGAACGGCAGTCCGTGTCCGCGCGCGTGCCGGGCGAGTTTCTCGCCATAGGCGCCGATCACCTCGGTCATGGTGCGCAAGGGGGGTTCCGAGAACCGGCTCTCCCGCCCCGGCAGACGCAAGGAGAAGACGGCGAGCCGATCCGGAAGCTCCCCTGCCAGTTCGCGATGGGCCGCGGCGCCCGCGCCCGCCGCGGGAACGGTGTAGACGACGGCCCGGGTACGCCCGTTCGGCGGGCGGTGTTCCAGCATCCAGCGTTCAAGCACGGACGATCTCCCTAGATTCGAGTGCGCCGGCCCTTGGCCGCGTCACGTCCTGCGGGACTCCATGTCCAGGGCGAACTGGTGCCAGTCCCTTGACCGGGCGTGGGCCAACTCGACGATGGCCTCGCACCACCGGGCCGGAATGTTCCTCACGAGCCAGGCGCGCTGCTCGTCCGTCACGTGTGAGCCGAACCAGCGCAGCAGCAGCCTGCCCGCGCTGGACATGCGCAGTGACGGGTCGCGAACGAGGGCGCGCATCGTCAAACCATGATCCTTCGGCCGTTTGACCAGATGCGTGCCCCGGGCGGTGGCGTCGGCCGCATCCGTCTGACATGGGCGGGCCGGGGCGGCCGGTCCCTGGCCGTGTTGCCGTCGCTGCCGAGGCGGGACCGGGTCTTCGTTGCGCACCAGGCGCTGGCGCACGTCGCGGACCGTGCCGGGGGAGATGCCGGTCTGCCGGGCGATCTCGCGCAGCGATGCCGTCGGCTTCTCCCTGATGAGGATGCTCGCGAGGCGCCGGCCTTCGGCGCTGTTGAGTGGCCGGGCCTTGCCGTCCCGGCCGATGCGCGTGTGCAACTGCGCATCATCCTCAGTTGCCGATCTCCTCCGGATGGCGGCCACCGTCTTGGAGGACAGGCCGCTCACCGACGCGACCGCGCGGTCCGACCACTCCGGGTGCGATCGGATGATGCGTGAGGCGGCGGCGGAGCGATCGGAAAGCGTGAGCGGCAGGCCGTGGCGCACGTTGGCCTGGACGGCCAGGACGAACGCGTCCTGCTCGCTGCCGTCGAAGAAGATGACGTCGATGAATCCGCGCTTCTGCATGAGCGCCGCCCGCACACGGTGGATTCCGTCGATTACTTTCATGGTGGGCCGGTGCACGATGATGGGAGGCAGGCCGCCTTCCATTTGGGCGAGCATGCTGATGTGCGCTAAATTCTCGCCGGTCAGCCTGGGTGTTTCCGTGGTAATGAGGTCCGCTATTGGGACCGTCTCCAGAATGGATTCCCTGGACATTTCCATGACCTGCGTCGTTGTCATGGTAGCCAATTCGCTCACGGCGCGTCCTTTCTGCCGACGTCACAGGCGTGCTCTCGCACCTCCGGCCGGAGATCGCAGTCGTGTACCTTCCGTTTCACCTGCCCTCAGCTTTGCCGGGTCGTGGGCAGGTGGCCAGGTGGCGGCCGGACAGCAAGTTGCAGGGCGGTGTCCTCTTCATGCCAAGGCCCGGGCCGCCGAATGGCGTTGATTGTTCGATGTTGACTCCCGGCCGGAGCATCACATAAACAGCTCTATGCGGCAGGAGGAGGCGTTACCGCCCTCCACTCTTTCGGTTTCACGATTCGGGAGACGGAATTGAAACGTGTCGTGGTGGTATATGACGTGGGAGCGGCTTCTCCGCTGGAGATAAGCATGTCGCTCGCCGGGATCGCGGAGCCGCTCTTCGTGTGTCCGGAACCCGGCAGGAATCAGCGGGCCATGGAGGTCATTTCGCGGGTCGGGCTCTTCTGCGACGTGGTCGGCAGGCCGTACGACGAGGTGGCCGGGCTGCTGGCGGCGTACGCTCCCGACGGCATCGTGACCTACAGCGAGTTCCAGCTGGAGTGGACGGCGCACGTGGCCGCCGGGCTCGGGCTGCCCTTCCACGATCCGCGTGTGGTGCGCGACCTGACCAGAAAGCACGACCAGCGAATGATCCTGAACGCCGCCGGCGTGAGTTCCACCAGGACATTCCTCGTCAACGACATGGGTTCGGCCCGGGCGGCGGCGGCAGGTGTCACCTTCCCGTGCGTCCTCAAGCCCAATGTGGGGGCCGGAGCACGGGACACCTACCTGATCGAGGACGCCGGCGAGCTGCTCGACGTCGCCGCCGGGCTGCTCGCCCGCCCGGCCCGCGGGGACGCGGAAGCGTACGTCGTGGAAGAGCGCATGACCGGCTGTTCCGTGGGGTGGCCGTGGGGTGACTACGTCTCCGTCGAGTCGATCGTCTCGTCGGGCGCTGTCACACACCTCGGCATCACCGGCAAGTTCGCCCTCGCGCCGCCGTACCGGGAAAGAGGGGGGTACCTGCCGGCGCGGCTGGACGGATGGGATCCCGCGGCCATCGAGGACGTCGCCGGCCGTGCCATCGCCGCCCTGGGGGTCAGGACGGGCATATGCCACACCGAGCTGAAGATGTCGCCGGACGGGCCCGCCGTCATCGAGATGAACGGGCGCCTCGGCGGGAACATCTATGACCTCTTCCTCCGCGGCCGTGGCCTCAACCTCGTGGCGGTGGGCGCCCGGATCGCCCTCGGCGAGGATGTGGACGTGCCGGCTCCTCCGTCCGGCGGCGTGGTCTTCCACTACTACGGCACCTCGCCGATGCGGGTGAGTCAGGTGACCCGGGTCGACGGAGTCGCCGAGGCGCGCGCACTCCCCGGCGTCACCCGGCTGACCATGCAGGCCGAGCCGGGCGCCGTCGCGGACTGGCGGCACGGCGTGCGGGGCAAGATGTACGCCTGCTGCGGCCAGGTGGACACCCACGAGGAGCTGGCCCGGCTCATCGACCAGGTCGAGCGGACCGTGGACATCGGCTACGCGCCGGAGCCGGTCTCCGCCGTGCCTGGATGAGCCGGCGCCACTCCGAACGGTCCCCGCGTGCGTACGAACCGGCGGCAGAGGAGCAGAACGTATGCCGGACAACGGCTTGAGCCTCCGCGAGACACATCGGGAGGATCCGAGGGAGGCGTTACGCCAGCTGCCCGGAGCGCTGCAACTCCCTCTCACCTTCCTCACCGGGAAAGCCCTCAAGGGGCAGAGCGGGCCGCGCATGACCCCCACGTTCCACCTGCTCGCCGCGATGACGTCCCTCGGGACGGGCGTCGCTCTCGCGGCGCTCAGCCTGGCGGCGGCGAGATGGTGGTCCCTTCCCGGGCTCCTGGCCGGATGGGCGGTCACCCTGCACGGCCTGCGCAACCTGCGGATGATGATGTTCCACCAGTGCGCCCACCGCAACATGTGGGGGCGCAGACGTCCCGACCGGCTGCTCGGGCGCGTGCTGGGCGGCCTGCTGCTGGTACAGGGATTCGACGCCTACAGCCGCGAGCACGTCGTGGACCACCACGCCGGGCATCACATGACGCTGCGCGACCCCACGGTGCAGGCGTTCCTGCTCACGCTGGAACTCCGGCCCGGCATGTCACGGGGGCACATGTGGCGCGTCCTGCTGCGCAAGCTGTTCTCCGTCGCCTACCACGCGAGGTTCCTCGGCGCCCGGCTGCACGCCTACTGGTCCACGACCGGCTCCGCGGCCAGGGTGCTGACCGTGCTCTGCTACGGGGCGCTGGCCATCTTTCTGACATGGGCGGGCCTCTGGGGCGCCTTCCTCGTGTGCTGGGTGGTGCCGCTCACCGTGCTGTTCCAGATCAGCAACACGCTACGGCTCTGCGTCAAGCACACGTTCCCGCCCCCGGACGCCGATCCCGGTGTGCGCAAGGGCAGGGAACATTTCGCCTCGCTCACCAACGCCATCTTCCTGTGCCACCCACCGCCGAAGCCGGGCCTGCGGGGAGCGCGCCGATGGGCGGCGTGGACGATGTGGTGGGCCGAACTCGCCGTGGTCCAGTTCCCCAGCCGGTATCTCGTGCTGACCGGTGACACGGTCTGCCACGACTTTCACCATCGCCACCCCCGGTCGAAGGAGTGGGCGGACTACGTCTTCGCCCGGCAGCGAGACGTCGACGACGGGCATCCGGGATGGCCGCCCTACCAGGAGGCGTGGGGACTCGTCCCCGCGATCAACCGGGTGTTCGACTCCCTGTCGGGCGCCGACCCCTTCGTCTACGACGTGAGTCGGATCCGGCACACCTCGGCCGGGCGGCGCGCGGTCTTCCTCGCCTTCGACGACTGACCAAGTTCAGGAGAGCATCATGCCCGTACTGCCCACCTCCGCCACCACCTCGCGAAACCGGGGAACCGTGGTCCTGGGCGTCGCCGCGAGCGACGCGCACGCCGTGGCCAACCAGCTCATCGCCGCGTCACTCCGCCTCGCGGGGTTCGTCGTGGTGAATCTGGGCGTGTGCACGCCGCTCCAGGAGTTCGCGGCGGCCGTGGACGACCACCCGGAAACGCTGGCCGTGGCCATCGGCAGCATGAACGGGCACGCGTACGACGACCTGTCGGATCTGCCCCTGCTGCGTGCGGCCGGTCGCCTGCCGTGCCCGGTGCTGCTGGGAGGAAATCTCGCAGTGGGCGGCGACGGGGAAACCGATCACGCGAGGCTGCGGGCGTTGGGCGTGGACCACATCGTCGCGGATCCGGCCGACCTGCCCGGTCTCCTGACGCGGCTCGCCGAGCGCGCCCGGCCGGACCGCCTGGCAGTGGCGCCGTGACGTTCGCCGGCATCGACGCCGAGGCGGGTGACGACGTCCCCGGCCTCGGCGCGTGCGTCGGCTACATCCGGGACCTGGCCAAGCCCTCCGCCGTGGATCTGCTGCGGGACGCGGCCCGCACCGGGCGGCCCGTCCTGCAGCCACGTTGTGGCGTGGGCGGGCACGAGGCGATGAAACGCCTGCTCATCGAGCTCGAAGAGCAGGCGGCCCCCGACCTGTTGACACTCACCATCGACTCGCACACCAGGTTGCGCCGCTTCGGGGAGGCGCAGCGGATCCTCGCGAGTGACCCGGCGCGGCTCAACGGCTACCCGCTCGTCAGCCACGGGTGGCGGCGGGGACGGGAACTCAACGCGGCCGTCCGCGCTCCGCTGCAGGTACGCCATGGCTCACCCGACGCGCGAGAGCTCTTCGTCACGGCGATCGCCTCAGGCATCACCTCCTTCGAGGGCGGAGGGATCTCCTACAACCTGCCTTATGTGAAGGACGTCCCCCTCGGTGAGTCGCTGCGCGCCTGGCGGGAGATCGACCGGGCCTGCGGGGTGCTGGCCGGGCATGGTGTCGTGGTCGAGCGGGAACTGTTCGGGACGCTGACCGCGGTGCTCATGCCGCCGAGCATCAGCCTCGCCGTCTCCATCCTGGAAGCGGTCGCCGCGGCCGGTGAAGGCGTCACGGCTCTCACGATCGCCTACCCGCAGGGCGGCAACGCCGTACAGGATGTCGCCGCCCTGCGTGCCGTCAAAGTGCTGGCCGGCAGGTACGTCGGTGACCGGGCCGCCGTGTTCCCCGCGTTGCACCAGTTCATGGGCGCCTTCCCCCGTGATCTCGCCAAGGCGGACGCCCTGATCCTGTTCGGCGGGATGGTGGCGACGTGGGGGAGGGCGGCCAAGGTCGTGGTGAAGACGCATCGGGAGGCGTTCGGGATCCCCGATCTCGCGGCGAACGTCCGAGGTCTGCGCACCACCCGGGTGGCCGTCTCGGGCTATCTCGGGGCCGGCTTCGGGGTGGACGAGGACGCCGTCGCCGAAGAGACACGGTGGATCTGCCAGGAGGTCGTGGAACTCGTGGAGCCGGTGCTCCAGGGCGGTGACCTGCTGAGCGGTATCGAGAAGGCGTTCGTCGCCGGGCGGCTCGATGTGCCGTTCAGCGCCAGCGTTCACGCGCACAACGCGGTCCTGCCGCGCCGGGACGCCACGGGGGCGATCCGGTACGCCGATCCCGGCGGGCTCCCGTTCTCCGCCACCACCCGCCGGCGCAACGACGACCTGCTCGCCGCCTCGCCGGGGCACGGCGTCATGAACCCCGCCGGCCTGATCGAGGCGATCCGGGCCGACGTCGAGCATTTCGCGACCTGAGGCGCCACGGCGACCGCCCAATACCCGCCGAGCCAGAAAGCCGGGCACGGAGAATGCCGGAGTTCTCCATGACAGGATGCGGAACTCCTGATGCAGCTTGCTGCAGCCGCCGCTTATTTTCTTTCTGTCGCCCGCGTCGCAGAGTGGTGAATGTATCAGGCACTGCGGGAAAATGGGGAGCAGCGAAATGGTGAAGCGAACTCTGGTAGCGGTGGTATCGCTCGGCAGCGCGTTCGCCGCCGCCGCGCAGGTCGTGAACTGCGGGGGAAATACCTGGCCAGGTACCGTCTAGACGGCCGGTCAGATCCATTCCTCTTCTTTGGCGCGCAGCGCGGCTTGGAAACGGTTCGCCGCACCGAGCCGCGCCATGAGGTCGGCGACATGACGCCGGTAGGTGCGCACCGATATATCCAGGGTGCGGGCGGCGATCTCGTCTTTGTCCGCCGTCGCGATGGCCGCGAGCACCCGTCTTTCCATTTCGGAGAGATCTGGTTTTCCGGTCGGCGGATCAATGTATTCACGTAGTTCCACGGCGTTCTTCCACAGGCCCTCGAAATAGATGTAGAGCTGTGAGACCAGCCCGGGTTCTCGCACCAGGAGCGCGCCGGCGGAGTCCTGGCGGGGGTCGATGGGAACGACGGCGACGGCGCGGTCGTACATCAGCAAGCGGTCCATGGGTTGCTCGGTGATCCGGATCTCCGCGCCCAGGTTCACCAGCTCACGCAGGTAGGAGACCATGCGCGGTTCGTCCAGTGCCCGCGGGTGGAAGATCTCCTTCATTCTGAGCCCCCGGCGCAGCGACCGCGTGTCGAGCGGCATCGCCGAGTCGATCATTATCTGGTTGAACGGGCCGCCCGGATGCAGGCACAGCGTCTCTTCGTGGCAGAGGAAGGCCAGATCGTCCAGTCGCTGGCGGACGCGCGAGCCGTCCTCCACCCGCTCGATGTCCAAGGCGCGGGTGTGATCGCCCGTGTGGGTGTCCTGCTGGAAACTGACGATGGCCTCACGCGCCGCGAACACCCTGCGTGTCTCCGCGTTGAGTTCCTCCAGGCGCCGCTCCACCAGGCGCTCGATGGCGACGCGCGGCTGGGTGGCGGTGATCCGGTAGCGATCGGTCAGGTCCAGCATGGACAGCCGGCCCAGCGTTTCGACGGCTTCCTCGACGGCTTCGAAATCCATGCTCAGCGCGTCGGGGACCGAGCTTATGCTCTCGCCTCTGTGCCGCAGGAAGTAGCGGTAGACCTGCTCGGCAGGGGCGGTGATGCCGATGACGGTGAGATCCATGGCTCACGGTCCCGCGCTCACGGGCAGCCCGCGCAACGCCTCGATCGCGGTCATGCCGGGACCTCCTTCAACGAGGCGATCTGGGAGAAGCACCTGCGGTAGTCGCCGAGGATGCGGTACGGCCACGCGTGGACCGGCCGCCTCGCGCTCCAGAGGCTGGCGGCCGGGGTGTCACGCGCCGTACGCTCTGTTCGGTTCCCGGGTCCCCGTTCGGCGGACGCTCAGGTGAGATGATCACGAGGGGCAGCCTAATGTGGATGTTCACCTTCACGTAGGACACCGTTCACGATTTCGACGTGAATCGGTCACATATGGACTGGTGAGTCGATAACTTCCCGGCAGCCCGCCGCTACCGCACAATCCTGGTTGACGTGATCGACCAGGCGGAGGTGGCGGAGATGACAGAGGTCAGGACGAGCGCCAAGCGGATCGAGGAGCAGGACTGGCGGTTCGCGGAGCTGGTCATGCGCACATGGTCCGAGCCGCGCCTGGCCGGCCGGTACCTCGCCGACCCGGTGGGTACCTTCGCCGACTTCGGCATCGTCATCACCAACGCCGCGGACGCCCCGCAACTCGGCGGGCGTCCCCTGAACGAGGCGGCCGTGACCATCCAGAACCTGGACCGGCCGGGCGCCAACGTCCCGGCCTGGCCGTCCGGCCGTGCGTGATCATGCCGGCCTCCAGAGCCATGGTGCTCGGCTTCAAGCGCCACGTACGCGTGGAAGCGACGGCGGGGGGAGGCGTCTACGTCCTGTCACCCGACGGGGCGCTCGCTCTTTCGGGCACGCACCTGCGCGAGGTGGTGACGCTGCTCGACGGCACCAGGACGCTGGAACAGATCTCACTCGCCCGCCCGCCCGGCCTGTCGCAGGAGGCGCTCGGTCAGGTACTCGGCCAGCTGTCGAGCGCGAACCTCATCGGGTTTCGCCCCCGATCGCAGGCGGGCGACGCGGCCGCGGCGGCGTACTGGGATCTGACCGGACTGGACCCCGAGCCGGGGCAACGCACCGTGGGCATCGTGTCGACGGGGGTTGGCGACATCGCGCAGGCGGAGGCGGCGTGCGCGAGTGTGGGACTGCGCCCCGCGAGCGGCGCCGCCGACCTCACGCTGGTCTTCTGTGACGACTACCTCGACCAGGAGCTGGCGGAGATCAGCGCTCGGCATCGGAGGTCGGGGCGAGCCTGGATGCCGGCACTCACCACGGGCCCGGTGACCTGGATCGGCCCCGTCTTCGCCCCGGGAACGGGGCCCTGCTGGACCTGCCTGGCCAGCCGGCTGCGCGAGCGAAGGTACGGCGAGAGCTGCCTGCGACGCGTGCTCGGCGTCGCGGGCGAGGTGCGCGGCCCGTTCGCGTCGTTGCCGGTGACCAGGTCGATCGGCATTCAGTTCGCGGTGCTCCAGGCCGCCAAGTGGCTGGCCGCAGGCAGCGGCGCGCAGCGCGACGACCTGCTCACCACGTTGTGGACCCTGGACACCACCACGCTGCGGTCGCGGCGGCACGTCGTCGGCCACCGGCCTCAGTGTCCCGGGTGTGGCGACCCCACGCTCGTCGCGAGGCTGACGCGGGCGTCCGTCGAGGTGCGCGCCCGGCCCAAGGCCGCGATGCGCGGCAACGGCCACCGCGCGCTGCCGGCTGAGCAGGTCTGGCAGCGATACCACCACCTGGCCGATTCGATCACCGGCATCACGGGCGACATCGAACGCGATCCGCGATCGCCGGCGTTCGTCCACTGCTATCTCGCGGGACACAATCGCGCCCTGCGCGCCGACAACCTCGACGGGGTCAGGGCGGGCCTGCGGGCACGGAGCGGAGGGAAGGGCGCCACCAGCATCGAGGCGAAGGTGGGTGCCCTGTGCGAGGCGGTCGAACGGTACTCCGCGTCCCGCTTCGGTGACGAGGAGACGACGGTCGACTCGATGCGCGGCCTCGGGGCACGGGCCATCCACCCCAATGACTGCCAGCTCTTCCACCCGCGGCAGTTCGGTGAGCGTGATCGCTGGAACGCCACGCACACGTTCTTTCATCAGGTCCCCGAGCCCTTCACGGAGACCACGGTGACCGAATGGACGCCGGTGTGGTCGCTCACCCGCCAGGAGCAGCGTTTCCTGCCCACCGATCTGCTCTACTACCGATCCGGCGGCAGGCTCTGGGCCGACTCCAACGGCAACGCCGCGGGGTCGAGCCTCGAAGACGCGATCGTCCAGGGCTTTCTCGAACTCGCCGAGCGTGACGCCGTGGCCATGTGGTGGTACAACCGCGCACGCCGTCCCGCGGTCGACGTGGACTCGTTCGGCGACCCGTGGATCACCCGGCTCCTGGAGCGTTACCGCGAGCTGGGCAGGACGGTATGGGTGCTCGACGTCACGAACGACCTGGGCATCCCCGTGATGGCAGCGATCTCTCGCCGGCTGGGCCAGGGGCCGGAGTCCATCATGCTCGGCTGCGGCGCGCATTTCGATCCCCACGTCGCCCTGCGGCGAGCGCTCACCGAACTGGGCCAGCTGCTGTCGGCCGTCGACCTCGGCGATCGCAACCTCGGGAAGTGGAGTACGGCGACCGCGACGGCGCACCCCTACTTGCTGCCGGAGCCCGCCCTGACGCCGCTGCGTGCGGGGGACTATGCCTACGCGCCGCGCCAGGACCTGAGCGACGACATCGGCCACATGCGCACTCTGGCCAGTGGGATGGGTGCGGAGCTGCTCGTGCTGGACCAGACGCGGCCGGATATCGGCATGCCGGTGGTCAAGGTCATCGTGCCCGGCCTGCGGCACTTCTGGGCGCGGTTGGGCGAAGGCCGGCTTTACGACGTACCGGCCAGGCTCGGATGGCTGCCCGCACCGAGGTCGTATGACGAGCTCAACCCCGTCCCGTTGTTTCTGTGAAGCAGGTGGAGATATGTGGTTCGCACTGTGGTCGTTCCGGGAGGACGTCTACCTGGACTTTCAGGAGAAGGGCCTGGCCCTGTCCGGCCGGTGGGGCGACCGGTGGCTGCCCATGCCCGCGCCGCCGGTCGTCGAAGCGTTACGCCGCATGTGCCTGGGACCGATCTCCTTGGAGAACGTCATCACCCGAGCGGCGGACGCCAAGGCGCTGAATCGCATACTCGTCCAGTTGCACCCGATGGTCATCCGTTCCTATGGCCCGGACAAGGGGCAGGCACTGCTCTCCGTGGTACCGATGTCCGCGCAGGCCCGGTTCCGGCCGGCCCCGCTGCGGCTGGAGGCTCCCGTGCGCCTTTCCCGCTTCGTCTCGATCGCCTCGGACGGGCGAGACTGGCGTATGGAGTCACCGCTCTGCCTCCATCGGGTGGTGCTCCATCACGCGCAGGCCATGTCCCTCGTGGGCGGGCTGAGCCGTCCGGCGCTCCCCTCGAAGCTGACCCCGATCAGCATGCGATTCGTCCAGTGCCTGCTCGACATCGGGATGGTGGTCCAGGCGTCGGGAACGGGGGACTTCGAGGAGGACGCCGACCCCGTGCACAGGGCATGGACCCCGCTCAACCTGATGTTCCACAGCAGGACCACGCAGGGGCGCCATGACCACGACTTCGGTCAGACACATCGGCTGAGCCACAGGGTGATCGAGCCCGTGGTCAAGCCTCCGGTGGGTGACAACCACGTGGACCTGCCCAGGCCGGGATGGCAAAAGCTGATCGCGACCGATCCGCCGCTCATCGCCGCGTTGGAGGCGGCCAACACGAAGCCGGCATGCGGCGGCCGGGCTCCCACCATCGACGATCTCGGCGAGCTCCTGTACAGAACGGTGCGGGTGCGATCGCTGACCGGTGACGAGGACGGAACCTCTACCCTCGCCACGAGCGATCGGCCCTACAGAAGCGCGGGTGGTACTTACGGGCTGGAGGTCTACGTCACGGTCAGTGCCTGTGCGGGGGTGCAGAAGGGCGTCTATCACTACGATCCGCTAGCCCATCGGTTGACTTTAGTAACGATTCGCGGAGACAAACTGCTTGAGAATAGCCGACAATCGGCGAACCTTGCCGCTGATCCGCCGGTACTCGTCACCCTCACCGCGCGATTCCGCAGGCAATCATGGAAATTCAACGGACTCAGTTATGCCCTCTTACTCAAGGATGTCGGCGCGCTAACACAGACGTTTCTCCTGGTGAGTGCGGCCATAGGGTTGTCGGCGGGTGTGCTCGACAGTAGTGACGTCGATGTGACGGCCGGCATTTTGGGGCTCGACTGGTTGAGCGAGTCCGGTGTCGGAGGGCTGGTGATAGGTGAGACATCCGACGACCGGCCTGACGATACTCAGGAGACCTATCCCGTAAATGACCGCGAGTGGTCGGCTTATGGCAAGAGTTTGATGTGCTGACCTTTCTGGCGCATAATCGAGCTAGCCGTTCGGCGGAGCAGGCAGCGCCTGACTGACGGCGGGGGTGCGCGGTGCGTCACCCGGCGGGAGGTGGCGATGGGGGGACGTATTGCGCCAAGGCTCCCCCAGGCAGTCGGTCCCTAGCGCTCGGGTGGCACGTATGTGGGTAAGCGGGGGAATCGTGGCGCCGGCGCCACGCTTGGCACTGGTGGTCACCGCCGGCGTACTCACGGGGTGGTTGCTGAACGCGGCCGTGAACGTCGTCAACCAGGTCTGGGGGTCGGTGGACGGGCTGGGCGTCTGGACCTTCGTCGCGTGTATGGCCGTCGCGTTCGGCCTGCAGGTCGCCCATTCGTTCGGCAGGCCGTGGTTGTGGCGGCCCGCGGCGAAGGCAGCCTCCCTGGGAACGCTGGCGGTCGTCGTCCTCGCTCCGACCCTGTGGATCGGTCCGTCATCCCTGCACATGCTCGCCCTGCTGGCGGCGTCGGTTCTCCTCGTGGCGCCTCTTCGGCTCGGCTGGCCGTTGTTCGCGTTGGTGTGCGCCGCCGGACTGGCGTTCACCTGGGCGTACGGGCTGGGCGCGGTGAGCTTCGTCTACGCCCTGGCCTACACCCCCGTGACGGGCCTGGCTCTCTACGGGATCAGTTTCCTCGCCACGCGCGCGGAAACCCTGGAGCACGGCCGCCGCTCGCTCGCCCTGGTCGCGGCGGCGCGCGAGCGCGTACGTATCGCCAGAGACCTGCACGACGTGGTCGGACACGACCTGCTCGCGTTCACCTTGAAGAACGAACTGGCGCACCGGCTGTTACCCGGCTCGCCCCAGCAGGCCGAAGCGGTGCTTTCCGAGGCGCTGCTGGTGGCGCGGCGGGCCACCGCGGAACTACGGACGATTCCACTGGGCGACCAGCAGCTGTCGCTGTCCCAAGAGATCACCTCGATCGAGTCCACGCTGTCGGCCGCGCAGATCGACGTCCACGTGAGCGCGTCGATCGACGGACTCACGCACGCCGTCGACTGCGTGCTGGCCGTCGTGCTCCGCGAGGCGGTCACCAACGTGCTGCGCCACAGCAAAGCCCGTCAGTGCACGGTGCAGGCCGATGTCCTCGACGGCGTGGCCAGGCTGAGCGTGGCCAACGACGGGGTCGGCGCCGAGGACCTGTCCACGAGCGGAAGCGGGCTGGACAACCTGGCCTCGCGCCTGGCCTCGTTCGCTGGACGCCTGAAGGTGAAGCAGGATCACGACTGGTTTCGCCTCACCGCCGAGATCACGCTCTCCGACCTCCCCCCGGAAGCGTCGGCCGGGCGAGCCGACCAGGCGAAGGGCGCTTCGCCGGGCCCGAACTCTCCCGTGTGGGCGCCGGCGGCGGTCCATCTTCTGACCTTGGCGGTCGTCCTCGGCTACATCCCCATTCTGGTGACCAACATGCTCTGGCGTAGCCCTCAGGGCTTTACGGCCGGGGTGGGGATCTGCCTGGCGGTCCTGCTGGCCACGCAACTCGCCCACACGTTTCTGGGCCCCGCGGGCCGGTCGGCGCCGATCTCCGCCGCGACGCTGACGCTCCAAGCCGTGGCGACGTTCCTGCCGCTGGTCTGGATGGGCGCGCTGTGGGGCTCGATGGCGGGTTTCCTGGCCGGCTCCATCCTGCTGCTCCTGCGGGGAGTCTGGCGCTGGGGACTGTTCGCGGCCGTGGGAGCGGTGGTGCTGGCCCTGGGCCTGGCGATCGAGAACGACACCGTGTTGCTGGCGCACTTCGTGCTCTCCACGCTCTACACCGGACTGATTCTGTACGGCCTGGCCTCCCTCTCGACGATGGTCGCGGAAAGCCATCGGATGCGAGGCGAGATCGTCCGGCTGGCCCAGGCGCAGGAACGCCTCGGGGCGGCGCACAAGGTGAACGACCTGCTGGACCGCGACCTCTCCATGATCATGTGGACCTGCGGCGAGGCCCGCCGGATCGCGGCCGCGGAACCGCAGCGGGCCCAGGAACACACGACGGACGTGCTGGTCGCCGCCCGCAAGCTGGTGGCCGAGGTACGCTCCCTGGCCAGCGGATACCGGCACGTCTCTCTTGCCAAGGAGATCGAGTCGAGCCGCGCGGCACTGCGTGCGGCCGGGATCGATTTCACCGTCGAGGTCACGGGTGACGAGATCGTGGGAGAGAACGACGTGGCCGCTGCGATGGTGCTCCGCGACGCGGTCACGATGCTGGTCCAACTGCGCGGTGTCACGGAATGTGTCATCAAGGTGAGCAGCGACGTCGACACCGTACGGCTGCGCGTCTCGCACGACGGCCCCCTGAACCCCGGCGACGACTCACTGACTCAGGTACGTTCCCGTGCTGAAGCGATCAACGGCACGCTGCGCACTACGACGGAGGCGGGTTGGTGCCATGTCACCGCCGAGTTGCCCGCCGGCGTCGGCACGGGTCGGCCGGCGGCCGCTGACTGACCTTGTTTCGAGTACGGCACGATAGGTGATCAAATGCTGAAGCTCCTTCTCGCCGAAGATGTCCAGATCGTGCGGGGCGCCCTGGTCGCACTTCTGGAGACCGAACCCGACCTCACCGTCGTGGCCGAGGTCGAGAGCGGTGACAAGATCCTTCCCGCCGCGCTCGAGACCCGCCCCGATGTGGCGATCCTCGACATCGACCTGCCTGTGGTCGACGGCTTGACCGCGGCGCAGCAACTGCACCAGCGCCTGCCGTCCTGCCGCGTTCTGATCTTGACGGGACTGGGCCGGCCGGGAACCCTGCGGCGTGCGATGGCGGCGTCCGTGTCCGGATACCTTCTGAAGGACACCCCGGCCGAACGGCTGGCCAGAGTCGTACGGGAGGTGGCCGCGGGCGGGCGGGTGATCGACCCCCAGCTCGCGCTGACCGCCTTCGAGATCGGTGACAACCCGCTGACCCAGCGGGAGATCGAAGTGCTGCGGCTCGCCGCGCAGGGCGCGGAGCCGCCGGAGATCGCGGCCAGCCTGCATGTGTCCACGGGCACTGTGCGCAACTACCTGTCCAGGATCGTCTACAAGCTCAACGCGCGTAATCGGGTGGACGCCATCCGCATCGCCACCGAAGCCGGGTGGTGCTGACCCGGATGACTCACCGCTGGGTCTCACAGGCCACCACGCTCAGGTGGCTGTAGGCCGGGTGCGTCAGGACCGGACCAACCTTGTCCAGCGCACCTTCGGCTGTGACGCCCCTGATGGTCAGGACGATCTCGCCGGAGTCGATGATGTCGAGCTCCGTGTGCCATTCAGCGGGAAGCGCCGCGATGATGCGGATCGCATCGGTCGGGGCACTGCCGAAGGACACGATTCCTGCCCTGCGGATGGTGAGTTTGGATTTCATCGGGCGCATCCGTGGATACTCATCGAAGTGCTTGCTTACCTCGATGGTGTCCGGCCGCGCCCGGTCGGGCCAGCAAGAACTGCTTCAGCTAGCTGCCATGGCACGGTAGGAAGTTGCCAGCGCACCCGCGAGCTCGGGAGCTGCGTCAGCGGGTGCGGTAGAAACCGGGGTACTCGATCTGCGGTTGTTCGCCTGCTCCGGTCACCGCATGGACCGACCGTTCCACCAAGCGCCACAGAGCCGGGGAATCTCCGTTCGTGGAAGGCCGGATCAGAGGCCACGAGATACTCGGAGGAGCGATTAACGAGTACCGCCGAGCCGCTTAGCTCGATCGGCGAAACCCAAGATCAGACCAGTCCCATGTCACGTGTCACCCCCAGCTGTCACCGTGAGTTCTGAGACCGCGCCGTGGGATGCCTGTCGGGGATCCAGGGCCCGGCCATGCTGGTATGCCTCAGCGTAGGCTTCCGGTCCCAGCGCGGCGATGGCTGCCGAGCGCGCCCGCTCGACCTCGGCCTGCTCGGTGGTGGGCAGCTTCGCTCTGATGGCCGTGCGTGCCGCGGCCGCCGTGCCCAAGTGGTGCGCGGCCTGGCGGGCCCGGCATGCCGCCGCCAAGGTCGCGGCCAGGCCTTCCAGCGCGCGGGCGATGGAGCGTAGAGATCCGGTTTCCAGTGCGGTGGTCAGCGCTCTGCTGTGTTCCCGCAGCGCTGTCTCTGTGTCTGCGCGCAGTTCGGCGATGCAACCGAGTTCGGTGAAGACCATCGCCAGGTCGACGGTGCCGGCTATGTCGCTCGCGTGTTCCAGCCAGTGGCGCAGATGCCGGTCCGCGGCCTCCAGTCGTCCTTCGCGGTGGGCGGCCATCCCGGAGCCGAGCTCGGCGGCGCGTTCTCCGTAGCTGTAACCGATCTCGGTGGCCAGCCGAGATGCCTGCTCGTGCAGGTTCCGTGCCTGCTCGAAGTCGCCGTGCGCCACTGCGCACCAGGCCAGGCTGGACAGCCAGGTCGAGACCTCTGGCCACAGACCTAGCTCTCGGGCGATGGACAGGGCCTGCCGGCCGATTCGGGAGGCCTCGCCGAAGTCGCCGTCGATCTCCGCGTGCCTGCTCAGCACGGCCATGGCCTGAAGCTGTCCCCATCTGTCCCCGAGGTCGCGGAAGAGCTGTAGGGCGTGCCTGCCATCGGTCTCATGCCGAGGTGAATTGCCCCGGCTCTGCTCCAGCCAGGCCCGGTTGGACAGGGCGACGGCGACGCCCCACAGGTCGCCCTGCTCCTGGAGTTCGGCCACCGCCTGGTCGAGCAACTCCATGCCTTGCGCCCGGTGCCGGTGCGCGATGAGTGCGGGGCCGAGGAACCATTTGGCCCTGGCTCGCGCGTTGTGGTCCGGCAAGCCGTCGAACTGCGCCAGGGCTGCGTTCGCACCGGCCACCGGGTCCGCTGCGCGCGGGTTCATGTTGTCCAGGCCGGCGTGCCAGGCCGCAGCGATCGCCCGCCGTTCCCGGCTGCCGCCCGGCATGGCCAGGGCCTCGGCGAGCAGCCGGTGTGCCTCTCCGAGTCGGCCGCGGATCCAGCGATACCAGAACGGGGCCGAGGCCAGGACCAGCGCCATGTCGGTGTCACGGCGGCCTATCGCAGTGGAGAAGGCGGTACGCAGGTTGGCCTCCTCCCGTTGCATGAGCTGCAGCCACTGGTGCTGCTCAGCGCTGCGCAGCATGGGATCTGCGCGCTGGGCGAAGCCGGCGTAGAAGCGCATGTGGCGCTCCCGTGCCGCCTCGGCCTGTCCGGACTCCTCCAGCCGCTCGGCCGCATAGGCGGCGATCGACTCGAGCAGACGGTAGCGGGGGCCGTGGAGAGTCTGCTGCACGCTCACCAGGGACTGCCCGACCAGGCGCGACAGCGGGGCGAGTACCCCGCCGTCCAGATGCTCCTCACCTTCGGCCACCGCCTGCGCGGCTTCCAGCGTGCATCCGTCGGAGTGCACGGCGAGATGACACAGGACCCGGCGCTCGGGCTCACCCAGCAGGTCCCAACTCCAGTCGATCACCGCGCGCAAGGTCTGCTGGCGGTGGGGCAGGGCGCGGTGGCCCTCGACCAGGAGGCCGAAGCGATCATCCAGGTGCGCGGACAGCTCCGGGAGCCCCAACACGCGGACTCGATGGGCAGCCAGCTCCAGCGCAAGCGGCAGTCCGTCAAGGCGATGGCACACCGACGCGACCACGGAGAGCGCCTCCGCGTCCAGCCGCAGGTCCGGCGCGACGGCCAGAGCACGGTCGGCGAACAGGCGTACGGCGCCGGGCGCGCTGTCGAGGTCCACCGGGGGCCGACCCGCGCCGGTCTCCAGCGGGGAGACCTCGAAAACGTGTTCCCCCTCCGCTCGCAGCGGCTCCCGGCTGGTCGCCAGGCAGCGCAGGCCGGGGGCTGCGCGCAGCAGCCCGTGGACCAGCCGGGCGACGGGCTCGGCGGCGTGCTCGCAGTTGTCCAGTACGAGCAGCATGCGGAAGGGGCGCAGCCGGTCGGCCAGATGCTGGAGGAGGTCTTCGGGGCTGGACACGGCGCTGCCGTCGCTGATCTCCAGGCCCGCGGCCACGGTCTCGGCCACCCGCTCGACCGTGGCCTCGGCGGGAGAAAGCGCACCGAACTCCACCAGCCGGATTCCATCCGGGAATTCCTCGTCGAGGCCGGTGGCGGCCTCCAGGGCGAGCCGGGTTTTGCCGACCCCGCCAGGGCCCGTCAGGCACACCAGCCGGGCCTGGCGCAGCAGGCGCCGCACCTGCTCGGTTTCGCGTTCCCTGCCAATAGTGCGGTTGACCGGGGCGGGGAGGTTCGACCGGGGACGCAGCGCGGACTCCCGCGGGGGCAGGGCGGGAGGCGTCGCGAGCCGGGGAGAGTGGCGCAGGATGTCCTGGTGGAGCGTGGTGATGTCGGGGCCGGGGTCGGCGCCCAGTTCCTCGGCGAGCTGGTGCCGCAGTTTCTCGTAAGCCTCCAGTGCCTCGGCCTGGCGGCCCGAGCGGTAGAGCGCGCTCATGTGTACGGCCAGCAGTCGCTCGCGCAGCGGATGTTCCTCCACCATGGGCCGCAGTTCGTCGGCGAGCGGGCCATGCTCGCCCAGGCGAAGCCGGTGCTCGGCCCGTTCTTCCACCGCGCTCAGCCGCTCCTCGGTCAGCCGGACCGCCGCGGCGACGGCGAAGGGCGTCTCGGGAAAGTCCGACAGCGCCGGCCCCCGCCACAGATCGAGGGCCTCGGTGAGCAGCGCGACGGCTTGCCCGGGCACGTCCGCGGCGCGGGCGCGGGCCATGAGCGTGCGAAAGCGCAGTACGTCCAGTTCGTCGGCGTTGACCGGGAGGAGATAGCCGCCGGGGACGCTTCGCACCCTGTTGCGTCCGCCGTCCTGCGCGGTGGCCAGGGCGGTACGCAGCTGGGAAACCTTTGCGCGCAGTACCCGCAGGGGGCTGGCCGGTCGTCGGCCGCTCCACACGTCGTCGATGAGGGCGTCGACGGTCGCCGCGCGACCTTCCCGGACCAGGAGCGCGGCCAGCAACGTTCGGACCCTCGTTTCGGGGATGCGGACCGTCTCGCCGCCGTCGTCCCGTACCTCCAGTGGGCCGAGTAGTCCGAATCGCATGCTGTCACGGTACCGCCGCTCTCCGTACCGGATCCAAACGGAGGACGGCCCCCGGCCCCGCTGCCGCCGGAGCCCTTCCGGAGCCGTTCCGGAAGGTAGGCCCTCGATGCTCGGTGATGTGAGGGCGGCCGGACTGCTTCGGTTCGCCGGCGACTCGTACGGAAGGAGACGTGTAGTGAGGACCACGGCGGACACCTTGCCGCAATCGCGTGCAGGGCGGCGGGAATGGCTGGGGCTCGGTGTCCTGGTCCTGCCCACGTTGCTGATGGCGATCGATTTGAGCGTGCTCCATCTGGCGCTGCCCCACCTGGCGGCCGACCTGCGGCCCAGCAGTACCCAGCAGTTGTGGATCCTCGACATCTACGGATTCATGATCGCCGGGCTCCTGGTCACGATGGGCACCCTCGGGGACCGGATCGGCCGGCGCAGGCTGCTGCTCATCGGCGCGGCGTGCTTCGGCGCGGTCTCCGTGGTCGCCGCCTACTCCACCGGACCGGAGATGCTTATCGCCGCGCGTGCGCTGCTGGGCGTGGCCGGGGCGACCCTGATGCCTTCGACCCTTTCCTTGATCCGGCATTTGTTCCCGCACGACGGGCAGCGGCGAACGGCCATCGCGGTGTGGACTGCCGCCTTGATGGGCGGGGTCGCCCTCGGCCCCGTCATCGGAGGGATGGTCCTGCAGTGGTTCTGGTGGGGCGCGGTGTTCCTGATGGGAGTGCCGGTCATGCTGGTGCTGCTCGTGGCGGGACCCCTGCTGCTGCCCGAGTCCAGGGACGCGAAGGCCGGACGGCTGGACCCGGTCAGCGTCGTGCTGTCGCTGACCTCGGTACTCGGCATCGTCTACGCGCTGAAGGCGGCGGCGACCGGCGGCTGGGGGGCGGCGAGCCTGACGCTGGTAGCCGGTGTGGGCCTTGGCTGGCTGTTCGTCCGAAGGCAGCGGACACTGGCCGACCCGCTGGTGGACCTGGCGCTCTTCCGGCGTCGCGTGTTCACCGTCGGCCTGGGCAGCCAGTTGCTGGGAGCCGTCTGCCTGAGTGCGTTCATGCTGTTGTTCGCCCAATACCTCCAGCTTGTGCAGGGCTTCTCGCCGACCGAATCCGGGTTGTGGATGATGCCCTACGCTCTGGCGACCGTGGCCGGCATGCTGTGCACTCCCGCGCTGGCCGCCCGGCTGGGCGAGACTCGGATCATCTGGAGCGGCCTGCTGCTGGCGGCGCTGGGGTTCGTCCTGCTGGCCCTGGTAGGGCTGGACGCGGGGCCGGAAATGGGAGCCGCGGCGGCCGTCCTCATCGGGCTGGGTGCCGCCCCGCTGATGGTGCTGGTGACTTCCATGGTCATCGCCGAAGCACCCCCCGAGAAGAGCGGATCGGCCGCGTCACTCACGGAGACCGGGCAGGAGCTGGGCGCCGCCCTGGGTATCGCCGCCCTCGGCGCCGCCGGCACGGCCATCTACCAGCGCCTCATCGACGGGGCCCTGCCGTCCGGGATTCCGAACCGGGAAGCCGCGGAGGTGCGGGAGAGCCTCGCCTCAGCCGCGTCGGCCGCCGACCGGCTGCCCGCCGAAGCCGCGGGGGACCTCCTGGCCGTCGCCCGTGACGCCTTCGGCACCAGCCTCACCCTGCTCGCCGCCGTGGCCGCGGCCGCGATGCTCACCCTCGCCGCCGTGACCTCCTTCTTCTTGGGTACGGCGGATCGCCGTACCCAAGACGCGGCGCACGAACGAACGGAAAGGAAGTGACCGCAATGTCCGTGGCAGAACCTCTTCGGGTGGCCGTCATCGTGGGGAGCATCCGCAACGATCGCTTCTGCCCGACACCCGCGAACTGGATCGCCGACCAGGCCCGCCGGCACGGCGGCCTCGACGTCGAGTACATCGATCTGCTGAAGGCCCGCCTACCGGAAGTCCTCACGGGAGACGACGAGCAGGCTCCGCTACCCGCTCCCGTCCAGACGCTCGGCGCCCGGCTGGCCGCGGCCGATGCCTTCATCGTCGTAACCCCCGTCTACAACCGCGGCTATCCGGCCTCTCTCAAGACAGCCGTGGACTGGTACCTCGAGGAGTGGAGTGCCAAGCCGGTCGGCTTCGTCTCCTACGGCGGTGTCGGCGGGGGCCTGCACGCGGTGGAGCAACTTCGCCAAGTCTTCACCGAGGTGCACGCCACCACGATCCGCAACACCATCAGCTTCTCCAACTTCTGGGAGAAGTTCGACGACCGGGGGGAGCCCGTCGACGGCGACGCGGCCCATGCCGCGGCCAAGCGCTTCCTTGACCAGCTCATCTGGTGGGGCGACGCGTTGCGCGAGGCCCGCACCCGCCGCCCCTACCAGACCTGACGCGCGATGCTCCGGTACCCCGGTCATCGACGGACGGGAATGCGACAGCCATCCCTTCTCCCGCGGGGGCCGCCGCGACACGCCAGCCGACCACAGTGGGTACCCGAACCGGCTGTCCAGACTGGTCCCGGGGGGAAACGTACCGGCCGGGGCAACAGGCCCGACCTGCTTGACGGGTGTCGGCCCCTGAGCAGCAACCAATCGGTCAGTGGCGGTAGCGGGCCGACGCGATGGGACCTACCGCCATCCAGCGGTCCGATACAGGTACTTCATCGCCCGATCTTGTGCCTGTACATGGTGAACAGGGCCACGAACACCTCGCTGTGGCCGGCTATGACCGCTCGCCCGCACGGTCCACGATCACGGCCTTGTACACGATGATCTTCTGGCCTGGCCAGCGGAAGCCCATGTACTCGTAGGTCTTGGGGTGGATGTAGACGCGCTCGTCGCCGTGGAAGAGGGACATGGCCCGGCGTCCGGCCGGATCCTTCACCCCGCCCTCGTACTTCACCCCCGGGATCCGCGCCATCGCCCCGTACATGGCCGCGCGCAGCTTCGCGGGCAGCACGGTTTCTCCCATCCCCATGGAGATCAGCCGGAACGCCCACAGGTGACGCTCGTCCTCGCTCATCTCGGGCCGGTTCAACATGGCGTTCTCCTCCACGATCTGCTGGTCCATCCGGGCCAGCAACGCGTCCGGGTCGGTCGGCAGCGACAGCAGGAAGGGATAGCCGACCTCGAACTCCGAGCCCTCGTGCACCTCTAGTTCGCCGCCTCTGTAGCGGGTGGCGAACTTCGTGTCGTCCACCCGCCGCCACAGCTCCCCGGTGTCGGTCTTCATGTAGGCCCAGTCGGTCGGGGCGAAGACGTCGTCGCTCTCCGCCGCCGCCAGGACCGCCGCGTTCGCGGCCAGGTCCGCCGCGCCGGCGACCGGCCGCAACGTGGTCTCCACCACCCGGGGAACCAGGCGCACGGATTCCCGCTCCTGCGCGGGCCAGAACGAGATGCCCGCCACGAGGGCCGCCAGCGCGACCAGGGTGGCCAGCCCCAGGAACGGCCGCCGACGTCTCACGGGCCGCACCCGGCCGTGGGCCCGCAGCCGGGCCCTGGCCACCCCGACCTCCTCGCCACCGGGCTCCGGCTGGGCGTCGTGGTACCTCTTCAGCATCGCCATCTCATCCATGGTTGAAGACCTCCCGTGCCGTGGGACCCAGAAGCGCGCGCAGCTTGCGCCGCGCCCGGTTGACGCGGGAGCTGACCGTGCCGACCGCCACGCCGAGTGCCCGCGCCGCCTCGGCGTAGCTGAATCCGGCACACGCGACCAGCAGCAACGCGTCGCGGTCACCGCGTGACATCCCGGCCAGGCCGCGGGCCAGTTCCGGGCTCAGCCGCTCGGCCGCCACCCGCTCGGTGACGCGGTCGGCGTGCCCGCCGTCCGGCTCCGCGGTGCCCGCGCGGGCCATGGCCCGGTAGAACCCGGTAGAAACGGACCTCGCTGCGGCGGTGCCTGCCGATCAGGTTGGTGGCGATCCCGTAGAGCCACGGACGCGCCTGGTCGCAGGTCAGGTCATAGCGCGTACGCCGGTCGAAGGCGACCAGGAACGTCTCGGCCGCCACGTCCGATGCGACGTCGGGACCGAGGCGGGCGGCGGCGTAGCGGTGGATCGCGCCGTAGTACCTGTCGAAGATCACCGAGAACCACTCAGGCTCCTCGCGGGACTTCGCGATGACCACCGCGTCGCCGTCGAGTCGCGGGTCGGGCTCATCCATCCGGCGCCTTTCTCCAAGAAACCGATCAGCGCTACTTGCCCGATCCCGCCCTTCTTGTTCTCAGACGGTCTCCGGGCCGGTTCTCTCGTACGCCTCGCGTGCGGCGTCCGTAGTCAGTAAGGCGATGAACGTACCCGGCCACGGAAGGGGAGTACCCGCCGTCCGACACCCACGGCCCAGCCACCCTCTGGTTCCTGCCACTGTGCCACGGGGGTTGGGGAGACACGGCCCAAACCGGGGCGACGTCGCCGACACCTGGCGCCCGTTTGTGAAGTGACGCAGATCACCTTTCAGACCGTGAACCTGCGCCTGCCGTCCGGGCGAAAGCGGGAGAACCGATGTGTAGGGACGGGAGCAGCATGTGATCGCCGACGAATCCGGCAGGGCTGATGACACCGAGCTGATAAGACGCTCGGCGCGCGATCCGGAGGCCTTCGCAGACCTGTTCACCCGGCACGCGCCCGCGTTGCGGCGCTATGTTGCCCGGCGGCTGGGCCCTTGTCTGGCCGACGACATCGTTTCCGACACGTTTCTGACCGCGTTCCGGCGTCGCGGCCGCTACGACCTCAGCCATCCTGACGCGCGTCCCTGGCTGTACGGCATCGCCGCCCGGCTCGTCAGCCGGCATCGGCGCGTGGAGATCCGGTTCTACCGTGCGCTGGTCCGCAGCGGTGTCGACGAGATCGCCGAGCCGTACGCCGACCGCGTCGATGACTGGGTGGCCGCGCAGCAGGCCGGACTGGCGGCGGCCCTGATGAAGCTGTCGCCCGGGGACCGGGAGGTGTTGTTACTCGTGGCCTGGGCCGACATGTCCTATGAGGACGTGGCCCGCGCGCTGGACATTCCGATCGGCACCGTGAGATCCCGCCTGCACCGGGCCAGGGCCAGGACACGCCAGGCGCTCGGCGGATCCGACCCGGCGATGACGCGAAAGGAGTCTTCGGATGGATGAGATGCGGTCGTTGCGCGAATGGCGGGCCGGTGTGCCCGAGCCCGGCGCGGAGTGGATCATTCCGGAGCGCCGGCGGCTGCTGACGCGGATACGGGGGCGCGGGCGGGCGGTAGGGCGTCGGCTGCTCGCGGTTGGGATGGTCGGGGTGACGGTCGCGGTCGCGGTGGCGGCTCTTCGGCCGCAGTCTCCCGCTCAGGATCCGGCGACTCCACCCACGGTGGTCCAGTTCGACTCCTCTGTGGTGCTGGCCCGCGCCGCCGAGGTGGCGAGCAGGCGCGAGAGCGTCCCGGTGCCGCTGCCGACGCAGTGGCACTACACCAAGACCCTGGACAAGCAGCCGAACTCGGACACGGTCAAGCCCAGTGAGCAGTGGCAGCGCTATGACGGAATGCAGGCAGCCGGTTTCGATGAAGACGGAAGACTGCAGGTCGGCCCCGAACACAATCCCCTGGACGCGAACGACGATGACCTGACGCCGCAGCAGTACGACGCCAAGCTCCGCGAACTGCCGACCGACCCGAAGAAGCTGCTGGCCAAGGTGACGGGTGACCGCCACTGGATCAAGGGAGCCCGCGAAGAAGGGGTGCCCCACAGCGTCACGCCTGACGACGTCCGGGCGTACCACGTGATCATGCTCTATCTGAGCAGGTACGGCTCGATGCCACCGCGGCTGGAGGCTGCCATGTTCCGTGCTCTCGCCCTCATTCCCGGCGTCCGGATCGAACAAGGGGTGAGCGACGCCGCCGGCCGCAGCGGACTGGGCGTCTGGTTGGAACAGCCCGGCGACGCGCGGCCGTACCGCCGATACGACATTCTGGACCCTGCCACCTACCGCTACCTGGGCGGACGGATCGTCTGGCTGCGAGATGAGATGCACCCCGACATGCCGGAACCCATCGCCCGCAAGGGAGCGGTGTGGAGCACGGCCCTGCTGGCATCGGTGATCGTCGACCGTCCCGGCCTGCGGGGCTGAGCACCGCCGCCGGCGCGGGGAATCCATCCGCACCATCGCCGCCGGCAGCACGCGCACGAGTCCGCCCAGGTGTCCCAGAGCGAGATGCCGCTGCTGCTCGCGGGCAGGCATCTGGCCCTGCTCATCAAAGTTTCGCGGAGGGCGGTAATGCCCAGGCCTTGCCGTACATAGACGATGGTGTCCGCATTTTCTCCTGACAAAGGACGCCCGTGAATGAGGAACGGCTGGCCAGATTCGAGGCCGTTTACCGGCAGACGTATGGCCAGATCACCGCATATGCGATACGACGCTGCGCCGCGCCGCAGGACGCGGCCGACGTGGTCGCCGAGACGTTCGCCATCGCCTGGCGCAAGGTGGACAAACTGCCAGACGGCGAGCAGGCCCTGCTCTGGTTGTACGGCGTGGCCAGGAAAGTACTGGCCAACTACCACCGCACCGACAACCGGCGCCGGGCCAGGACCGTCGAGCTCGACGCGGAGATGACCGACCTCTATGCCGCCGCGCCGGAGAGCAAGATCGAGGCCGAGGCGGTGGCGCAGGTGTTCACGACGCTTCCCGACGACGATCGGGAGGTGCTGGCCCTGGTCGCCTGGGAAGGCCTGGACCGGGCGGAGGTCGCCGCGGTGCTGGGCCTTACGCGCAACGCCGTACGGGTGCGGCTGCATCGCGCGCGCAAACGGTTCGCGCGGGCGCTGACCGAGGCAGGAGTGCGGACGGACCGGCTGGTATCTGCGGAAGGGGCGCTGTGATGGACGAGATCGAGACGATGACGAGAGCCCTGGCCAGGGTGAAGCCGGGCGAGCACGGCGGGGACCCGTCCGGCGCGGGGGCGCGGGCGCTGCTGGCGGAGATCACCGCGCACCCGCCCGCCGAGAGAGCAACGGCGCGGCGCTGGTTGCAGCGGCCTCGATTGGCGCTGGGACTGGCCATCGCCGTGACGGTCGCCGCGGCGGCGGTGGTCGTACCGAGCGTGCTGGACGACAGCGGCACCTACACCTCGGCCTCCTGGGCTGTCACCAAGCAGGCGGACGGGGTGGTGTGGGTCAAGGTGACCGACTTCAAGGACGCCACCGGGCTGAGCAGGCAGCTCAAGGAGCTGGGCGTACCCGCGATCGTGGACTACGTGCCCGAGGGCGACAAGTGCAGAGAGCCGCGCGCTGAGTACGTCGAAGACGTCCCCAAGGGCCTCTACCACGCGCCACAGAACATCCCGGGCGACGACCGGGGCTGGCAGATGCGGGTCGACACCAAGCTATTCCGCCCGGGTGAAACGTTCGTCTGGACGATCACCCCGCTGTCCGGCGGCGGCAGCAGCACCAGCACGATCCTCATGAAGGATCCCGTCGCGCCGTGCGAGCTGGTCCCCGACGACCGCGGCGAGAAGCTGGTCAAAGAGTTCGCCGGCTCCCGCTCGGCGACCGGGAAGGGCGGCCTCCTGGAGGGTTACCCGGTTGAGGGCAAGCCGCTGGAAGAGGTGCGCAAGGAACTCGATCGCCGCGGCCTGGACTCGACGTTCGTGGTCCTGCCCGGCGGCCAGAGCAAGAACCTGGTGGTCGTGGACGCGCGCCAGGACCCGCTGGAGGGCGAACGGTTCATCCAGCTGCTGGTGAAGCCCGCTCCGTGAGATAGCGACTGTTCGAACAGGCCAACGGCTTCCGAGAAGGACCGCCTCTCGGAATCCCGTTGCGTCGTGGACTTCCGAGAACGCGCACCGCGGCCGATCGCCGCCCGCCCGCCCCCACCCGCACACCCACGGGCTCACCGGGAGAAGCGGCATCGTCGTGGACACTCACAACCGCCACGATGACCAAGCCCACCACCCCCGGGCAACCCATTCCGCCGAATCCCGGATCAGGCAGACGTCCAGGCGAAACACCTCGATCGCAGACCACACAGAACGCTGATTCCTTACGGCACCCCGGGTGGCGTAGCGGTCA
The DNA here is from genome assembly GCF_042740095.1 of Nonomuraea sp. NPDC059023. Taxonomy (NCBI): domain Bacteria; kingdom Bacillati; phylum Actinomycetota; class Actinomycetes; order Streptosporangiales; family Streptosporangiaceae; genus Nonomuraea; species Nonomuraea sp. NPDC059023. Next base: position 8,686 of record NZ_JBHYIO010000033.1, on the reverse strand, counting down.
AGGTGCTGCGGAGGGCATCACCACGGGCGGGCACACCGGGCACTCCCTGATCCTGTGATCCTGGACCTGGTCTTGGCCCACCTACCGCCTCCACGGTGCTACGGATGCCGCGCGAGCACGACCAGGCCAGCCAGGCCGCCGAGGTGGCCGCCACTGCCCCGACGAACTGCTCAGGGCGCTGCGCGCTCGACGACTTCTCCAGCCGGTCACCGGCGAGACCTACAAACGCCCAGCTCGCCACCGCAAAGGCACCAACCCCGCCGCACCACATAACCGGGCAACACAGTCACGAACGCCGCAAACACGAAGACCAGAACTTAAACGACAAGCTCAGAGCCAGCTGGTGTCCTGAACCAGGGTCTCCAGCTCGTTGATGAGGCGCGCCACGTGGAATCCGTCTGCCACGGCGTGATGTACCTGCGCCGCGACGGGAAGTCGCACACGGCCCTCTCGCTCGATGTAACGACCGAGCGTGAAGATCGGCGACAGGTGGTCCCAGTCATTGTCGATGTTGAGGTTGAATGCGGTGAAGGACGCCCACGGGACACTGGAGATGTCGAAGGCGTTGGCGGGCCGGAACCCTTGCGGAACGAATTCGGTGGCCTGACTGTGCTTGGCGAGCAGCGGGGCGGCGACATCGTGGAACGCGCCGAAATCGGGGTCGTATTCAGCGAACACACCCGCGAAAGTCTCGAGTTCGGGGTTGAAGACCGTGAAGGCCGGGTGCACGACGGGCCATACTGCCGGGGCGCCCTCCTCGGTGAGGCACATCTTGAACTCATCGTGCCGGTTGACGATCGTGGCGAGCGCCCAGACCTGCGCGATGTACGACTTGCGCGGTGATTGCCGTAGCGCGGCGACGAACGCGGTGACGTCGATTTCGAAGGTCATTGAGTATGTGCAGGGAACGCGCCGGAAGTGGTGGAAGTGCTGTTGCCGCGGCCACGTGTCCATGTTGACGGGTTCAGGGGCATGATCCATGTGATGGATCATGCCAGTGCTTTCTCGGCGCGGCTATGGGTTATGACGGTTTGGGATGATGCTTCACTTCATGCGCTAATTCGCGCCTGGTCTTGCCCTGGTTTGGTGGACACCTGATCTCTGAGGAACCCTGGTTCCCGGAAGAAGGAGTTCACTGTGCCGAACAACTATCCGCCGGAGTTTCGCCGGCAAATGGTTGGTTTCCAGCGAGTGAGTTGGCCCCATCTACGGACGGCGGATTCGCATGATCATCGCAACACGCGGTCATTCGACTGTTGCGACGATCTTAGCGAACAGCTCGGCGGGCGCTTTACGCGGGCGGTTGTTGAGTTCCGCAGCGACGAAGGCGAGGTCTTCGGCGCTGTAGATCGACAGGTCGCTGCCCCGCGAGCGGCTACGGGCTCCTGGAGGCGGGCCCGCACCCCGATGCATGATCTTCGCATCCCGTGACCGCGCCACCGGCCATCATGTCGTGTCATACGCCGCACCACCGCGTCACCGATGACACGACACCCGAAGGGATTCTTCGTGGCCGTCCCTCAGCTTGTCGTTCAACTCCTGATCTTCGCGTATGGGGTGGGGCCCCTCATTTCGGACGGTTGCGGAGTGTGCTTTCTCAAGCACGGCGGCGGGGTTTGGTGCCCGTCTTGTGATAGGCGGGACGTGCGTAAGCTTCGCCGGTGGCGAGGGTGAGGCCGACCTCATGGCGTGACGCTGGGTGCTTGTTCCAGGAGCCTTGGGGTCGTCCGCTGCCGGGCTTGGAGGGTTTGGGTGCACGGGCTGGCGTGGGGGTCTTCGCACGGAGGGTCCGGAACCCTCGGCAAACGCGGGCTGGGCGGGTTTCTCCCAGGGACGCCGAGCTCACCAGCTTGCTCGCGCCCGGCGACAGCAGGCGATGGGTTGGACATCCCGCTCAAAGGTTGGGTCAGCAGTCATCGCGCACATGAAGGGACACGACGCTAGGACACCCGCCTGTTGGCGAGGACCGCGATCAGCAGCGGTACAACAACCCAGGCGCCCAGGACGGCGAAGGCGGCCGCGTTCGGCATGATGTCCGGCAACTGCTCGATGAGCTGGAGCCCCGGATAGCCCGGCAGGATCCGGTTGACCACCTCACCCCCCGGCAACATCCGCCCGGCGAAGGGAACCAGCACCATGAGCACCACGAGCACGGAGATGGCCACGACGCCGTTGCGGAAGATCGCGCCGAGTGCCAGCCCGAGCATCGTGGTCGTCACGATCATGAGCGTGCCGCCGCCGATCACCGCCCATGCTCCAGCAGGTGGCAGTGTGGGGTCGAACTCTGCGGCCACCGTGTGCCCGTACAGGTATCCGGGGATCGCGATGAGCAGTGAGGCGGCGATGGCGATGCTACCCAGCACGGACGCCTTGGCGAGCAGCACCCGTGAGCGCGACGGCGTGGCGACGAAGGTCGTGTGGATCATGCCGGAGGTGTACTCACCGCTGATCGACATGGTGCCGAGCATGCCGAGCGGCAACTGAGCCAGCACGACTCCGACATAGACGGCAGCGACGATTCCCATCGCGGCCTGCTCGCCCGTCTGCCCGGGGTCCCAGCGTGAGATCACGGTGGATGCGCCGAGTGCGGTGAGCACGAGCGCCGTCAGCACTCCCACGCCCAGGGCCCACCAGGTCGAGCGCAATGTGCGCAACTTGATCCACTCGGCGGCGACGGCATTCACGACGCGCTCCCTTCGATGACGTTCATGAACGTGTCCTCCAGCGACATCCCGGGCCGCACGAACCGCGTGATCTCCGTGTCGGCCAGCAGCCGGCCCCGTCCGATGACGATCAGGTGATCGGCGGTGACCGCCATCTCGTGCATGAGATGGCTGGAGACCAGGACAGTCCGCCCCTCGGCCGCCAGCGACTTCAGCAGCCCGCGCATCCACCGGATGCCCTCGGGGTCGAGCCCGTTGAGCGGCTCGTCGAGCAGCAGCATCTCGGGATCGCCAAGTAGGGCGGCGGCCAGCCCCAGCCGCTGCTTCATACCGAGCGAGAAGCCGCCCACCCGCGTGCGCCCCGCCTCGCCGAGCCCGACGAGTTCCAGCAGCCCGCCGATGCGTGTGCGGGAGATCCCGTTGGCTCTGGCCAGCCAATGCAGGTGCTGCTCGGCCCGCCGTCCGCCCTGCACGGCGCTCGCGTCGAGCAACGCGCCGACGTGGGTGAAGGGCCGGTCCAGTGTCCTGTACGGCACGCCGTTCACGACGGCCCGTCCGGAGGTGGCCCGGTCGAGTCCGAGGATGATGCGCAAGGTCGTGGTCTTGCCCGCGCCGTTCGGCCCGAGGAATCCGGTGATCTTTCCGGGCGTGACGGTGAAGGACAGGTCGTCGACAGCGGTGCTCCGCCCGAAGCGTCTGGTCAGTCCGATGACTTCGATCATGTCCATCACGATCCGCGTCGTTGGCCGGACCGCGCATCGGTCCTGAGACCGATACGCGCCGCCGAGCCCGGTGGCTAGGGTCGGGAATGTGCGTGACCAGCCCCGGCTTCCCCTGCTGAGCCGGACACCAACGTGGGCCTGGGTGTCGCTCGACACCATGGGTGCGCTGCTGCTGGCGGCCGGCTTTCTCGGGCTCGCCGCTACGCGCAATCCCACGCCGCCCGACGTGCTCGACTTCGCCGCGGCCCTGGCCACCAGCCTGCCCCTCGCGGTCAGGCGCCTGTGGCCGCGGGCGGTGTTCGTCGTCGTGCTGATTGGCGGGCTGGGGATGCGGGAGTTCCTCATCCCGCAGGCCGACCCGTTCGGCGTGCCGTTCGCGCTCTACACGCTGGCCACCCGGACCAGGGCGGTGCCCGCGTTGCTCGCGGCGGTGACGGTCACGGTGCAGGGGGTCGTGGAGCTCCCGTTGCGGGGCCACATCGTCGACCAGCTCGGGCTGGTGCTGGCGATCGTGGTGGCGGCCTGGACCGCCGGCACCGCCGTACGGCAGCGCAGGCTCTACACCGAGCAACTGGCCGCCAAGGCCGAAGAGCGGGCCCGCGCCGAAGCGGCGAAAGAACGCCTGCGCATTGCCCGCGAGCTGCATGACGTCATCGGCCACAGCCTCAGCACGATCGCCGTGCAAGCCGGCATCGAACGGCACGTCGGCGGCGCCGAGGAGATGAGCCGCGCACTGGGCTCGATCGAAGAGACCAGCAGGTCGGCGCTGCGCGAGACCAGGCGCCTGCTCGGCGTGCTGCGCGAGGACAGTCCCGCGGACCTGGCCCCCGCTCCCGGCCTCGGCGACCTCGACGACCTCCTGGACAGGATCAGGGCCGCGGGCCTGGAGGTGGAGTTGCGGCTGGACGGCGAGGTTCGGGGGGAGATGGAGCTCACGGTCTACCGGATCGTGCAGGAAGCGCTGACCAACGTGCTCAAGCACGCCGCAGCCCAGCGGGCTACGGTGCTGATCGAACGGCAGGAAGAGGGGCTGGTCGTGGAGATCACCGACGACGGGAGAAACGCGCGGGAGCGGCCGTACGGCCACGGCCTGAAGGGGCTGCGCGAGCGCGTGCGCATCTTCGGCGGCGAGTTCGAGGCGGGCGTCCGCCCGGTGCGTGGTTTCCGGGTGATGGCGAGGCTGCCGCTGTGATCAAGGTGCTGGTGGCCGACGACCAGCCACTCATCAGGGCGAGTTTCCGCCGGCTGATCGACAGCGTGCCGGGATTTCAGGTGTACGGCGAGGCCGCGACGGGCACCGAGGCGGTGGCCGTCGCCACGAGCGAACCGCCCGACCTGGTGCTGATGGACATACGGATGCCCGAGATGGATGGCATCGAGGCCACCCGCCGCATCTGCGCCGCGAATCCGCAGGCCCGCGTCCTCATCGTGACCACCTTCGACCTGGACGAGTACGTCTACGGAGCGCTCCAGGCCGGCGCCACGGGCTTCCTGCTCAAGGACACCCCGGCAACCGAGCTGATCAGGAGCGTGCAGGCCATCGCGTCCGGCGACTCCCTCCTCGGACCCAGCGCCACGCGGCGGCTGATCGAGCGCTACGTGAACCGACCGGCCCGTCGCCTGGACATCACCGGACGCGAGCGGGAAGTGCTGGTGCTGGTGGCCCGCGGCCTGTCCAACGCGGAGATCGCGCAGACCCTGTACGTCACGCTGAGCACGGTCAAGACGCACGTCAGCAGCCTGCTGCTGAAGCTCGACGCCCGCACCAGGGTCCATCTGGTCATCGCCGCCTACGAGGCGAATCTCGTCTAGAAAAAGTCGATCGACGACAGGCCGTTGATCGACACCGAGGCGGCTATGAGAGCTCCTGACGCTGCCCGACCTGGACGAGGCAACCACCTGCAACGGCGGTTCGGCGCCGATGCGCGGGTGAGATTCACTCCTGAAGACCGCTTCCTCCTGGCGGCGCTCGTGACCTCCCTGCCCCGAGCGGTCCTGTGTCGGCTCCGGCTTGTCGTCCGCCCGGACACCATCCTGCGCTGGCACCGCAAGATCGTGAGGCAGCGGCACGCCCGGACTTTGCCGGCCGAAGAGGCGTGGGCACCCGCCCACGGTGGCCTCCATCCGCGCCGTCCACGGTCTGGGAGATCCTCAAGCAAGAAGGCATCGACCCAGCACCCGAGCGAGCTTCCACCACCCGGGCCGGCTTCCTGCGATCACAAGCCGACGCGCTCCTGGCTTGCGACTTCATGGAAACCGTCGCTCCTAGCGGGCAGCGCCGGCACGTCCTGGCCGTCATCGAGCACGCCACCAGGCGCGTTCGCGTGCTCGGCACCACCGCCCACCCGACCGCGGCCTGGGTAACCCAGACTCGCACCGTGCTCACCGGCACCCGGATGCCGCGGATGAACTCCATTCACGTAGCGGTGGGTGCTGACCTGCCGCCGCGAACTCCTGGACCGCTGCCTGCTCTGGAATGAACGCTTCTACAACGAGCATCGCGCTCATCAAGCCCTTGACCAAGCCGCCCCACTCCGCGCCGCACCCGACCCGACGCGCATCGCAGCCCTGAACATCCGCCGACACGACCGACTCTTTGACCTGTACGGATGGAATTATCGGCAGGTGCACGGTCGGGGGTCGACGGGGGCGGGGACCCCCGCATCGGTACATCGCCCTGCCATGATCGGACGGCGTTCTATCGTCATGGTTGGCTGGCGGTAAGTTTGTGCACTGCTTCGGCGATCGCCCCGCTGATCTCGTCGGGGTGGCCGGGCCGATGGGGAAGGGCGGCGGCGCCGACGGGGCCGTCGGAGGTGGCCAGGGCGATGATGAGGGCCAGGAGGATGTCTGGGCTGAAGGTGTCGCTGAGGCGCCCTTCGCGCTGGGCGGTTTCGATCGCGGCCAGCTTGGCGGCGTGGGCGGGCGAGGCCGCGGTGGGATCGGGTCTGCCTGCGCGTTCCAGCCGGTGCCAGGCGACCAGCCGGATGACCGAGGGGTGTCGACGGCAGTGGTCGTGGACACGCCTGGCGTAGCCGGGCAGGTCGTCGACCGTGAACGGAACCGCGTCCAGGCCTTTGGCGACCTCGGCGTCGAAGACCGTCTCGAACAGGGTGTCCTTGTTCGTGAAGTAGATGTAGATGAGGTTTTTGTTCACCGAAGCCGCCTTGGCGATGCGGTCCACCCGGGCGCCGGCGAATCCGTAGGCGGCGAACTCCGCCGCGGCGGCCTGGAGGATGCGGCTCTTGGTGGCTTCGGCGCGGGACATGGTCTCCAGTGTGACAGATTGACTAACCGGTTAGATGGCGCCGACCGGCCAGGAGATGTATTTGTGCTCCAGGAACTCGGCGATGCCGTAGGCGCCGCCTTCGCGGCCGAGGCCGCTGTGCTTGACCCCGCCGAAGGGCGCGTCGGGGTTGATCCCCCAGGAGGCGTTGATGTTGACGGTGCCGCTGCGGATCCGGCGGGCGACGGCGTGGGCGCGGGCGAAGTCGCTGGTGAAGATGCCGGCGTTGAGGCCGTAGTCGCTGTCGTTGGCGATCTGTACGGCCTCGTCGTCGCCGGAGAAGGGGATGACCACGTTGACGGGGCCGAAGAACTCCCGCTGGGCGATGGTCATGGAGTTCTTGACCCCGGTGAACAGGGTCGGCTCCAGGTAGAAGCCCCGGTCAAGGCCGGGCGGGCGGCCGCCGCCGTACGCGAGGACGGCTCCTTCGGCCTGGCCTTGGCGGATCATCGCCTCGACGCGGTCGCGCTCGGCGGCGCTGATGAGCGGGCCCATGGCCGTCGCCGGGTCGGCCGGGTCGCCGATGGTGACGGCGGCCAGCATCGGGATCACCTTGGCGATCAGTTCGTCGTGTACGCGTGCGTCCACCAGGGTCCGCGTCAGCAGCAGGCAGCCCTGTCCCGCGTTGGTGACGGTGTTGCCCACGACCTCCAGTGCCGCCCGGTCCAGGTCGGCGTCGGCGAAAACGATGTTGGCGGACTTGCCGCCGAGTTCCAGGATGACCTTCTTGAGGGTGGCCGAGGCCTGCGCCGCGATGGTACGGCCGACCGTGTCGGAGCCGGTGAAGCTGACGATGTCGACGCCGGGGTTGCTGGTCAGCTCCACTCCCGCGGCCACGTCACCGGAAATGATGTTGACCACGCCGGGCGGGAATCCGGCATCCTCGACGAGTTCGGCGAGCAGCAGGACCTGCAGGCTCGTGTGCGGGGACGGCTTGATCACCGTGGTACATCCGGCGGCCAGCGCCGAGGCGAGCTTGTGCAGGGTCAGCGGGACCGCGGCGTTGAACGGCGTGAGCAGCGCCGCCACCCCGGCCGCTTCCCTGGCCACCACACCCTGGGTGGTCTGCGGCCGCCCGGTCATCGACGGGGCCGCGTGCGGGTTGAGCGGCGTGGTGAAGGCCATCGAGGGCAACAGCCGGTCGGCCACGTCGTACAGGAAGTCGATCGCGCTCTGCACGTGGACGGCCTCGGCCAGCGGCCGGGGGAAGCCGCTCTCACGCACGACCAGATCGACGAACTCCTCCCGGCGCTCGTGCATGGCCTGGCCCAGGCGGCGAAGCAGATCCGCGCGGTGGCGGGGAGCGGTGTGCGGCCACGGGCCATGGTCGAAGGCCTGGCGGGCGGCGGCCACGGCTCGTGCGGCGTCGTCTCGTGAGGCTGACGGGGCGGTGGCGAAGGGCTGGCCGGTGGCGGGGTTGATGACGGGCATCATCTCCTGGGCCGGTACCCACTGGTTGTCGATGAACAAACGGTTGGCCATCACGCAGTCCTAACTAACTGGTTATCCCATTGGGTTAGCTTTGATGAAGCTAGAGATAACCAACCGGTTAGTCAACCCGGTCGCCCCATCCTCCGGCGGGCCGGGAGGTGGAGCCGCCGGGACACCCCAGCATGCGCGGGCAGCACGTTCCTGGGGTGCCGGTAAGAATCGCGCCACACGGCCCAAAGCGACGGTGCGTAACCGGGAGCTCCGGGACGGCTAGACCTAAAGCACTTAGCGAGCAACGCGACCTGCGGAAACGTCCGATCCAGCGTTATCGCGTCGCAAGGCGCCTGACTCATCCCCGAACGCCCGGACCGAAACCTGCCCTCTGCGGGCGACATCGTCGCGGACCGTGACCTGCGGCGACGCTGCTCGTTTGGGCCGTGTGGCGCGATTCTTACCGGCGGGCCTAGATCGTTGATGTGAAATTCGGGTTAGGAGCTGTTTCTTAGATCAGGTGCGGAGCCAGATGGCCAGCGCTGCCAGGGTGACGGTGCCGTGGAAGATGTAGGCGCGTTTGTCGTATCGGG